>CAIZFH010000199.1 GCA_903932155.1 uncultured Granulicella sp. | reverse complement strand
GTCGCCCAGCATCGCAAAGCTCGCCGTCACGCCCCCCGTCGTCGGGTCCGTCATCACAGAGATGTAGGGAATCTTAGCGTCGTCCAGCCGAGCCACTCCCGCGCTGATCTTCGCCATCTGCATCAGCGATACGATCCCCTCCATCATCCGCGCGCCGCCCGACGCCGCAATTATGATCAGCGGGTTCCGCGTCGCCAGTGAGCGGTCCACCGCCCGTGCAATCGTCTCGCCCACCACCGCGCCCATGCTTCCGCCGATAAATCCATACTCCATCGCGCTCACCGTCACCGCGTGCGGCCCCAGCATTCCAACCGCATTCACAATCGCGTCGTTCAGCCCCGTCTTCTTGCGCGCCTCCGTCAGCCGGTGTCGATAGCGCTTCAAATCGGTAAACTCCAGCGGATCGGTCGAGCGAAGCTCCAGATCCACCAGCTCGTAGCCCGGCTCCAGCAGCATGCGGATCCGCCATTGCGCGTTGATGTGGAAGTGGTATCCGCACTTCGGACACACGTTCAGGTTCGCCTCCAGGTCCTTCTTGAAGATCGCCTGCCGACAGCTTCCGCACTGCGTCCATAGCCCCTCGGTGCGCACCGTCTTTCGCGCATCGTTGACAATCTCGTTGTCCTCTCGCTTGAACCAGCTCATACCGCAGTTCCCTCTTCGTACCCGTACCGCTGCCGTTCTATTGTATCGGGACTAGCCCCGTTGGTGCAGTTCTGCTCCCTGACTACTCGCCGCCAGCCATGTGCAAAAAATAAATCCGAGCGGATCGCCTTCCTGTGCGTCTGTGGAGTAGAAGGGTTGAATGGACGCGATCGGGGAACACAGTTTGCAATGGTTCGCAGCAGAGCGGGTGGAGGCCGAACCCGATCTGCCGGCGTTGGTTCGCGACTACTCCGGAATCCTCTATCGCGTCGCTCTCGCCCTCCTGCACAACTCGTCGGAGGCGGAGGACGTTGTCCAGGACGTCTTCCTGCGCGTCGTGCAGCACTCGCAGAAACTGGGAGACATCCTCGAACCAAAACCCTGGCTGGTACGCATCACATGGAATCTGGCAATGGATCGTCGCCGCCGCGTCCGCCCAGACCAGTTAGACGATCTCTTTGCCGAGGAACTCGTCTCTGCCGATCTGCCCGCCGACCAGGCGCTCGACGAAGCCGGACGCATCCGTCAGGTGCTCGGCGCAATCGAGAGATTGCCGAAGCGCGAACGTCAGGCGCTGCTGCTCTCCGCAATGGACGAGCTGAGTGCAGCGGAGATCGCCGCGGTCCTGGGCCGCAGTGAGTCCAGTGTTCGTTCCCTGCTCTTTCGCGCTCGTACCCACCTGCGCCAGAGGCTTGAAGATTAGGAGGAATTATGCAGCTTGACCACAACAAGCACGACGACGCAATCGATAAGACCCTCGCAGCCTTGAAGGCCGCCGCGCCGCCCGATGGCATGGAAGCTCGTCTTGTTCACCGCCTGCAGCAGCACGTGCCCGCCGCTCCCTTTCGCTGGCGCGATCTACTCACCGGCTCCGCGCTCGCCGGTGCCTGGTGGCGTGGCGCACTCACCGGTATCGCCACCGCAATGCTCCTCGTCGGCACTCTGCTGTTGGCCCAGCACACCCTGCGAACAAAACCTGCTCAAGTCGCGATCAGCCATGTCGCAACCACACACTATCTCGCGCCCGCAGTCGTCCCAGTCGCGGCTTCAGCGCCGAATGGTGCCTCCCACACCAACCCATGTGCCACTCCCAGCCAACTCCAAACCACGCGCGCTGTTCCCGTCTACCGTGCCGAGTCCAGCTTCTCCGCCAGCTTTGCCCCATCGCATCCCGCGCCCGTTCGGCCTCTCACCGCTCAGGAGCGAGCACTCGCCCGCCTCGTGCAGACCGCTGACCCCAAACTCCTGGCTTCTCTCGAGCCGGGGGCCCAGGCAAGACTCGCTGCCCAGGAAATTGACGACTTCAACAAGTTCTTCACACCGCCGCCTGCTCCACCACAACCTTCCGATAATCAGTCCCCAACCAATACACAGGAAAACCGCACCGCGCTGCAACAGGGAGAACAAATATGAAGTATGCAAGTGGATTCTTGACAGCCGCCATCGCCGTAATTATTGCCAGCACAGCCGCATTCGCGCAGCCCGCGCCCGCAGTAGCACCGAGGCCAGTCACCAATACCACACCCGCTACACCAAGCACAGAGACTTCTGCCCCTAGGCCGATCTCTCGCTGCGCCGATGTCACAGGAGTGATAGAACGAACTTTCTACCTCAACAACTCCACCCAGCAAAGCGACGCCAACGAAGTTGTAACCGCGTTGCGCAACGCGCTTGATCCGTGCGACAAGATTTATCTCGTGTTCAATCAGAGCGCCATTGTCATGGAAGCGCCGCCCGATCAGATAGCCTTCGCGCAGAAGCTCATCAACGACCTCGACCGCCCCAAAAAGAACTACCGCCTCACCTACACCGTCACCGAGATGGATAGCGGCAAGCAGATTGGCACACAGCACTACGCCATGATCCTGGCATCTGGCCAGCAGACAACACTCAAACTGGGCAACAGGGTTCCAATCGCCACTGGCTCCTACTCGGCGGGTGGTGCAAATGGAACCAACATGTCCCCGGTGCAGACGCAATACACCTATGTCGATGTGGGCATGAACATCGACGTAACCCTGACAACAATGGGCGATGGAGCCGTGCTCAAGTCCTCCGTGGACGAGTCCAGCGTCGCACCGCAAAAGCCCGACGCAGCAATACAGCAACCGATCATTCGCCAATCCTCCCTGCGAGGTGAATCCTTCCTCGCTCCCGGCAAGTCCCAGGCGCTCGGCTCCCTCGACATCCCCGGCAGCACCAGCCACCTCCAGATCGAAGTCGTCATGGAGCCCCTGCCCTAAGCGCTTTCACGTTCTGGGTGCCCCATCCATGCCGCGTCCTCTGCGGCATGGGTGGGATGCCTTGCCTAGCACCTGGTACCTGGTGCCTGGTACCTCGCACATTGTTACTCTGGTAGCACCATGACCACCCCCCGAACCCGCATGCCCGCCGAGTGGGAGCAACACGCCGCCACCTGGATCGCTTGGCCTCACAATCCCGAAGACTGGCCCGGCAAGTTCCAGCCCATCCCCTGGGTCTACGCAGAGATCGTCCGTCATCTCTCCGCCGTCGAAGACGTCCACATCCTGGTTAACGATCTCGCAGCCGAGCGCCGCGCCACCAGCATCCTTCTCCGCGGCGGCGCAAACCTCGCCCGCGTTCACTTCCACCACTGGCCCACAGACCGCGTCTGGCTGCGCGACTCCGGCCCCATCTTTGTTAAGCAGGATGAAGACTCCGACGCCAACCTCGCCGTCACCAACTGGAAGTTCAACGCGTGGGCCAAGTACTCAAACTGGCATCTCGACGACCAGATTCCCCACCGCGTCGCCAAGCTCTACCAGATTCCCGAGATCAAGCCCGAGATCGTCCACCCCGATAGCGAGCCTCACCGCATAGTCCTCGAGGGCGGCTCCATCGATGTCAACGGGGCCGGCGTCCTCCTCACCACCGAGGAGTGTCTTCTCTCGGAAGTACAGCAGCGCAATCCCGGAGTCAGTCGCGAACAGTTGGAGCGGGCATTTCACGACTATCTCGGCATCGATCAGACCCTCTGGCTGCATCGCGGCTGCGCGGGCGACGACACCCACGGCCACGTCGACGACATCGCCCGCTTCGTTGCTGAAAACACAATCCTCACCGCGGTTGAGCCCAACACTGCGGACGAAAATCACCTGCCGCTCGCCGAGAACCTCGAATGCCTGCACTCCTTCCGCCAAGCCTCCGGCCCCGGCATACGCACGAAGAGCAGCAAAGTGGGCAAGCCGTTCAAGATCATAACTCTGCCCATGCCCGCGCCTGTCGTCTTCGAGGGCCAGCGACTCCCCGCCAGCTACGCCAACTTCTACATCGCTAACTCGCTGGTCCTCGTCCCCACCTTCAACGACGCTAACGATCGCATCGCCCTCAACACTATCGCCGCCTGCTTCCCCACTCGCCAGATCGTAGGCATCCACTCCGTCGATCTCGTCTGGGGCCTCGGCACCCTCCACTGCCTCACCCAGCAGGAACCCGCATGAACGACGATACTGACCTCGACTACCTCCACGCCTCCATCGCCGAAGCCCGCGCCGCCTACCCCAACGCCTTTTCCCAAAACGTCGCAGCCGTCACAATCCTTGCTCCCGCAACTCTGCGCAGCTTCAGCAATCCCGACCGCTTGTCTCCCGTGACCAGATAGTCTGCCTTCGCCAGTTCAGCCAGATCGAGCAAATACGCATCGTTAGGATCATCTGCGGTATGCCTCCTGGGCACATCCTCAAACACCTGTGCCCGCTGGATCGCATTCAGCATCTTGCCCACAAGATGCGGCTTCAGGATCGCCCGCAACTTCGGATAGCGGCTCGCCCGGCGAATCTCTTCAACCTGCTGTCGGCAGGTCGCCACCTCAAACCGCCCCTCACGCCACGCCTCAAACACCCTGCCCGGTCTGCCATGCGGAGAGATCAGTGCACTCAGGAATATGTTGCTGTCGAGCACAACCAGCACTATCGGTTCCTCGCCCAGGCCAGGGCCTCACGGACCGCATCTTCGATCGTCTCCGCCGGAAACATTTCATTCTCCGCTTTCGCTCGCCGTGCACTCAGTTCAAAGATTCGAGCCTTAACAGCTTCTTCCACAAACTTCGAAAGATCTCCCTTTCTTCCTCCGCCCTCAGACACAAGAAACTGCCGAAGCTCCGAATCGGTTTCAGCAGCCACTACCAGGTTCCAACGCATCGCGGTCCCAGCCATAAACATCTCCTTCGTGAATTATACACATAAACACCTATATGCATATGCGTACATTTATCACCGGCTGACATGCAGGATAATCAAGTAGTCATGCTCTCCGACCTCGACTACCTCCACGCCTGCATCGCCGAAGCCCGCGCCGCCGAGCATGATGGCGAAGTTCCCATCGGCGCCCTCATCGTGCATAACGGCGAGATCATCGCCCGAGGCCAGAACCGTGTTCTGCGCGATCACGACCCCACCGCCCACGCAGAGATCGTCGCCCTCCGCCACGCCGCGCGCGCGCTGGCCAACTATCGCCTGCCCGAGGGCTGCACCCTCTACGTCACACTCGAACCCTGCGCCATGTGTGCCGGCGCAATCCTCCACGCCCGCGTCGCCCGCCTGGTCTACGCCGCGCCCGACCCAAAGGCCGGCGCATGTGGCTCGGTCCTCAGCGTCCTCAACCACCCTCAGCTCAACCACCAGGTCGAAGTCACCTCCGGCCTCCTCGCCGAAGAGTGCGGGCAACTCCTCACCGCCTTCTTCCGCGCCCGCCGCTGAAGCTTCCCTCTATCTTCGAGATGTCGCCACCACAAGTTGCGTCGCCGCATTCGCCGCGACTGTCGCACCGCTGCTCGTCGCCGTCTGGTCTGCACCCGGGACCGTGTCCTGGAACACAGCAACCAGCGAATTGTTCGGCGCGCACGTCACGTCGGAGACCTGCGGCTTGGCAAAGGTGAACTCGCTAAGTAACGCTCCGTTGTACGAACTCATCTCCAACAGTAGAAGGTGAGAATTTCTGGTTGCCTCATCCGTTGCAGCCTTGCCTGTAGCTTCCGCCTGCGCACGCACAACCAGCGTTCCCCGTCCGCTCGATACCAGAACATCATGCAACACATAGCCGCCCGGCAGAGCAATCGGAATGCTTCTACTCTCGCCCACCCCGGTCAGCACACGAATCGGCTTGGTTGTTCCAGGATAGGTCAGCATGATCTCGCTGCCATACGGAACAAACACCGCGCCCTGCAACTCTTCCAGCATGACCCGCTCCCGTATCACCTCTCGCTGCGTGCCGTTGACCTGTTGGTCTCGCGCCGCATCCGGTCTGTGCTCATCGAAGTCCACAAACCGTCGCACTGTCCCATCCTCTTTCAGCAGTGCAATCTCCGGCAGTAGGTTGCCCTCGTCCCAGCCGAGCACCATCACATCACCCGACCCGAAACTCGCAATCTTTAGCGGATTGAACCGCACATCAACCTGCACCAGAGTGCTCAGATCGCCGTCGTGGTCCGACGTCGACAGAAAATAATTAACCTCACGCGGAGGCGATGCGTCTGCGACATTATCCCGTTTGTCCGCTTCCAACAGCGTCACCAGCTGCTTATCTCCCACATAGAAATCACGTATCTGCACATGGGTGTAATCGACGGGCAACTTGCGAAGCACATGCTTCACTCCGCCGTCCGTCGAAATGCCATACAGCTCCTGACCCGCCGTCGCGCCGCTCGCTGTGAGATCGTAGAATGCAGTGCCATCAGCCGAGCAGTGAGCCCTCGCCGTGCTGCTCCCCAGAGGCAGACCCAACACGGGGTGTACCCTGGAAAACTGGACTGCCGTCGTCCGCAATTTCACTCCTGCGGCGCTGCCAGTCTTTGCCGCGACAGGGGTTGCTGGCGAACTTGCTCGCTTGGGTTGATCAGTTGGTGGTGCAGTTACAGTCGGAGTAGTCGCATTCGTCGCCGCACTTGTAGTAGGTTCAACCGCACTCGCTCCAGCCACAGGCGCAGCCGGAGGCACCACCGTATTCTGCGCCCGCACTACAGGCACCACCGCCAAAAGCAGCATCCAGAATGACCAGCGAAGCAGCTCGACGCTCCACATCTCGCAGCCCTCCACCGCATCCATGGTAGCGCGGATTCAAAGGTGAGACGCGTCATCCCAGCGAAAGTCTCGCTGGCAGAGCCAAAATCGTCGCAGGTTCCCGTCGCTAGCTTCGCCTAGCCTGGTCCACCACCACCTGGCCCGCCGCCACCACTAGGTCCGCCGCCACCCGGCCCACCGCCAGGCCCGCCATCCAGAGGAGGCCCATCCGGAGGCCCATCGTCATTCGCATCGTCCGAATCATTCCCTGCCTGCTTCGCCCGCTTCAGTTCGTCCTTCGCGTACTTGCTCAACTGCTCATCGGTCAGCAGCTTCCGCACCTTCAACACCGTTGCCTGATGCACCTTCCTCACCGACCCAGCCCACTCAGCATCGGTCAGCGATTCGTCCTCGCCCAGCGTATGCACTTGATTCTGCTGCTCCAGTAGCAGCGGCTCGATCATCGTCTTCTGATCCTTGGTCAAGCCATAGCGCTTCGTCATACGCGCCAGTTCTTTCGCAGTGTCGTACTCTTTATTCGCCACCTGCAGCGACTCTGCCTTACTTGTCGTTGCCACAGTCGCGGTTGCACTCGCCGCCGAGCCGGCTTCCGTCAACCGCTGTGCATTCGTCTTCAACCCATTCTTCGTACCTGCTGTCGCGCCAGCCGCAGAATTGGTACCCGCGCTCTGCGCCCGCATCTGCAAGCCCATCATCAGCACCGCAACCAACCCAACCCGTAAAATCTGCCCGAGAGTCCGTTTCGCGTTCATGTCCCCATAGACGCGTCTTTCTCCTCAGCGATTACACATCTCCCTTCATCCGCCGCCCGCGTCGTAAAATAGAAGCATGGAACTACTCGTTTACTCCTCCGCATGGTGTCGCGACTGCCGCGAGGCCAAGCGTTTCCTCGCTGACCATTCCATCCCCTACACCGAGATCGACATCGAAACCACCCCAGGCGCCGCAGCCGAGGTCATCGCTCACACCGGTAAGCGCGCCATCCCCCAGTTCGTCCTTGACGGTAAATGGATACAACCCTATCGCCCCGGCGAGGGCTTTCTCCTCGACGAAATGTCCGCCCTCTTCCACGTCTAGTTATTTCACCTAGCACCTAGTACCTAGCACCCAGGACCTCACACATGATCGCTCGCTACACACGTCCTGCCATGGGCCGAATCTGGTCCGACGAAAACAAGTACCGCTGCTGGCTCACTGTCGAGACCGCAGCCTCGCAGGCCCTCGCCCGCTTCGGCCTCGTTCCGCAGGCCGCCGCCGACGCCATCCGTGATCGCGGCAACTTCACTGTTGACCGCATCAACCAGATCGAGGACGAAGTCCGTCACGACGTCATCGCCTTCACTACCACCGTCGCCGAACACATCGATGAGCCGCCGTATCAAGAAGAAAAGTCCTCCCGCTGGCTGCACTTTGGCCTTACCTCCACCGATGTGGTGGACACCGCGCAGTCCCTGCAACTCCGCGAAGCCTCCACGCTTATCCGCGCCGGTATCGTCGCGCTATCTGAAACATTAAAAAAGCGCGCCATCGAGTTCAAGCACACACCCATCATCGGCCGCACTCACGGCGTCCACGCCGAACCCACCACCTTCGGCTTAAAGCTTTTGCTTTGGTACTCCGAGATGCAGCGCAACCTCACCCGCTTCGACGCCGCCGCCGAAGACCTCCGCGTCGGCAAGCTCTCCGGAGCCGTTGGCACCTTCGGCCATCTCAAGCCGGAGCACGAAGCCGCCATCTGCGCCGAACTCGGCCTCAAGCCCGTCGCCGTCGCCACGCAAATCGTACAGCGCGACCGCCACGCCGCCTACATCGCCGCGCTCGCCATTCTCTGCTCCACACTCGACAAAATCGCCACCGAAGTCCGTCACCTACAGCGCACCGAGGTCCGCGAGGCCGAAGAGTTCTTCTCCGAAAAACAAAAAGGCTCCAGTGCCATGCCGCACAAGCGGAATCCCATCACCAGCGAGCAGATCAGCGGCCTCGCACGTGTCGTCCGCGCCAACGCCCAGGTCGCCTTCGAGGACATCGCCCTCTGGCACGAGCGCGACATCTCCCACTCCTCCGCCGAGCGCGTCATCCTGCCCGACTCCACAATTCTTGCGGATTATCTGTTGGCGAAAACCGAAAACCTCATCGCGAAACTCCTCGTCTACCCCGAGCGCATGTTGAAGAACCTCGAGTCGACAGGCGGCCTCATCTTCTCCGGCCAACTATTACTCGACCTCGCTGCCGCCGGAATGTCCCGCGAAGACGCCTACGCGCTCGTGCAGTCCCACGCCATGCGCGCCTGGAAGGAAGACCTCATCTTCCGCGACGAGATCGCCCGCGTCCACGAGATCACCGCTCTCCTCACCACCGCGCAGCTCTCTGCCGCCTTCGACTATCACCGCCAGCTCACTAACGTAGACGCCATCTTCGCCTGCGTCCTCGGCCAGGAATCCGCGTAGACCCAATCCTCCCTGTTAATCTCCAGAACATTCTCCTCCGTGTGCCCTGTTTTTTGAGCTCCGATTGCATCTTAGTGAGGAGATGTATTTTCGCGGAGAGGAACGATGAACGGTTTTGAATGCAGGACAGCCGCTACTTTGCTGGTATTTGCCTGTTGTTATCCGGCGCTGGGGCAGATCTCCGCCACTGTAGATGGCTTGCCGAATGCACCCGACGCGTTCGCGCAGACCACCGGCTCAAGCGCTCTTCCGGCAAACCCTCAGGGGACGGCACAGGTCACCGGAACCGTCCTTGACAAGCAGGGCATCCCTGTCTCTGCAGCCACCGTTACGCTCATTCCGCTCGGCAAGCAGGACCAGCGTACCGCAACCTCCGCCGCGGACGGCAGCTTCACCTTCTCCGAACTGCCGCCAAGTCAGTACCGGTTCACCGTCGCGGCCGTGGGCCTCGACTTTTACACCTCCGGAGTGTTCACCGTGCGGCCCGGCGAATCGCTCACGCTGCCAGGCATCGCTCTCACCCTCTCCACCAGTACCACAGTTACTGTCGTCGCCACGGAGGACCAGATCGCTGTCGCCCAGGTCCACATGCAGGAGCAGCAGCGCGTCTTCGGCGTCTTCCAGAACTTCTACACCAGCTACATCTGGGACGCGAAACCCATGCCCGTCCGGCAGAAGTACATCCTCGCTTTCCGTGCCCTGTACGATCCCCCGCAGTTCCTCATCGTCGCCGGAATCGCCGGCGCGGAGCAGTACGAGGGGACATACCCCGGCTATGGCCCGGGCATCGAGGGCTACGGCAAACGCTACGGCGCTGCGATGGCAGACGCTGTCACCAGCCGCATCATCGGCAGCGGCATCCTGCCCTCCGTCCTCCACCAGGATCCGCGCTACTTCTACCAGGGATCGGGCAACTTCGCCTCAAGAACGATGCACGCTGCCTCATTCACCTTCATCGCCCGAGGCGATAACGGCAAGAGCCAGCTCAATTACTCGCACCTGCTCGGAAGCCTCTCTTCCGCGGGCATCTCCAACCTCTATCACCCAGCCGACAGCCGAAGCGTCGGGGACACCTTCCAGACCTTCGGCATCGATATCGCCGGCAATATCGTTGGAAATATCTTCCGCGAGTTCCTGCTCCGCCACCTGGAGAAGGTGCCCGCCTTCGCCAACGGCAAGCACTAGCCAGGGGCAGCTTCCTCGCCCACTGCCGGGTGCCCCATCCTTGCGGCTTCATCGCATGAGTCGGTTATCGCTCGAAGCGCGACCAACTCCCGCCCCCATGTAAACTCACCTCAGCGCTCATGCCATTTCCTCGCCTACTCGCGTTCGTTCTCCTGACCACTCTCACCTCTGCCTTCGCGCAAACGCCGGCCAAATCTCCTGCGGCCGCCCAGCCTCCCGCACCCCTCACACCAGACACCGCTACTCTCAAAGTCTCCTCCCGCATCGTCGCTGTCTCCGCCATCGCCCGCGATAAGTCCGGCAAGCCCGTCGCCAACCTCACCCGCGACGACTTCGTGCTGAAGCAGGACGGCAAGCCGCAACCCATCACCTACTTCTCGCAGGGCTCCAGCCTGCCTCTCACTCTCGCTCTCATGGTCGACACCAGCGGCAGCCAGCGCTCTTACATCCCGTATGAGATCGCCGCAGGCCGCGCCTTCTTTCCCGCCATGCTCACCCGGCCAGACGACCGCGCCGTCCTCGTCCAGTTCGACAGCACCATCCTGCAACTCGTCAAGCTCACCACCAACAAGACAACACTTGTCCACGGACTGGCCTACCTCACCCAACCGCATGACACCATCGGCACACCCGGCAACGGCGGCACGCTCCTGTTCGATGCCATCGTCGCCGTCTCCCACATCGAACTCGGCACCCAGATGGGCCGCCGCGCCATGGTGATTCTGACCGATGGCGGAGACAACGGAAGCCACTTCAACCAGAAGGACGCCATCCGCGAGGCCCAGCGCGCCGACATCATGATCTACACCGTCTACTACTCCAATGGCGGCGGCGACGAGGGCGCGCTCAAGGACCTCTCCCGCCAGACCGGTGGACGCGAGTTCACCGTCGGCACCACAAGCTCCCTCCAGCAGATCTACACCTCTATCGCCGCCGACCTCCGCCTGCAGTACGAAATCGGCTATAAGCCCCCCGACAACCGCCCCAACAAATACCACAAGCTCGACCTCAAGGCAGCCAACAAGGACCTCACTATCCAGGCCCGCGACGGCTACTTTACCCCCAAATAATTTCGGCTACCTTATTTGTTTGTCATCCCCGCAGCCGGGGTCCCCAGCGTGCTTGCTCGCTGGGGTAGACAAGGGATCTGCTGTTGCCGGGTGCCCCATCCTTTCGCGCTTTTGCGAAAGGGTGGGATTTGAGTGCCCCTTTGTTTGTCATCCCCGCAGGGGATCTGCTGTTTTTGGGTGCCCCATCCTTTCATGGTCTCATCGTGAAAGGGTGGGAGGCCACAAATCCACCTAGTCCCGCCTCTGAATTACCACAAAACGTTGGGTACCCCATCCATCGCAGTTATATCGCGATCGGTGGGAGTTCTGGCTGTCCGGATTAGCAGGGGCCTTCAGGCCCCTGAATGCAGCCTAATTAGTAAAGTGGCTTTAGCCACGGGCCTTATGCCAGGAGCCGGGTGCCCCATCCTTTCGCGCCTTTGTCCTATGCGAAAGGGTGGGAGACCACAAGCCTCGCCTCACCCTCGCCAAGTCAAGTCTTCAGTAATTGTCCTAACCGTCGATGGTGGAAGCACCGCGTATACTCGTACGACGCCATGAATGAACGTGTCCAGGTTACGAGTCAGGGGTTCACTACGCAATATGCCTTTGGGCTGAACGGGCAGCGTGTGTCGTCCTGGGATGGCATTGCCTGCGCGCCAACCTTGCTCTCCGCCAACACCTACTGGAACGGCACACCCGTCTCCGTCTTCGATGGATACCAGAGTTCCTATCAACATCAGGACCTGCTTGGCACAAAGCGGCTACTTACTGGGACGGACGGATCGGTCATCGGAGCATCTACCTCGTTGCCGTTCGGTTTTGGGTGCCCCATGCTTTCGCGCTTTTGCAAAAGGGTGGGTTATCGTTTGCGGTAGCAAACAACCGTCTTCCGCAATCACCTGATTTCCACATCCCCCTACCCCCCGTTTTATTGTCAAGGGTCTCGAACCTCCAAATTCCCCGTAACCCGCTCCATTCAAATAACATAAAAGTTGAAAATAGTTGGCATAGTAGTTTGCTTCAACCTGTTATTCTTTAATCAGGATAGGGAAAGAAACAAAGAGGCTTGGGAGAATACTCCCAGGCCTTTCTTCTTTGTTTTCTTATTCTTGCCTGTAACCTGTTTCTTTCGGATACTTTACAGGTAAATAATTGCAACTGCATGATTGTAAATATGTTACTAGACAGGGGGGGTGCCCCCCTGCACAGGAGAATCGATGAAAGCCAAACTCTGCTCTGCCACTCGGGAAGATGGAACCTCATGCCGCGCAGTCGCTCCAACCGGTAAGCGAGTCTGTCGCTATCACAAGGAACTCGACCAGCGCATCTGCCGCCGTTATCGTGCTCTCCGCCCTCCGGCCATACGCCTCGGTCCTCTCACCAATCGCCCAGCCATTCTGCGTGCAATCAACCGTATCTTCCGGGCCCAGCTAAACGGTTCCCTCCCGCCCGATCGCGATACTCTGCTACTCAACTGCATAAGCGTTGCCATCAACAACCTTCATCGGTGAGCGCACGCACACCACGGCACGACTTGGGCCTGTTGCATGAGCGCGCACTGTGATGACAGTCACGGTAAGCGTGGACGGCTAGGCGTGTACTTGCAGCATGAAGTTTTCAGGCAAATTCGGCGCGCTGGCCGTGGCGTGTTCTCTGCTGTTGTGGGCCTCGTCCGCGCAGTCCCAGCCCAAGCCAAAGGATGAGGAGTGTCTCGCCTGCCACGCAGATCCCACCCTGACCACCACCGATGCCAAGGGAAAGACAGTCAGCCTGACGGTGGATGCCGACAAGATGAAGCAGTCGATCCACGGCGGCATGTTCAGCTGCGTGGACTGCCACAAGGATGTGAAGTCGTCGCCGCACGCAAACACACCGGCGAAGATTACCTGCGCCCAGTGCCACGCCGAAGCGCAGGCCGCGTATCGACATAGCTACCACGCCACGGCAAAAAAGCCTGACGGCACGCCCGCCGCCACCTGCGTGGATTGCCACGGCGACGCGCATACCGTTCTGCCCGCCGCCGATGCGAAGTCGCCGGTCAACCACAGCAACATTCCCGCAACCTGCGGCACATGCCACGGCCAGAAGTTCCTGATGCAGTCTACCGGCGGCAGTTCGCAGGTCTTCGTTGCTTATCAGGACAGCGTCCACGGACACGCCATCAAAAACGGATCGCAGACCGCGGCCGTCTGCACCGACTGCCATGGTTCGCACCAGATACTGGCCGCCAACGACGCCAAGTCGCCGATCAATAAGTTCAACATCCCCGCCACGTGCGGCAAGTGTCACGGCGACGTGCAGAGCGTCTTTCAGCAGAGCATTCACGGGCAGGCCATTGCGCTTGGCAACGGGCTTGCGCCGGTCTGCACGGATTGCCACGGCATCCACACCATCAAGGCGCCGTCCGACCCCAGCTCGTCGGTCTCCGATCAGAACCTATCGGCCACCACCTGCGCGCGCTGCCACCAGGGAGTGCGACTGACCCAGGAGTTCGACGTAGCCGGCAACCGCGTCTCCACCTACATGGACAGCTACCACGGACTCGCCTCGCAGGGCGGTTCCGTGGTGGTGGCCAACTGCGCCAGTTGCCACGGCGTACATAATATTCTGCCCTCCAGCGATCCGCGCTCCACCATCAATCCAGCCAACCTGGACGCCACCTGCGGGCAATGCCACAAGGGAGTGACGCAGAACTTCACGCGCTACAAGGTGCATGTGGACGTTGAGGGCGGACGCACTCTGGATTCGGGCACGCGAGCGGTGCGCTGGATCCGATGGTTCTATCTTCCGCTGATCCTGCTGGTGATCGGCGGAATGTTGCTGCACAACGCGATCCTTTGGCGCGCGAAAGCCATGGCCCGGCGCAGGGCGATGGGGCCCAGCGTGCAGCGCATGACGCCGAACCAGCGCTGGCAGCATCTTATCCTGCTTACCAGCTTCTTCGTGCTTGTAGTAACCGGATTCGCGCTGAAGTACCCCGACTCCTCGTTTGCCGTCATCCTCGGCCTGGGCGAGCGCTGGCGCAGCATACTCCATCGCGTTGCCGGAGTGCTGCTGATCGCCGATGGACTCTACCACGTCTTCTATATTGCGTTCACCAGCGACGGCAGAAAGCTGGTTCGCGACCTGCTGCCCAATTTGAAAGATGCTACCGATGCCTGGGGAACCATGCTCTTCTACCTCGGGCTGCGCAGCCAGAAGCCGAAGTTCGGACGATTCAGCTACGCGGAGAAGGCGGAGTACTGGGCGCTGGTTTGGGGTACAGCGCTGATGGCAGTCACCGGAATCATGCTGTGGGCCAAGATCACGGTGGGCAACCAACTGGCGCGCTGGTGGGTAGACGCAGCGACCGCAGTACATTTTTACGAGGCGATATTGGCCACGTTGGCCATCCTGGTGTGGCACTTCTACCAGGTCTTCTTCGATCCCGATGTGTATCCCATGAACTGGGCGTGGCGCGACGGAAAGATGTCCGTCGAGCACTACAAGGAAGAACACGAACTGGACACAGAGACGCTGGCTGAGGTCGATGTGAGATCCGACGCAACCGACGCGAACGACATTGTGGCCAAGCCGGAAGAGCGGCCGCCGCACGAGTAGCAAGTGATTTGGAAAAAATGCATCAACATTTCAAGGATGAGGTAGAAAATGAAACTCCGCATTGCACCCGTACTATTGGCATCCGTCTCCATGCTGGCCTGGATGCAGGCCCCTGCTCAGGACGGCCCCACGCTGTTCAAGACCAAGTGCGCCATGTGTCACGGCGATCAGGGACAGGGCAAGCCGCCCATGGCACCGAAACTGGCAGGCACCACCAAGGACGTCGCCGCTGTGCTGACCAAGGGCGGCGAAGCTAAGGCTCCGCACGTCAATCCGATGAGCACGCTGACCCCCGTGCAGGTTACTGCCCTCGTCGCGTTCGTCAAGACACTGAAGTAGCCACAATCCAGCATCTCCGTCGCGGCCCTGCCTACCTTCGAGCAGGCCACGATGGAGCGTGTTCTCCGCAGAGGATTCCGGGGAGAAGATAATTTGCCAGGTCTTGCTCACGGAAGATCTGGTCGCATAGCTGTCGAGTGCTGTCGGCTCCGGCGATGCCGCTCTGGACGATGACCGCCGTAAACCAATACCATGGTCTGAGAGTATTTCGCGAATTCATGTGGATTAGGAAAATTGTGCGAGGTGGCTTTTTCTTGAGAAAAAAGCCACTCAACTGAGGTGACTTCTCTCTACACCAATTCGAGAAATTCTCTAAGGAGTTCCATGCCATCAACCGAAAGCTATCAGCTTCTACTGGCCGCGGCGGCAGCCTGCGAAGACAAGAAGGCCGAAGACGTTCGCATCCTGGCCCTCGACCCCTCCGAAAGCGGCCTGACCGACTACTTCCTCATCTGCAACGGCACGAACGAACGCCAGAACATCGCCATCACCGATGAGATTGAGCTGCGCCTGAAACGCGAGTTCGGCACCTACCCCAACTCGATTGAGGGCCGCAGACAGGCAGAGTGGATACTGATGGATTACGTGGACTTTATCGTCCACGTTTTCTCGCGGGAGAAGCGCGTCTTCTATGGCCTGGAACGCCTGCGGAAGTCGGCCACCACGATCAGCATCGCCGCGCTCAACGCAGAGTTGAAGGCGAAGATCACCAGCGCGCGTGCCCACAAAGTGGCTTCCCGCAGCGTGAAGACGGCGAGCAAGACCGCAGCCAAAGCAGTCGCTGCAAAGGCCAAGAAAAGTGCGGTGAAGAAGGCTCCGGCAAAGCCGGCCAAGAAGACAGCCGCTAAGCGGAAACCCGCCGCAAAGTCCGGCAGCAAGAAATAGACAAGACTTATAACCGGATCGCGCAAGAGAAAAGCAGGGAGACGGATCACTCCGCTCCCTGCTTTATCAATTCAGATCCACGCCAACTTACTAAACGCGAGAGACGCCCGCGAGTTGCGGGCGTCCTCACACTTAGAAGGTGAAGGAGGCGGCCAGGCGAATCGTACGAGGAAGCTGGTACGTATTCGGCAGGCCATACTGACTGTCGATGGTGAGTGGACCGCTCTTGTTGTCGCTGTGGAAGACGGTACCGTTGATCAGGTTGGACACGTTGTAGGCATGTTCCGCTCCCGCGTAGAAGGGAACGCCACCCGTGATGTTCAGGTTGCCCGGACGGATGTAGTTGCTGCTATACTGCGAATCCACCGACTCAACCACGGATGTAACCTTATGTTGATTCAACGCGTTGCTTACGGTTGCAGAGACGCTGACGGACTTGCTCTCGGCAATCTTGTAACTTTGCTGGATTTGGAGGTCCGTCTGGTTGTACCACGGCGTGCGATACACGCGTGGTGTACCGACTGTGATCACACCTGTGTTCTGGTTCTGGGTGAAGTCAGCCCACATGCCGCGATTGAACGGATAGACCAGCCAGGCCTGCAAGCCAGCGCCCGTATCCAGAATTGAACTGTTCGGCGTTCCTTCATACATCGTTTGGAATATGCCAAGGTTCGTGGTGAAGTTCTTCTTGAAGCCAAGCTGGTAGTAGGCATAACCCTTGAAGGTATTGGGACGGTCGGTGGGAAGCGGGCCGCTCGACGAACCACCATAGGCGTTGTATTGGAAGTAGGGCTCATCGAATGCGCGGCTGTTGTTGGGTGAGTTGCGTCCGCCGTTCGCGTCGGCCTGGTCCGAACTGGTGAGACCGGTGTAGTTGCCGCGGAAGCTGCTGTAGGTATAGGAGACCATGCCGGACCAGTGGTTGCTGATCGCCTTGTTCAGCCGGAACTCCACGCCGTCGTAGCTGCGCGAGGCCGGGATGTTGATGTCGGGAGGAGTGCCGTTGGAGGATGCGCAATTAGGGCTTGACGGGTACAGGAAGTTGCAGAAGCCGCTGAAGCTGGCATTCGTGCCTTGCCCAGGATTGACAACCACGAAGGTCTCGCCCAGGGCTGGGTTGTAGATCGATGCATCTTCGATCACGTGGTCCAGTCGCCGGCGGTCGTATCGCGCTTCAAACGCAACCTTGGGAGCCAACTGGTAGTCGAAGCCAAACACCGCCTCGTGCTGGCGATATGGCTTGAGACCGGGCACAACGCCCTCCTGCGACTGGCTGCAGGTAGAGCAAGTGGTGGGGAAGGCGCGGTAGTTGACGTTCTCAATAAAGGTCAAGCCAGCGGGTGTGGTGCCACCGGCAAAGTTGGCCGTGCCGGTATCGACAAAACCGCTGCAATATCGGTTGTTCGCGTCGAAAGAAGGATTGATCGAACTAAGGTTGGATGTGTTCAGCGCGTATGCGCAGGTGTTCCAGTACTGTCCACCGAAGGAGCTGATGGCCAGGTTCAGCTTCATGATGTCGTAGTAGACGCCATAGCTGCCGAAGAGCTTCATCTTGCCGTTGCCCATTACGTCCCATGCAGCTCCAACGCGGGGCGAAAACTTGTCGCTCCAGTTGAAGTCGATCGGCTTCGGCGTACCGCCGCCCGCCTGGCCTTCGCCGGGCAGGTACTCTTTCTCGATGCGGAAGCCAAGGTCGAGGGTCAAACCGCGTCCCACGGTCCAGGAATCCTGTGCGAAGATACTGTGGTTGTAGCTGGTGGCTTTGCCTCCAGTACCCGCATCGTACACCTGGATATACCCGTACTTGCCCTGGCAACTGCCGCCATAGAGATTTGCAGGGTTAGCGCAATAGGCAGTGCCGAGATCAGTTTGGGGACTGAGATCGGCGGCTCCGCCGTTCCCCACGAATACCTGGAAGTAGGGTTGGTTGAAGCCCTGAAGGATGTAGTTCGATAGCCGGTTCAACTGGTAGCCAGCCACGAAGTTGTGCGTCCCAGCCCAGCCGCTCTTGTAGTAGGCGATATTCTGATCCAACTGGATCGCCTTGTTGGCATTGAAGTGGGTGTCATTCGAGTTGATCGCAGAGTTCTGAGCACCATTGCCCAACTGCAGCGAGGCTGGCAACGGCGCTCCGGTGCCGTCCGTACCACCGACACCGCTGTCTTGAAACTGGTACTCAACTCCGCCTTGCGGGTAACCGAAGTCGTGGTAGTTCTCAAAGTAATAACCGAAGCGAGTGGTGGAAACGAGGTTTTTCCATACGATATCCGCACCGGTATTCAGAGTAAGATCCGGCGCATCGTATCCAAGCGTGTGCGCATAGTTGGAAGGCGCATTGGCGGAGTATACGTTTGCCTGTCCCGCAATCGTGGAGTCGGAGCGTGGCATCAATTCGCCGTTTTGCCGTTGTAGTTGCGAGAGCCCCGAGATGAATACGCGGATGTTCTTTGTCGCCTGCGCATCGATGCGGGCGTTGGCGTAGTAGGTGTTGGTGTTGCGGCTGAACGGAACTACGCCCAGGGTTTTGTCGATGGTTTGCGAGGCATTGTTGGCCGAGCCGTAATCGACGAATCGCTCCAACCTTTGCAGTTCCGGATCGACTGCCAGGAAGAAGTAAGCCTTGTCGCGCCATCCGGAGAAAGGAAGCAGCGGGCCACCTACCCTGAAGCCAAAGAACATATCGCTGGTATGGGACTTCTTCGGCTGGTACCCCTGGAACGCCGCGTCTGTGTAGCCCTTGTAGGTCGCCAGACCGGTAGAGTGCCATCCAGCCTGATACGTTTGTGATGCGGTCGGGTCATATTGCGTGATCGCACTGGGCGAGGCATCGAAGTCCTGGTCCTCGAACTGACCGAAGAGTGCGCCGTGATACTGGTTGGTGCCCTTCATCATGACCACATTGACGACTGCGCCAAGCGCGCCGCCGTACTGCGCCACAACGCCGGAGGTTTTGACGGAGACTTCCTGAATGAAGTCGAATGGAACATTGGTGTGCGAGTAGCCGCCGATGAGGTTGGCCGTCTCCTGGCCTTCCACCAAGTAGGAGTTCTCGGAGTCCGATCCACCGGCCACAGAGTAGCCATACTGGTTGCCGTTGCTGCCGTTGCCGGGCGAGGTGCCACCCGAGCCATTGGAGAGGGTGGTATTTCCCATCATGGGTTCGTTGCGCGCCGCGGGCGCGAACTGGATCACCGACTGAAACGAGGTGCCGCGCGGCACATTCTTAACCACATCCTCGGTGATATTCGACGTAGTCTGCGTCGATGTTACGTCGATCTGAGGGCTGGCGGTGGTCACTTCCACAACCGTCGACTCCGATCCTACGGACAGCGTCATATCCAGCGACGGGGAGTGTCCAACCTCAATCACGAGACCCGCCTGCTTGAGCGACTGGAAGCCCTTGGCATCCACTGTTACTACATACGAACCTGGAGGAAGGTTTGCGATATGGTAGTAGCCCTTGGAATCGGTCGCAACCGTCTTTACACCAACCAGCGTCGGCGTGGTCACACTCACATTGGCATTGATGACAACAGCGCCAGACGGATCCTTGACCGTACCCTGAAGGGAACCTGTTGTTTCTTGGGCAAGTCCGATCGCTGCGATACCAACGAGTAGCAGTAGCGACAGTAGCTTTCCAACGGTGGTTAACCTATTCATCGAGTTCTCCTTAGTGGAATCCAGCCCACCCGCCAGAAGACGGGGTAACAGTGAGTGAGGCACAAATATAGCTTCGGTTATGAATACCTTTATGCAATTTGCTCTCCAAAGTGATCCAGAAGAGACCAACTGGTCATCCACTTTTTAACTCAATGTTTACAATCATCTGCACGTGATAACTTCCCCTTGGCAACAGACCTGCTGTACGGCTTGCGGGGCTACAATCCAATAAATCATATTCACGGGGAAGATTTCTTTTACATCTTGCAGTACGCTCATATCGTGAAGCTTATATTGGCGGTTATCTCCCCAACCCGATCACTGACGAAGCCGGACGCGACAACGACCCTTGCTGCGGATTATCTGGCCCGCGCCACGCACTATCTGGCCTGCGAGGCCAAGGCTTTTGGCTCCGAGGCTGCGTTGCTCACCTGGCTGGATCGCCAGGCCGCCCGCACTGCTCCCGTGCTGATTCTGCTGGATAGCCGGGGGAAGCAGCTCTCGTCAGAACAGATTGCTGCACTGCTGGGCCGCCACCGCGAGATCGGTACGCAGACGCTGGTGATGGCCATAGGACCGGCGGACGGATGGTCCGACGCAGCACGCACTCGCGCTGCCCTGATGCTATCGTTTGGCGCGATCACCCTGCCACACAGGCTCGTCCGCGTAGTTCTGGCTGAGCAGATCTACCGCGCACTGACGATTCTGGCCGGGCATCCGTATCACTCCGGCCACTGAACGCTTTCCCACAGTGCTGCCGTCTATAACAAGACCTATGGCCGATTCCGCACCCACTCCTGAAACTGCCCGCCGCGGCCTGATCCTGATCAATACCGGACCAGGCAAAGGCAAGACTACCGCTGCGCTGGGTACTGCGATGAGAGCAGCAGGCAACGGCATGCGCGTGCTGATCTTGCAGTTCCTTAAAGGCTCGTGGCATTACGGCGAACTGGATGCTGCCGAGGCGCTGAACAGTGAGAGCGGCTCGGAGACCGCGCGGAACTTCGTTATCAAGCAACTTGGCCGCGGGTTTGTGAAAGTTGGCGGAGCGGAGACCGATCCCGAAGACATTCGCCTGGTGGAGGCGGCGTGGGACGAGGCGGCGGAGGCCATCCTCTCCGGCGAGTGGGACCTGGTGGTGCTGGACGAGATCAACTACGCGATTGGATATAAGATGCTTGCCCCAGAGGTGGTCGCGGAGGTGCTGCGGCGCAGACCCGAGATGGTGCATGTGATCCTGACCGGGCGCAACGCCCACCCATTGCTGGTTGAACTCGCCGACACCGTTACCGAGATGCGCGAGGTAAAACATGCCTACCAGCGCGGGATTCTGGCGCAGCGCGGGATCGAGTTCTAGAGCGGTGCCACGGACAGTCAGGTGGTGAATGGGGACGAGGTGATGCCGGGGATGGGTGCGTCGGGGGCCATGGGCATGTTGCGCACGCGGGCTCCGGTGGCGGCGAAGATGGCATTGCCGACGGCGGGCGCGAGGCCGACGAGGCCGGTTTCTCCGGCACCGGCGGATGGAATGTCCTTGCGGTCGACGAGGACGATATCGACCTGGGGGGTGTCGCTGAATCGGGGCAGGCGATAGCTCTCGAAGTGCGGATTGAGGATGCGGCCGTCGGCGAAGTGGATGGCCTCGAAGAGCGCGCCGCCGATGCCCTGGATGATGGCACCCATGTTCTGGTTCTGCAGGCCATCGGGATTGACGACGGCTCCGGACTCCCAGGCGCTGACGACGCGGACGATCTTGACTGACTTAGTGGCTGGATCGATAGCGACTTCGGCGCAGGTGGCGACGTGTCCCCCCTTCTCCATGCCGCAGGCCAATCCAAATCCACGGGTGGGCGTGGACCTGGATGTTGCCCAGCCGAACTTTTCAGCGGCGGCGTTGAGCACGGCAAGAAGGCGCGGTTCTGTGAGGTTCTTGCGGCGGAAGGCGAGCGGGTCCATTGCGACGGCGTGGGCAAGCTCGTCCATGAAGGACTCTCGGGCGAAGTGGTTGGCGGTGGAGGCGAGCGCGCGATAGGAGGCCTGGCGCAGGGGCGATCGGGACGCGTGATATGCGGTAACTGGATGCGATACGTTATAGGACGTTTCAAGGCCCGCGTTGCCGGAGTTGTAGTTGTGATGCTCCCAGGAGATGAGCGTGCCATCGTGCTGGACGGAAGCTTTGAGTTCCATAAGGCCGGCGGGACGGAAGTAGGCCCAGGTGAACTCCTCTTCACGGGTCCAGACGAGACGGACAGGTTGACCGGCGGCCTTGGCGAGACGCGCGGCCTCGATGGCGGTTTCGCCGGTGTGCTTGCCGCCGTATCCGCTGCCCATATCGGGCTGGAGGACGCGGACCTTGGTGGGATCGAGGTGGAAGGCGGCGACGAGCTCATCCTTGACGCCAAAGGGGCGCTGCGTTCCGGTCCAGACGGTGAGCTTGCCGGTGGAGTCCCATTGGGCCACGGCAGCGCGTGGTTCCAGCGGCGCGTGCGCGATGTATTGGACGGTGTAGGACTGGGCAAGCTCGATGGCTTGCGAGTCCGCTGATTGCGCGGTTGCGGCAGCCGCTGGTTGGACGCTTGCGTTGGGACGGGCACCGCCGCGCCCCGACTCAGGAGTGTTCTTCAGGTAGTCGAAGATGTTCTGGTTGGATGGTTGCGAGGGAATGGTCCACTTTGCCTGAATGGCAGCGATGGCCTGCTCGGCAGTGTATGCGTCGGGTGCGACAACACCGATGAAGTCTCCGTCGCGAACCAATTTGACGCCGGGTAATTTTTCCGCGGCGCTGGTATCGACGGAGACGAGGGTTGCGTTGAAACCGGTGGCGCGAAGGACTTTTCCGAACATCATGCCGGGCAGTGCAATGTCTGACGGATACTTATGCTTGCCGGTAACAAACTCGCGTCCGTTGGCTTTGGGGATAGGCTTGCCGGCGACCTTCCAGACATTCGCTGGGGTGAGCGGCGCAGTGCTGGAGACCGTGGTGACGATCTTTTCGCCGCGCGTGAGCTGACCATAGGTGAGGGACTGCTTGCTGGCGGGATTTGTGACTTTGCCGTCGGCGATGGTGAGCGATGCGGCATCGACGCTCCATTGTTTGGCGGCCATCTGGAGGAGGGCCTGGCGGGCAGTGGCGGCCATGTTGCGCAGGCGCGGGCCCATCTGAGGCGTGGACTGGCTGCCGAAGGTGCCGGCATCGTAGGGAACCAGGTCTGTGTCGCCCATGACCATGGTGATGGCGTCGAACGGGACCATCAGCTCTTCGGCCACCAGTTGTGCCAGCGACGTGCGGATGTTTTGGCCGATTTCGACCTTGCCGGTGAAGACGGAGATCTTGCCGTCGGCCGCAATTTGCAGCCATGCGGAGACTGCGGTGGGCACTGGCTGGCGACCGCCGAAACCGCCGCCGGCCTCCTGCGCCAGTACATTTGCGTCGGTGAGGCAGACGAGCAGGCCTCCGCCGAAGACTTTGAAGAATGTGCGACGATCGAGCGCGAAGCAGCGCGGCGCATTGCTGGTTTCGGGGAGTGCGAGATCGATGGGATCGCTGAGAAGTGTGCTCATCGCGCGCCGCCTTTAGCCATGGAATGGGAGGCTTGCTGCACCGCCTGAACAATGCGGGGATAGGTGCCACAGCGGCAGATGTTGCCATTCATGCGGGTCCTGATCTGCGCTTCGGTAGGATTGGGCAACTCGTGAAGCAGGACAGTGGCGCGCATTATCATTCCGCTGGTGCAGTAGGCACACTGGAAGGCGCCGACATCCAGAAATGCCTGTTGCACGGCGGTCAGTTTGCCATTTTGCTCCAGTCCTTCGATGGTTGTGATCTGCTTGCCGACGGCGTCCGCAACGAGCGTTTGACAGGCGTGAACGGCCGCGCCGTCCATCAAAACCGTACAGGCGCCGCACTCGCCTTCGCCACAGCCGTACTTTGTTCCGGTGAGATCGAGGCGATTACGTAATACAGAGAGAAGGGTCTCGTCGGCCAGCGCGCTGACCTTCAACTTTGCGCCATTGACGTTCAGTACATAATCGCTCATCTAAAACTCCATGCGGGCCGTGCAACCCTTTCAGGGTTCGCAAGCGAAACCGAGGAAGGTGTTGGACAGAAGGATACGCCAGTGTGTGTGCGACTTGCACCACGGAAAGCTAACCGAAGAGGAACTCTTTGCTGCGCAGGTCTTTGACAGTGTCGCGCAGCTTGACTGCCTTCTCGAACTCGAATTTTTTGGCGGCCTCGCGCATATCGGATTCCAATTTCTGGATGTAGCTTTCTAGTTCGGCTTGTGTGGCAAACTCGGGGATGCCTTCCGCCTCGTCTGTGAGGTCGATGTAGTCGGCCTTCATGATTCCGGCCAGGCCCATCTCCAGCGGGCGGATGATGGACATGGGCGTGATGTTGTTCTCCTCGTTGTAGGCGACTTGCTTCTCGCGGCGGCGGTCGGTTTCGTCGATGGCGCGGCGCATGGAGTCTGTCATCTTATCGGCGTATAGGATGGCGCGACCTTCAACATGCCGCGCGGCACGACCAATGGTCTGGATGAGGGAGCCCTGGGAGCGGAGAAAGCCCTCTTTATCGGCGTCGAGGATGGCAACCAGTGAGACTTCGGGTAAGTCGAGACCTTCGCGAAGTAAGTTGATTCCGATTAATACGTCGTACTCACCCTTGCGCAGATCGCGCAGCAGTTTAATGCGCTCCAGGGTTTCTATCTCGGAGTGCATATAGCGACAGCGGACACCTACTTCGGTGTAGTAGTTGGCCAGGTCCTCGGACATACGTTTTGTAAGTGTAGTAACCAGTACGCGTTGGTTGAGACTAGCACGGGTACGAATTTCCGCCAATAGATCGTCGATTTGTCCTTTGACAGGGCGAATTTCCACCTGCGGATCGATAAGGCCGGTAGGACGGATGATCTGTTCGACCACAACGCCGGAGGATTTGGTAAGTTCGTAGGGACCGGGAGTGGCTGAGACGTAAATAATCTGTCCAGTGCGACCCTCGAACTCCTCGAATTTAAGGGGACGATTGTCCATGGCGGAGGGCAGGCGGAAGCCATAATCGACAAGGTTCTGCTTACGCGAGCGGTCGCCGTGCCACATGCCGTGAAGCTGCGGGATGGTGACGTGCGACTCGTCTATAAAGAGGAGAAAATCGCGGGGAAAATAGTCGATCAGAGTCGGCGGCGGTTCTCCGGCAAGACGGCCGGAGAAGTGGCGGGAGTAGTTTTCGATGCCGTGGCAATAGCCTACGGATTTAATCATCTCCAAGTCGTATCTAGTGCGCTGATGAATTCTTTGCGATTCTACTAAGCGGCCCTGTTGCTCCAGCTCTTTCTCCCATATTTCCAATTCAGCCAGGATGGAGTCTGTAGCAGCGCGCTTGCGCTCGGGCAGGGCGACGTAATGGGACTTGGGATAGATGGGCAGTCGCGAGTACTTCTGGCGCACGGTTCCGAAGAGCGGATCGATCTGGCTCAGAGATTCGATCTCGTCGCCGAATAACTCAATGCGGTAGGCATTTTCGTCGTAGGTTGGGTAGACCTCGATGATATCTCCACGGACCCGAAATGTTCCTCGGCGGAAGTCGATATCGTTGCGATCGTATAGGATTTCTACCAATTTCCGCGTAATATCTTCGCGCTTGATCTTTTGCCCGCGTTCCAGCAGAAGAAGCATGCCGTAGTAGGCTTCGGGTGAACCCAGGCCGTAGATACAACTTACTGAAGAAACGATGATGCAATCGCGGCGCTCGAAGAGGCTGCGGGTTGCAGAAAGGCGTAATTTATCCAATTCTTCGTTAACTGTAGCTTCTTTTTCTATAAATATATCGCCTGCGGGAATATAAGCTTCGGGCTGGTAGTAGTCGTAGTAAGAGACAAAATACTCGACAGCATTCTGCGGAAAGAATTGCTTGAACTCATGATAGAGCTGGGCGGCCAGCGTCTTGTTGTGTGCCAGGATAAGTGCAGGACGCTGCACCTGCTCGATGATCTTGGCCATGGTGAAGGTTTTGCCCGAGCCGGTAACACCGAGCAGGACCTGGTCCTTTTCACCCGCCGCGAGTCCGGCCACCAACTCGCCGATGGCGCGCGGCTGGTCGCCCTGGGGCGTATAGGTGGTGGCGAGCTGAAAGTCCATCTCTATAGGATATAGGTATTCAGATGAGTAGCACCCAGGAGGCGGCGTGACGGAGCTGTGGCTTGTGCGGCATGGAGAGACGGAATGGAGCGTGGAGGGCAGGCACACCGGCAGGACGGACCTTCCGTTGACCGAGCGTGGGCGGGAGCGGGCTGTGGTTCTGGGAAGATACCTTGCTGAAACGAAGTTTAAGGCAGTACTGTGCAGCCCGATGATACGGGCCAAGGAGACGTGCGATATTGCGGGCTTCGGCAGCGTTGCGGTGATGGATGAAGGGCTGCAAGAGTGGGATTACGGCGTATATGAGGGACGCACCTCTCAGGAGATACAGGTGGAGATTCCTGGATGGTCGGTGTGGAAGGACCCTATTTTTGGAGGCGAGAGTTTAGAACATGTGGGCGCGCGGGCCGATGGAGTGATTGCCCGGGCGCAGATCGATGCAGGACCGCCGACGGACGAGGTGTCGCGGGTTGCGCTGTTTGCACACGCTCACATTCTGCGTATTTTAGCGGCGCGCTGGCTTGGGCTGGCACCGTTCGATGGCAGCTTCTTTGTGCTGGGGACGGGGAGCGTCAGCGTGTTGGGATGGGCTCGGGAGATGCGCGTGATTCAGCATTGGAACCGGGGGTTTGAGGAGTAAGGTAATGTGGCTGAAGATTTTGAGTTTCAGCTATGAGCGATGAGCTAAGAACGATGAGGTGTGAGTCATGAGCTTCGGTACGAGGGACAGGTTGGGTTGGATGCTGCGGCTGGTTGCGGTTATGGTATTTTTCGGGATGGCTTGCGGGGCGCAGGCGCAAGTGGCGAAGGGCTTGGCATTTCAACGGGCGGAACATCTGAAGCATGGGGTGAACCTGAGCAGCTTTTATGCGCAGACCCGGGACTTGTCGCAGGCGCGGCTGGACGCGTATATGACGGTGGGCGATATGCGCGCGCTGAAGGCCGCGGGATTCGACCACGTGCGATTGAGCATCAATCCAGCGCTGCTGATTGCCAGTCCGAAGACGGGGACGCTGCGCGCGGAGCCGATGGCGCAACTGGATAAGACAGTAGGGCAACTGCTGGATGCGGGACTGAATGTGATTCTGGACATCCACGCCGAGGAGGACTGGAAGGCTGGGCTGACGCATGGCGATGACGGCGCGTCGAATCTGTACGCGTTCTGGGGGAACTTTGCGACACACTATGCGAAGAGCGATCCGGAGCGCGTCTTTTTCGAGATACTGAACGAGCCGTCGATGGACGATCTGTACCGCTGGGAGGGGATCCAGGACCGCGCGGTGGCGACGATTCGGCGTGTGGCGCCGCGGCATACGATTATTGCGACGGCGGCAGCATGGGGCCACCAGGACGGGTTGCTGGCGATGGAGCCGGTGCGCGACGACAACGTGATCTATACCTTCCACGACTACGACCCGATGTGGTTCACCCATCAGGGAGCGACCTGGTCGACCACGTCGTGGGCGTTTACACATGGCATTCCCTACCCTTCAACGTCGCAGAATATTCTTCCCGTGCTGAACCCGGAGCCGGACGAGCGAGTGCGGCTGGAACTGCAGCGGTACGGCGAGGACCAGTGGGGGCCGGCGCGGGTACAGACTGAGATTGACGCGATTGCGAAGTGGGCCGAGGAGCGCAATGTACCGCTGTACTGCGGCGAGTTCGGCGCGTTCAAGGACCACTCCGACCCGAAGATGAGGGCGGCGTGGATCAACGACACCCGCACGGCTCTGGAGTCGCGGCATGTTGGATGGGCGATGTGGGATTATGACGGCAACTTCGGGCTGGCGACGAAGGGCAGCGCGGGGATCGTCTTCGACCCGAACGTGATGCAAGCGCTGGGGATGGGGAAGTAGATGCTAGGTGCTAGGTACGAGGTGCTAGGTACGAGGAGCCGGTAGAATGGAGTTATGGTTCCACGGTTACTGGTCTTTGATCTGGACGGCACGCTGATCGACTCGCAGATCGATCTGGCGAACTCAATCAACGCAATGCTGGTGCATCTGGGCAAGCCTGAGCTGCCCCATGCGGTACTGCTGGGCTACATCGGCGACGGGGCGACGATGCTTGTGCGGCGGGCACTAGGCGATCCGGAGGGCGACGTTCACGATGAAGAGTATGTGAACAAGGCGCTGGAGTTCTTCCTTGCCTACTATCGGGTGCATAAGCTGGACTTCACCTATGTGTACGACGGTGTGGCAGAGGCCCTGGCGTCGATCCGCGAGGCGTGGCCGGGGATTGCGATGGCTGTGCTGACCAACAAGCCGGTAAATCCGTCACGCGAGATATGCGCGCACTTCGGGCTGGACCGATATTTCTTCCAGATCTACGGCGGCAACAGCTTTCATACCAAGAAACCTGATCCGGCTGGTCTACTAACGCTGATGGCCGAGGCGTCGGCGCTGGGCGGCGCGGAAGAGGCCATTACGGCTGCTGCGACGGTAATGATCGGCGACTCGGAGGTAGACATTCTGACGGCACGGAACTGCGGCGCGCGCTCCATTGGATGCAGCTATGGACTGTCTCCGCAGAGTCTTGCGGCTGTAGTGCCGGATGCAATCGTCGACTCGGCCTCGGAGTGGCTGGCGGCGTTACAGCAGTTGTGAGTTGCGAGTAAAACAGGCAAGGACAACGACCCCAGGTCTCAGAATCGAGACCTGGGGCACCGGAAATCACACGCGCACTAGTTGATCTGGTAGGTGACGGAGATGCTCTGCGGCGGAAGGTTGTTGGAGCCGGTGTAGGTTCCGTAAATTGTGACGACGTATTTGCCTGCAAAGGGGCTGAGTCCTGTTGCGGGAGGGCCTGCCTGGCTGCTGCCGCCGCAACCTGTGGCTCCGAGGGCGAGAGCGACGGACAAGGCCACCAGGAGCAGGCCGCCAAGGCGACGCCTGCGAGGCAACACAAGCAGGAGCAGGGACGCGATGGCGATGCCCGAGCCTGCCGCGAACCTGGCCTGATTGGCTGGCGTTGTGCTGCGCGGGGTTTGGTGCGCGAGCATAGTTCCGGGATCGACCTTACCGGGTGCGTTCGGCATGCGCAGGCCGGCAGTGATGCCGGAGAGGGTGAGGACTGTTGAGCTGGCAGTGGGAACCGAGATGGAGGCTGGGGTAAACGTGATACCGGGCAAGTAGCCTGTGTTATCCGCCACGGTGGCGGAGAAGACCACAGTACCGGTGAAACCATTCTGCGGAGCAACGGTGATGGTGACTGGGGGAATGGTTCCGCCCGCGGCAACTGTGACTGTGGCTGCGGCAACGGAAAGCGCGAAGTTGGGGCAGGTGCCAGTAGTTACGGAGACAATCAGCGGATTGTTGATGATGGCACCGGTGGACGGATTGGCCCCACCGGCGCCGACGGTAAGCGCCGGACCGATGGAACCCTGGTAGTTAGTGTCGCCGGAGTAGACAGCGGTCAGACTCTGTTGCCCGAGGGTGGAGCAGGCGGGGGTCCATGCGTAGGTTGCGGTCATCACTCCACTCACGGCGGCAAGAGTAACTGGGCTACCCACGGCTTTGTTGCCGACCAGGAACTGCACGGAGCCGGTGGGGGTAGCGGCCGAGCCTATTACGGTGGCGGTGAGCGTGGCCGTAGAACCGACGGCGACTGTGCTGACCGATGCCGTGAGGGTGGTGGCGGATTGGTTGGCACCGAGCGATCCAGAGCCAAGCGGCGTGACCAGGTTCCAGGCGTTGGCCAGGTTGTTGAGGTCGACGCTGCCCCATCCCGTGGCCAGATCGTATCCGGTGGTGGTGCTGTAGCCGATGCTGCCAATGGAGAGGCATTCGGGCGATCCCGAGGCGCATGGCATGGAATTGTTGCCGGAGGTGACATCGTGAAAGACGCTGGTAGTGGTGGGGTTGTAATAAGCTGTCTTGTTGCCCAGGGCGTATAGGGTTGGGTTGATATTGCCGAGCCAGGAACCGGTTTTCTGCACGATGAGGGCGAGCATCCCGCCAAAGATCTGGGAGTCGAAGGAGGTGCCTCCTGCGATCGCGAGATTGCTAGTCGCGTTGCGATAGCCATTGACACAGGAGCCACTGGCACAGAAGAGGAAGGGATCGTGCACGACGGCAGCATCCAGGGCGATGTCAGGGACGTCCCGGGCACCATCCGGCGCGACCGAGGTGGTCATGCCTGCCGCGCCGGTTTCGACCTGCCAGGCCGGTTTGGCGAAGAAGGAGCTGACACCGCCGCCGCCGCCCGCGAGCCCCCCCGCAGTAGCGACTTCATTCCAAGCCGCCTCAGGGATATAGGAGACCGCTGAGCCTGCGTTATTGCTGGCCGAGGAGCTATTGGCGTTCCAGAACTGGGTGATACCGGTTGCATTGCCCTCGTTGTATATGGTGCCGCCCATGCTGGTGACGTAGGGAGAACTGCCGGGAAAGTCTACGGAGAGGCCTTCGGTGGCGGCAGTCTCAGTCTGTGTTTCGCAGTCTGTGGCACCCTCGTCTCCCGCTGCTGCAAGGATGGTCTGGCCCTGCGCGGCGGCCTGCTGGAAGAGATTGTTGTACGAAGTGAGAGAAGACGAGCCCCATCCTGCCTCGCATAGACCGTAGCTGGTGGTGATGATGGGGGCGAGTCTCTGGTCGACAGCCTGGGTCATAGAGTTGTCAAAGACGTTCTTGCCGTTGACGAAGAGGATGCTGGCTCCGGGTGCCATGGCTCCAGACCACTCCAGGTCGATAGATGCCTCATCGAGATCGTTCAGGTTGGGGGCTGGGCAGGGGTTAGCTGTGGCTGGAGTACAGTTGTGGGCCACACCTGGATCCGGGCCCTCAGACACAGTGGTGGGAGGGTTGGTGCTGAGACCGGAGGCTAGGCGGAAATTGGCAATATCGGATGGGCTTATATCGACCGCGCCAGTGACGGCGATATCGCCGCAGGTTGGCTTCGGGATGCCTACGCTTTTGCAGTTGGTTCCGGTTCCGATGCCTGATCCGTTGAAGGAGACGAGGAGCGGGCTGACGTCGTAGATGGTGTAGAGGTCTCCAGGCGCGAGGAAGTGGCTGTTGGAGATGGAGGAGGTGTATTCCGGCTTGACGATGCCGGCGTGCAGATGGGGCCGGGCGCGGAAGTCGTGCAAGCCGGTGACGGCAGCGACGACGGCGGCAAAGGCGGTGGGGACGCTGGGATCGGTGAGGTTGGCGAAGTGGGACTCGCCGTTGACGGAGAGATTGTGGATGCTAGTGGAGAAGGCGGTCTGGGCCTGGGCGACGGTGCCATCGAATGTGATGAACGAACCGCCATTGGCAACGCCGGTTACGGTGAAACCCTGGCTGGCGAGCCAGGCGGTGACCGTGGCAATGTCGCTGGCGGAGAGGCCAAACTGGGCAGCATACTGCTGCGGGGAGAGCCACTGGCGAAAGTGTGGCGAGGCGGGGTTCTGCTGATCTGCGAGCAACTGGTCGAGCGCGGCCTGCTGCGCGGGGCTTGGAGAGAAGCGGAGCGACATCCCCTCCAGCATGGTCTGGGCGGGCGTGGGGCCGAGATCGGTGGCAAGGGCCACCCTGGGCGAGACAGAGCCACGAATCAAGGCCCTGCTGCCGTTGGAGACCAGGGCAGAGATGCGGTCAGGAATGCTGTTCGGGAGGGTGTTCTGGGCCGCGGCCGAGGGGGTAGATGCGGCGATTCCGGCTAATCCAACAAGAACTAAGGCAAAAGGAAGATGCCGAAAAAAGGATGTTTCACGCATAGATAAATCCTGTGTTCTACCTGAGTTATGGCCATGGCAGCGGACAAGAGACGAAGGACATCATGAACCAGAAAGCCCGCCGCAAAGTCTGGGACGGAGGTTTCCACCAACTGGCTTACAAGCTTAGACCATCCGGGGCAGGAAATGTTGCGGGAAAGCGGGGAATGGCGCGCACGGGTTCTGTTGGAAACAGCGCGGAACGGGTGAGATCGTGCTACTCTTGCGCCAATATGCCTAGCTACTTCGATCAAACGCTAGCCGAGTTGAAGAGCTTCGAGGGCTGCGTTCCATGGATGTACCGCGATACGGCGGGCAAGGTGACGGCGGGGGTTGGGTTGATGCTGCCGAATGCGGCGGCGGCCTGCGCGTTGCCGTTTCAGACGGCGGGCGGCACGGCGGCGACAACAGAGCAGATTGCGGCGGAGTTTGCCCGCGTGGATGCGATGGCGATGGGGAAGCTGCCATCGTTCTACCGGGTGGGCGGATCGCTGGAGCTTCCCGAGGCGGTGATGGAAGAGAAGCTGAGCGGGGTGCTGGCGGGATTTGAGGCGACGTTGCGGAAGAGGCTGACGGGATACGACGGGCTGCCCGATGGGATGAAGATGGCGCTGCTGGACATGGCGTATAACATGGGGCCGGTGGGGCTACTGGAGGGCTATCCGCGGATGATTCAGGCGGTGGAGACAGGAGCGTGGACGGTGGCGGCGGCGGAGTGCGCGCGGGGCGGAATCAACGCAGCGCGTAATGCGTGGACGCGGCAACAGATGCTGGCTGCGGTGGTGGGGACGATTCACAGCGAGGCAGAGGCGGTGGATGGGTGGTTGCAGAAGATTTGGCGTGGTGTGAAGCGGGCCTTTGGGATTGGGAAGCCGAGCTGTTGTCCATAGGGCAATCGATACGTCAATCGGGTATGTTTAATAATCTGGACAGAGTATTTTGGGGAGGGAGACAGTGCGGATGAGTCGAATGGTTAGCGTAGTGCTGGCGTTGGCGATGGGCTGGGGCGTTGCGGCGCTGGCGCAGGTGCCGGCTGGAATGGCGCAGTACCTGGCGGGATTCGAGAAACGGACGACGGTGAAGGTGCTGCCCAACGGGCTGACGCTGATTGTGTGCGAGCGGCCGGAGGCCCCGGTGTTCAGCTTCTACACGCTGGTGGATGCGGGGTCGGCGAACGACCCGCAGGGGGCGAGCGGGCTGGCGCACATGTTTGAACACATCGCGTTCAAGGGAACGACGGAGCTTGGCACAACGAACTACGCGGCGGAGAAGGTGGCACTGGCCAAGGTGGAGTCGGCGAATGCGGCGTATGACGCGGAGGTCCGCAAGCGAGTGGGGCAGGACGCGACCAAGCTGGCGGCGCTGAAGAAGGCGTTTGAAGATGCCCAGGCGGAGGCGCAGAAGTTTGTCATACCGAATCAGTTTGCGGAACTGGCGGAGGAGAACGGAGCGGTCAATCTGAACGCGTCGACCGAAGAGGACTCGACCCAGTACTTCTGGAGCATGCCTTCGAACCGGCTGGAACTGTGGGCGTACATGGAGAGCAGCCGGATCGGCAAGCCGGTGCCGCGCGAGTTCTACAAGGAGCGCGATGTAGTGCAGGAGGAGCGCCGGATGCGGACCGACTCGAACCCGATCGGCGCGATGGTGGAGCAATTTCTGGCCACCGCTTATACGGCCCATCCCTATCGCGTTCCCACGGTGGGCTGGGAGAGCGAAATCAGCCAAGTGAATGCGACCGAGGCGGCGGCCTTCCACGCGAAGTATTATGTGCCATCGAACCTTGTGGTGGCGGTAGTGGGCGACGTGAAGGCGGCGGACGCGATGCCGGTGCTGACGAAATACTTTGGCACGATTCCGGCGGGGCCGAAGCCGGAGCCTATGACGACCGTGGAGCCGCCACAGTTTGCCGAGAGGACAGTGACGATTCGCGAGGCGACGCAACCGTTTTATCTTGAGGGCTACCACAAGCCCGACTATCGCGACCCGGACGACTCGGTGTACGACGCGATTACGGACATCTTCTCCAACGGACGCACCTCACGTCTGTACAAGAGCCTGGTGCGGGACCAGAAGATTGCAGCGGATGCCGAGGGATTCAGCGGATTTCCCGGCGATAAGTTTCCCGGTCTGTTCGCCTTTTACGGCATGCCTGTGCCTGGGCACACGCCGGACGAGATACGGGACGCGATCCACAAGGAGATCGACAGGCTGAAGACAAGCGACGTGACGGACGAGGAACTGGATATGTTCAAGACGCGCGCGCGGGCCGGCCTTCTGCGCGGATTGAACGACAACGAGGGGGTGGCACAAGAGTTGGCCCTGTTCCAGACGCGCTATGGCGACTGGCGCGAGCTGTTCCGTCAACTGGACCGGATCGACAAGGTGAGCAAGGCGGACGTGCGGCGGGTGGCCAACAAGATTTTTGTGGAGAGCAACCGAACCAGCGCGCGGATTGAATTTACGCCGCCCACGCAGGCTGCGGGAGGTGCGAAATGAAGGGCGCATCGATGGGAGTGATGAGGACGGCAACGCGGACGATGGTGTCGATCGTAGTGAGCGGAATGCTGACTGCCGGTATCTGTGCGACGGGACAGAGCGCGGCGCAGGCTAAGGCTGCTCCGGTGGCGAAGACTTCGGCGAAGGCACCGTCGGCGAAGGCGCAGGCGCAGCCGTGGAAGAAGATTGCGATTCCGCCGCTGCATGCGTTCAAGCCGCAGCAGCCGAAGCGGATTGAGCTGGCCAATGGGCTGGTGATCTTTCTGCAGGAGGACCACGAGCTTCCGTTCATCGATGGATCTGTGCTGATCCGCGGAGGGAGCCGCGAGGAACCTGCCGCGAAGGTGGGGCTGGTATCGATGTACGGCGAAGCGTGGCGGACCAGTGGCAGCACGGCGAAGAGCGGCGACGCGCTGGACGCGGAGCTGGCGGAGAAGGCAGCGGCGATCGAGACGGGCGGTGGGCTGGCCAACACCTCGGTCGGATGGTCGAGCTTCAAGCAGGACTTCGACAGCGTCTTCGGCGAGGCGACCGATCTACTGCTGCATCCGGCCTTCAAGGCGGAGAAGCTGGCGATGGCGCAGCGCAATATGGCTACCGGAATCGCACGGCGCAACGACGATGCGGGCGAGATTGCAGGGCGCGAGTCCACCAAGCTGTTGTATGGAGCCAGCAGCCCGTACGCGCGCCAGGCCGAGTACGCGACCGTGGATGGGGTGACACTGGACGACCTGAAGTCGTGGCACGACCGCAGCGTTGTGCCCAACAATATGATTGTGTCGGTTGTGGGCGATTTCGACTCGGCAGCGATGGAGACCAAGCTGCGCAAGGTGTTTGAGCAGCTGGCGCGGGGCGCGGGGGTCCAGCCGGCGAAGATCGATTTTTCCGGACCGAAGCCGGGCGTCTACTTTGCCGACAAGGAGGACGTTAACCAGTCGTCGGTGGAGATTGTGGGGCTGGGCACAGAGCGCAGCAATCCCGATTATTACGCGTTGAGCGTGATGAACGAAGTCTTCTCCGGCGGATTTGGCTCGCGCGTAGTGCAGTATGTGCGCACCAAGCTGGGACTGGCGTATAGCGTGGGCGGCAGTTATGGCGCGGCATACGACCATCCCGGCGAATTCCGCAGTTCGGCAGGCACCAAGAGCGTGAGCACGGTGGCGGCGACCCAGGCGGTGTTGGAAGAGATTGGCCGGCTGAAGACCAAACCGCCCACGCCCGCGGAGCTGAACAAGGCCAAGGACGATGTGATGAACTCGTTCATCTTCCGCTACGACACGCCGGAGAAGACGCTGAATGAGCAGGTGACACTGGCGTTTTATGGCTATCCGGCGGACTTCCTGGAGAAGTACAAGGACGGCATTGCGCGGGTGACAGCGGCCGATGTGACCCGCGTGGCAAACAAGTATATCGATGTATCGAAGCTGGCGATTGTGGTGGTGGGAAACAAGACGGAGATCAAGCCCCCGCTGACCACGCTGGGTACGGTGACGGAGTTGGACATTACGATTCCGGCGGCGAAGGGGAAGTGATGCTACGGGATTAGATACCCACCCATTCGGCAAAGAACGCGGAATGGATGGGACACCCGAATCGTACATTGATGGGGCGAATCGATCGAGCCCAGTAAAACGCTAGCGGGCCATCCAACCGCCGTCAACGACGAGGACGTGGCCGGTGATGTAATCGGCTGCGGGGGAGGCGAGGAAGACGGCGGTGCCAGCGACATCGGTGGCCTCGCCCCAGCGACCTGCGGGAATGCGCTCGAGGATGGCCTTGCTGCGGACCGGATCAGCGCGTAGCGGCGCGGTGTTGTTGGTTGCGATGTAGCCGGGTGCAATGGCATTGACCTGAATGCCCTTGACGGCCCATTCGTTGGCCAGGGCCTTGGTGATCTGGGCGACAGCGCCCTTGGCGGCGGCGTAGGATGGGACACGGATGCCACCCTGGAAGCTGAGCAAGGATGCGATGCTAATGATCTTGCCGGGTGCGTTGCGAGCCATCATGTCGCGACCGGCTAGCTGACAGAGCTGGAAGACGGCGGTTTCGTTGATCTGAATGACCTTCTGCCAGTCGGCCAGCGGGACATTGACGGCGTCCTCGCGGAGGATGATTCCGGCGTTATTGACCAAAATATCGACGCGGCCGAACTTGGCAAGGACATTGGTGAAGAGGGCCTGCGGAGCGGCTGTGTCGGAGAGGTCCGCGCTGAAGGCGGTGGATTTTCCTCCGGCTGCAACAATGGTGTCGGTGGTGTCGTTGGGAGGGCGCACGTCGTGGGTGGCGACAGCGGCGCCGGCCTGAGCAAGAGCGATGGCAATGGCTGCCCCCATACCTCCGGCCGATCCGGTTACGAGGGCGACTTTATTGTCGAGGCGGAAGGATTCAAGAATGTTGGACATGATAGGGACTACTTTACGCTGACGCTGGCGCATCGGGCAAACATGCGTGGTCGAGGTGCTGTGAGTTTGGTCACGCCGAATGGCGAAGCTCTCCGCTACAATGGAGGACGTTGTCTGCATGCGGCGCGACCGTGGTGGAGACCGAAGGAGACCCATGAAACTGGTTCAGATGGCCGACCCCGTGCGCTATGCGCGGATGACGAGCGCAGAGCTGCGCGAGACGTTTCTGCTAGAAGGAATGTTTACCCCCGGAGGCATCGATCTGGCCTATGTGGACCTGGACCGCACGGTAATTGGCTCGGCGATGCCGACCACAGCGGCACTGACGCTGGAGACACAGCCGGAGCTGCGCTCGGAGTACTTTCTGGAACGGCGCGAGCTGGGCGTGCTGAATACGGGCGGGGCGGGCTCGGTGAAGGTGGATGGAGTTACCTTCGACTTAGACAAGCTGGACTGCCTTTATGTAAGTCGCGGAAGTAAGTCCGTTACTTTTACAAGTAAGTCGGAGTCGGAGCCAGCGGCATTCTACTTACTGAGTTATCTGGCTCACACGGAATATCCGACGCGCATGGTGAAGTTTGCGGAGTTGAAGGGGGTGGAGTTAGGGTCGGCGGAGACCTGCAACAAGCGGACGATCTACAAGGCGATCCACCTGGAGGGCATCCGGAGCTGCCAACTGGTGATGGGATTCACTCTGCTGGCGCCGGGGAGCAACTGGAACACCATGCCCGCGCATACGCATATGCGACGGTCGGAGGTGTACTTCTACTTCGACGTAGAGCCCGATCAGCGGGTGATGCACCTGATGGGGCCGCCGGACGCGACCAGCCATTTGATGATGGCGAACAGGCAGGTAGTGGTATCTCCGGGATGGTCGATTCACGCAGGCGTGGGCACCAAGAGCTATGGGTTCTGCTGGGGCATGGGCGGAGAGAACCAGAACTACGCGGACATGGACCTGGTTGCGATTAAAGACTTGAAGTAAGAGGGAGACAATGAGGGAATTTCGTTCGCTTCGCTATTGGATGATGTGCATTGCGGTGTTGGCCGCAATGAGCCTCAATGTACACGCACAGGGTTCGACACCGCCCAGCCAGGGCCCCTCGCTTGCAGTTAGCCTCAAGCTTGATAACGATCATGTAACCGTGGGTGAGAAGCCGCAGGCGATCTTGACACTTCGGAACACAAGTCTAGAGGTGAAGTGTTTTCGTACAGATGCTTCACTCTACCGGATGCATATGGAAGGGAAAGGCGGACCGCCTGAAACGGAGTTCCAGCGCCATCTACACGGCGAATTTCGACCGGGTGAGGCACCAGCAACGGTTGAGGGCCCGGGTGATTGTGTGAATATCCCACCGGGGGCATCGATCTTCCTTACCTATGATTTAACGATGTTCTACGACTTGAGCCTGCCGGGTGCCTATTCCGTTTATATGGAAGTACTGGACGAGTCGAAGGACAAGACAGGAACAGGCGTGTGGCTGAGGACTAACACAACACAGTTGGAGATGCAGGCAGCTACTCCATAAGCAGGTTGCAGGTTGTAGCTGTAAGTCGAATCGAGGAGCTTGGAATCAATGGCGAACGGGAAGAATAGCCTGGTACTTCGCAGCAAGGACGTGTGCAAGTGGGAGATGGTGAGCCTGGGCGAGGTGATGCTGCGGCTGGATCCGGGCGAAGTGCGAGTGGCCACGGCGCGCCAGTTCCAGTTGTGGGAGGGCGGCGGCGAGTACAACGTGGCGCGCGGGTTGAGGCGCTGCTTCGGGCTGAAGACCGCTGTGGTGACCGCGCTGGCCGACAATGCCGTGGGGCGTCTGATTGAAGATCTAATGCTGCAGGGTGGGGTGGACCAGTCGCACGTGAATTGGGCGAAGTTCGACGGCGTTGGGCGGACGACGCGCAATGGGCTGAACTTTACGGAGCGCGGGTTTGGGGTGCGCGCTGCGGCGGGATGCAGCGACCGGGGCCACACGGCTGCCAGCCAGATGAAGCCGGGCGATGTGGACTGGGATGCGATCTTCGGCAAAGAAGGTGCGCGATGGCTGCACACCGGAGGCATCTACTGCGCGCTGAGCGAGTCAACCGCGGAGGTTGCGAAGGAGGCGATGATCGCGGCGCACAAGCACGGGGTCATTGTGAGTTACGACCTGAACTATCGCGATTCGCTGTGGAAGTCGATTGGCGGCAAGGCGCGTGCGACCGAGGCGAACCGCGAGCTGGCGCAGTATGTGGATGTGATGCTGGGCAACGAAGAGGACTTTACGGCCGCGCTGGGCTTCGAGATTGAGGGCGTGGGAGAGGACCTGGGCGTGCTGGATTCGGGCAGCTTCCGGCGGATGATCGAGAAGGCGGTGGCGACGTTCCCCAACTTCAAGGTGGTGGCAACCACGCTACGTCACGCCAAGACAGCGACGATCAACGACTGGGGCGCGGTGTGTTATTACGAGGGCGTGTTCCACGAGGCACGGCCGATGCCGGACCTGGAGATCTTCGACCGCGTGGGCGGCGGAGATTCGTTTGCGTCGGGACTGATCTACGGATTTCTGAATGAGAAGGGCGCGGACTGGGCGGTGAACTGCGGATGCGCGCATGGAGCGCTGGCGATGACCACTCCGGGCGACACCACGATGGCGACGTTCGACGAGGTGCAACGCATAATGAAGGGCGGCGGCGCCAGAGTACAGCGATAACTCATCCCACCCATCGCAAAAGCCGCGATGGATGGGGCACCCAAACGGTGCAGGCAGGAAAAGGGAGAGAGCCATGGTGAAAGCAGAAGTCCTGAATACATTGCGCAAGATTGGCCTGGTGCCCGTACTGCGAGCCGAGAGTGAAGAGCAGGCGCTGGCGCTGGCCACGGCAGTGGCGGCTGGCGGAGTCACTGTTATGGAGGTAACGATGACGGTTCCCGGCGCGATCCGCGTGATGCGGCGGCTGGCGGAACAGAGGCCCGATCTGCTGATCGGCGCGGGGACGGTACTGGACGCCGAGACTGCGCGGATGTGCATTCTGGAGGGCGCACAGTTTGTAGTGAGCCCTGCGCTGAAGATCGCGACCATCGAGATGTGCCACCGCTATGGCGTGCCTGTGATTCCCGGAGCGCTGACTCCGACGGAGATTCTTACGGCGTGGGAGGCGGGCGCGGACGTGGTGAAGGTGTTCCCGGCCAGCTCAATGGGCGGGGCGAAGTACCTGAAGTCGATCAAGGCACCGCTGCCCCAGATTGAGTTGATACCCACGGGCGGCGTTTCACTGGCAACAGCGGCGGAGTTTCTGGAGGCGGGAGCACTGGCGCTGGGGGTTGGCGCGGACCTGGTAAATCCTAAGGCCATCGCTGAAGGCCATCCAGAGACTATCACCGAGAACGCACGAAAGTACCTGGCCATTGTGCAAAAGTTCCACGAATCGAGGGCATAGGCCTTCGGCTGAGCATATTCTTAAAGAGTCATCGCAGTGCTTGCGGCACGTCTGGGGACAGGCGAGTGATTCCAGTCACTGCGGGATAACAGTTCAGATACTAAAATTAATTCAATAGCTTTAACACCCATTTGCAGTATTGCCGTGCGATGCCGGTGCTGTCAGCCCGTTCCGAAGTAGCACGAAATTTCTCCCAGATGTATCAGGAAACCATGACACGGAACACGAAAGCGATATGCCCCAAATGCAAGGGCAGCTCTGCCATGCGCATACAGCGCCACGGCTTTCTGCAAGAGAGCGTGCTGGCCCATTTTGGGATTTATCCGTGGAAGTGCGGCGCTTGCGGATCGCTGTTTCTGTATCGCAGCCGTGGCCACCGGGCCAGGCGCAGCAAGATTGTGCATCAATCCAGCCCAGTGGACCCCAACCAGGATTCCCTTTTCTAAAAATATTCATGCAATCGGGAGTAGCGATTCAGACTGACGGCGGCGGCTGGCGCACCCACAGCAGCGGCTGGTGGATGGGCAGTGTGCGCAGGATGTCTGGCTCGACCGGGTCTGGCGGCAGAGCCTTCCAGAGCGCGGCATACTCCGGCCTCTGATATGCCCGGGCAGTGAAGAGCAGGCTGACTCGGCGCGTGGGGAGCTGGTCGAAGTGCTGGGCATCGGCGCGGTAGGGCCACAGGGAGCGGTCGGCGATGAAAGGAAAGTGATAGGCGATGGCCGAACGCATGCCCGGGCCATCTTCTAATTCATACTCCCAGACGCTGTCGAAGCGGGTGGAGAGCAACTGGCAGACGGCGGCCATCATGTCCAGGTTGAATAGCGAATCGCGGTAAGGCGCGGACGAGGTCAGCTCGTGGGGAAAGGTGCCGTCGGCGGCGATCTGCGCACGCAGAGTGACGCTGCGGAATCGGTGGCGGAGATTGTCCAGCGCGCTGGTTTCGGCCTTGGGAGCATCTCCCGCGGGCGCGGTGAGCAATGTGTATGAGCTGACCTGCAAGAGCCACGAGGTGCCGTGATGGTCCTTGCGGTCGCGCGCCAGTGCAGGCAGACGCGGGCCGCTGTCCTGCTCCTCGGTGAGCCAGCGCAGATAAATGGTGAACCATGAGTTCAGGGCGAGCTGGTCTGATGGACTGAGCGCGGAGATTAGGAATGGGATGGACTGTGCGACTTCGACCAGCGGCAGTGTCTCCAGAATGCCCTGGAAGCTGCCGCCCGCGGCGGGTTGGGCGAGCAGGGTCTGGCCGTAGTCGAGGCGTGGCGTCATGCGGGTGGCGGTATCGACGAACCAGGCGCGCAGCCATAGCGCGGCATACTGCGCGTAGCGCGGATCGCCGGTGAGCAGATACGCGGCGGCAAGCGCGGGCACCGCAAGTCCCAGGGTGAAGAGCGCGTCGCGGTGCGCGGTGAAGGGCGGCGGTTGTGGGTGCGGCCTGGACGAAGAGCCTGTGTTGGCGGGAGGATTACTTTCGGCCAGAGAGGCGGGGTCGACTTCGGAGTAGTAATCGTGCGGCGAACCGGGGCTGCGTGGGCATGGCAGCGCGGTGAGCGGCGTGGGCGGCTGGGTGAGATAGCGCTGGGCCGCCGCGAGGATGCGGTCGTGATCGATGGCGGCAACATCGGGGCGGGTGGCAGTTGCGGGCGGGCTGGGTTGCGCCGCGAGAGAAGCCGCGCGCAGCAGGCCTTTGGGCGCCAGAAGCAGAGCAGAGGCCGTGCGGCAGAAGGCCCTGCGGCTAGGTGCGGCGGGTGGCGCGTCTGTCCTGGGCGGTAGATTCATGGATGCTTTCCACTGCATGTCACGGCCTGTGCGTATAGTATCGTTCCGTCCATAGCGTCGTCACACGCATCCTATGCGTTGAGTGTCTTAGTTTGAAATCTGCGCGGATTTGAGCGTGCAGGCACAGAGAGCGGAATGGTCATCGGCTTAGGACAAATTGAAGCGACGCGGATGGGGACCACGCTGGTGGCTGCGTTCCTGGCGTCGCTGGTAGAGTGCGTTGAGGCGCTGACCGTGGTGCTGGCGGTGGGTAGCGTGCGCGGCTGGCCAAGTGCGCTGGCGGGGGCGGCGGCAGGGCTTGGAGTGCTGGCGGCCATTGTTGCGGCGGTGGGTCCCGCGTTGACGAGGATTCCGCTGCATCTGGTCCAGCTCGTCATCGGCACGATGATTCTGCTCTTCGGATTGCGCTGGCTGCGCAAGGCGATCCTGCGAGCCGCCGGGCTGATTGCGCTGCACGACGAGGCCGCGGCATTTGCGAAGGAGGCTGCTGAGTTGCGCGGAGCCGGTGTTGCTCGCGGGTGGGACAAGCTCGCCTTCGCAGCCGCCTTCCACATCACCATGCTCGAAGGCACCGAGGTGGTTTTTATCGTCATCGCGCTGGGCGCGGGCGGGAGCGGGTTGGTGCTGACTGCAAGTCTTGGCGCGGTCGCTGCGCTGCTGGCGATCGTCGCGCTGGGGTTCGCGCTGCACCGGCCGCTGGCGCGCGTGCCGGAGAATACGCTGAAGTTTGTCGTCGGCGTTCTGCTCTCGGCATTTGGGACGTTCTGGGTGGGCGAGGGCGCGGGCGTTGCGTGGCCGGGAGACGACTTGGCGATTCCTGTGCTAATGGCGGCATATCTTGCGATTGCGCTGTGCCTGGTGCCGATCTGCCGTGGCAGCGCGCTGGCCGTTGCGGGAGAGGAGTGACGATGGGCTGGCTCAAGTCGATTGCGCGCGAGATTTATGGGCTGTTTGTTGACGACGGCAGCTTTGCGGTCGCAATTCTGGCGTGGCTTGTGGTTTGTATTGTGGCGCTGTCGCGCGAGGCTGCTGGCGCATGGTGGTCTGGGCCTGCGTTGTTTGCGGGATTCGCAGTGATCTTGATTGAGAGTGTGCTGCGGTTTGCGCGGCAGCGTGGGAAATAGAGTCGATCACCTACATGCTAGAACTCTACTTTCAGGGTGCGGGCCTGAGCGGAGCTTTCGCGGGCAAGTTCGAGCAGACGGATGACGCGGTAGCCATCTTCGGGGGTGACGGCGAGTGGGGCGGTGCCGAGGATGGCGTCGCGGACGTTGGCGTAAAAGCCGCGATAGTCGCCCAACTCAGTCTTGACCTGGCGGGTGATCAGCGTTCCCGGATCGGCGGGATTGGGGGCGACGGTGAGCGTGCCCCATGCCGACTCTTCCTCCTGCAGCCAGACCTGCTGCGATCCCTGCACGGGTACCTTGGCGCCGCCGACCAACGCGGGCTCCTGCGGATCGAGGCCGTGCTTGCGGAAGCTGCCCTTGGTGCCATGGAGCAGGAAGCGCGGCGCATAGTCGCATGCGAGATAGCTGGTACGGCAGTGGGCGAGGAGACCCTTTCCGTTCGCGGCAGGGTAATGGAGGGTGATGTCGAATGCGTCTTCGATGGCCGTCTGGTCGCGGTCGGAGCGCACACTGGCGGTGATGGCGGCGGGTGGCCCGAAGAGCGCGAGCGCCTGATCGACCAGGTGCGGGCCGAGGTCGAAGAGCATTCCGTTGGCGGGATTTTCGGCCTCCTTCCAGGTGTTCTCGCGCGGGATGGGGCGGAAGCGGTCGAAGTGCGACTCAAAGGTGACGAGGCGGCCAATGGCATCCTGCTGCAGGAGCTTGCGGACAGTCTGAAAGTCTCCATCCCAGCGGCGGTTGTGGAAGGGAATGACCAGCAGGGATTTGCTTTTGGCGAGCTTGCCGAGAGCGAGCGCTTCTTCGCTGGTGGAGGCGAAGGGCTTGTCGATGACGACATGCTTTCCGGCTTCGAGACACAGCCTGGCCATGGCAAAGTGGGTCTCATTGGGGGTCGAGACGACGACCAGTTCGATGGAGCTGTCGGCGAGGAGATCATCGAGCGAGCGGGCGATTCTGGTAGTGGGGTATGCCTTGGCCGCGGCATCGCCTGTGCGCTGCATAATCGCAGCAAGACGCAGGCCTGTTACTGCACTTACAAACGGCGCATGAAAGACGCGCCCGCCTAGTCCGAATCCGATGACACCAACACCAATCTCCCGCTGCGACATTACGACCTCCCAATCTCTGTCAATGCAGGATAAACCCTGCGGTAGCGTGTGTAGGCGGCCTCCATTGCGGCAGCGTCATTTGGCGGGATGGTTTGCGCGACGTGGACGGTCTCTGCGCAGGCTGCCTGTACGCTGGGCCATGCGCCCACGGCAACGCCGGCGAGGAGTGCCGCGCCGAACGCACCCCCCTCTTCGGCGACGAGCAGTTCCACTGGGCGGCCATAGACGTCAGCCTGAATCTGACGCCAGAGCGGACCGCGCGCACCGCCTCCGCCGAGACGTATCTGCGACACGGGAATTTCCAGCTCGGCGAATAGAGAGAGAGTGTCGCGCAGGCTGAAGGCAACGCCCTCCATAACGGCGCGGACAAAGTGGGCGCGGGTGTGGGAGGCGGTGATGCCGACGAATGCGGCGCGAGCGTCGGGATCGAGATGGGGCGTGCGCTCGCCGAAGAGATACGGCGCCCAGAGCATTCCATCGCTGGCGGCGGGAATCTTTGCTGCTTCGGAGGTGAGCTCATCGTAGGAGACGCCGGGGGCGAAAGTATCGCGCAGCCAGCGCAGCGAGAGGCCCGCGCCGTTGGTGACGCCCATGACATGCCACATCCCGGGCACGGCGTGGCAGAAGGTATGTAGGCGACCGAGGCGGTCCAATGTGGGCTGGTCGGTGGCGGCAAATACCACGCCACTGGTTCCAATGGTGGCGGAGACGGAACCAGGCGCGACTAATCCCATGCCGACCGCGCCCGCTCCCTGGTCTCCTGCACCCGCGGCGACTGGGGTTCCAGCAGCAAAGCCGGTGGCGGCGGCGCCCGTATCACTGATGCGCGCACAGATCTCGGGGCCTTCAAAAAGACTGGGCAGCCAGGAGATGGGAATACCAGCCGCCTCGGCGACTTCGGCGGACCAGCGGCGATGCGCGACGTCGAGCAGGAGGGTTCCGCTGGCCTCCTGCATGTCGATGGCGAACTCGCCGGTGAGGCGGTAGCGGACATAATCCTTAGGGCAGAGGACGTGTGCGATTCTGGCGAAGATTTCTGGCTGATGCTTGCGCACCCAGAGCAGCTTGGTGAGTGTGAAGTTGGGCAGCGCGGGATTGCATGTGAGTTCTATGAGGCGGGCTGGGCCGATGGTGCTGTTGAGCCAGTCGCACTCGGGTTGGGTGCGCTGGTCACACCAGATAAGTGCGGGGCGGAGGACTTCTCCGGCGGCGTCGAGCATAACGCAGCCGTGCATCTGGCCGGTCAAGGCTACGGCGTGAATCTGCGCGCCGTCCAACTCGGCGGAGGAAATTGCGCCAGCGATGGCCTCGCGCGCGGCGCGCCACCAATCTTCGGGCTGCTGCTCCGCCCAGCCGATGTGCTCGGAGCGGATGGGTGCATGCTCACTGGCGGCCGAGGCCACCACGCGTCCTGCGCGGTCCACCAGCACGGCCCGCGTTCCCCCCGTCCCAATGTCGATTCCCAAAAGCATTGCGTGCGCTCCTCTTGCTGCAAACAAAGTGTATCCGCTTGCGGGAGGGGATTGCATGCATCTCTCCGTTCGATGGGAACGGAGGCAGCAATCTTTCAGTTACACGTACTGAGCAGGTAACATAGAAGGAATGATGCAACGGAATGCAGTGTCGCCTGCGCGGAGGGTCCTTACGGCCGGCGGCCTCGCTTCCCTACTGCTGCTGGCCGCCGCCGGTTATGCACAAGGAGGCAGTACCGGGGCCACAAGTTCCGCGGATGCGAAGGCAACAAAAGGCGCACTGCAGCAGCTAGCAGCACCAGGCGGAGTGAACCTGGCCGCGCCCACGCTGGGCAGTTTTGGTGGGTCGCTGGTGGAAGGCAAAGCAACGGACGGCGTGCTGGACCTGTCGCTGGACGACGCCATTGCACGCGGCCTGCGCCAGAACCTGGGACTGATCCTGCAGGCCAGCGCACAGCAGAACGCACACGGCCAGCAGATGGAGCAACTGCAGGCGTTGTTGCCCACGGTGACCGGCGACGCATCCATCGAGGTGGAGCAGGTGGACCTGGCAGCCTTCGGACTGAAGTTTCCCGGGCTGAACCCCATCATTGGGCCGTTCCAGGTGGAGGACTTCCGCGCTTACCTTACGCAGAGCTTGGTGAATGTTCCGGCACTGGAGAACTACATCGCCGCGAAGCACAATTTTGCCGCGGCAAAACTGAGCGCGAACGACGCACGCGAGATGGTGGTGCTGACAGTGGGCAACGCTTATCTGCTGTGCATCGCCGACGCAGCGCGCATTAGCGCGGTGACAGCAGAGCTGGCCGCCAGCAAGCTATCGCTGGACCAGGCTACGGCCTCGCACGATGCCGGGGTGAGTCCGCGGCTGGATGTTCTGCGCGCGCAGGTCGACTACCAGAACGAGCAGCAGGCGCTGATCTCCACAAACAACCAGTTGGCCAAGGACAAGCTGTCGCTGGCGCGCGCCATCGGACTGCCGCTGGACCAGGCCATCCGCCTGACGGACAGTGAGCCTTACTCCGCACTGGACAACCTGGACCCGGCGGCAGCGTTTACGCAGGCGCTGAAGAACCGGAAGGACCTGGCCGCTGCAAATGAGCAGGTAAAAGCGGCGGAGGCGGAGATGACGGCGGCGCGTGCCAGCCAGCTTCCCACGGTGAAGTTCTCCGGCGACTTTGGCGACATTGGGCAGACCGCCGACCACTCGCATGGCACATACAGCGCGACCGGCAGCGTCTCCGCGCCGATCCTGCAGATCGCCAAAACACGCGGCGAGGAGGAGGTTGCAGGCGCGCAGGTGCAGCAATCGCGCGACAAGCTGGCCGACCATGTGCAGCAGATCAACGCGGAGATTCGCGACTCAATTCTGGACATCCAATCGGCAGCGAAGCTGGTAGAGGCGGCAAAATCCAACGTGGAACTGGCTAACGAGGCACTAAGCGAGACACAGCAACGTTACCAGGCGGGCGTGAGCGACAACCTTCCCGTGAGCCAGGCACAGGCCTCTGTGGAGCAAGCCAACGACCAGTACATCGCCGCGCTTTACCAGCACAACGCGGCCAAGCTATCGCTGGCGCGCGCGCTTGGAGTCGCAGAGACCAACTTGAAAGATTATCTGGGAGGGAAGTAACCGTGGCAGACGAACAGAACCAGAGCGGCACGCAGGCCGCCGACCAGAACGCAGATAACAAGGGCAACGCACCAGCCAGCGTACAGGCGGCGAGCGCAACAGGCGACAGCACGCAGAACAACGGCAGCCGTAAGTTCGTTGTCATCGGCGTCGTATTGTTGCTAGTACTTGCTGCAGCATTCTTCTATTGGCGCGCCAGCTTTACCGAAGACACCGACGACGCGCAGGTGGACGGTAACCTGTACCAGATCAGCGCGCGCGTCTCAGGCCAGGTGGTGAAGGTATATGTGGATGACAACCAGACGGTGCAGGCCGGCCAGTTGCTGGCCGAGATTGACCCCACCGACTACCAGGTAGCGCTGGAGCAGGCGCAGGCGAACCTTGCCAGCGCACAGGCAGAATACGCGCAGGCCACGGTGAATGTGCCGATCACACAGGTGAGCGTTGGCACCACGGTGAGCACGACCGCCAGCGACGTTCGGGGCTCGACTGATTTGGTGGCGCAAGCGGAGAAGCAGGTAGAGGTTGCCAACGCGCGCGTACTAGAGGCCAAGGCCAACGCGCAGAAAGCGCAGGACGACGTGGATCGCTACAAGCCGCTGGTCGAGAAGGACGTGATCTCGAAGCAGCAGTACGACGCAGCGGTGGCTGCCGCAGCTGCCTCGAAGGCCGCGGTTTCAGAGGCCGAGGCCAGTGTACTGGCACAGCAGAACGCGGTTTCCAGCGCGCGTCAACACCTCGTCCAGTCGCAGGCGCAGTCGGAACAATCGGTGAAGAACGGTCCCGACCAGGTGCGGGTGCAGCAGTCCCGCGCGGCCGCGGCGAGAGCAGCCATCCAGCAGGCACAATCCAAGGTAGAGCAGGCGAAGCTGAACCTTGGCTATACGCGAATCACTGCTCCAGTGGCTGGAATCGTGAACAAAAAGAGCGTGGAGGTGGGCGCCAACCTGGCCGCCGGACAGGACCTGATGACCATTGTCCCACTGACCGACTTGTGGGTAACGGCCAACTTCAAGGAGACACAACTGACCCACATGCACGCGGGACAGACGGTGTCGATCAAAGTGGATGCCTACGGTGGGCGCAAGTTCTCTGGCAAGATAACGCAGGTTGGTGGGGCGACAGGATCGATGCTCTCGCTGTTTCCGCCGGAGAACGCGACCGGCAACTACGTCAAGGTGGTGCAGCGGATTCCTGTGCGCATTGACTTCGCCAACCTGCAGCAGGAAGATGGGGACTATGTGCTGCGTCCGGGGCTGTCGGTGACGCCAGTGGTCGATATCAAGTAGCTGGACGGATAGCATCACCGATCAGCAGTAGCACCGGCGCTGGGCCTACTGCGTCGTCGGTGATTGCCGCCAGAGTTGTGTAAAGCACGCGCTCATCGGATAACGTCGCATTGGAGACGGCCACGCATGGGGTTGCCGCATCGATGCCGGAAGCGATCAGATCATCGGCCAACGCGCGAAAGTTACGCCCCGGCATGTAGATCACAAGCGTTGCGTCTTTGGGGAACGCTCCCTCCCACTTGGGTGTGATCTGTAACTTGGCTGGCTCATCGGGCCGTGGCGCTGCGTGATGCGCGGTGGCGAAGATGAGCTTCGAGGCGGAGCTGCGGTCGGTGAGCGGAGTCTTTAGCGCGGCGGCCACGGCGAATGCTGCCGTAATTCCGGGCACGATCTCGAAGGGTATTCCCGCATCCGTGAGCGCGGCGATCTCCTCACCGGCGCGGCCGAAGATGAGCGGCTCGCCGGACTTGAGACGAACAACGCTGCGGCCCGCACTGGCGTGCTCCAGCATGAGCGCATGAATGCCGGCCTGGGTGATGCGCGGCTGCCCGCAACGCTTGCCCACGGGAACAATGAGTGCGGTAGGAGAGGCCAGAGCGAGGACTTCGTCTGAGACCAGGTCGTCGGGCAGGATGACATCCGCGGTTTCGATCAGCCGGATGGCGCGCAGCGTCAATAGCTCAGGGTCACCCGGCCCCGCACCGACAAGATAGACCACGCCAGATTGCGCCGATCTCTTCATGGCTTGGGCTCGGTTGGCGCGGGTAGTGGATTTGTTTGGGCATGGCGGCGGGCGAATGCGCGGGTGGGGCATCCGTCGAAGCCACAGAGTTCGCGGCTGGCGAGTTGGTGGAGAAGCTCGCGGCGGGCATCGTTGGCGGGCTCGCGTTGCAGTACCTCGCGGCGGAGATTGCCCAACTCGGCGAGCCAATCACCGGTGTCAAGTGGAAGGAGCGCGTCGATCTGCTTACGCAGACGCTGGGCCAGAGCGGGACTTGCGCCTGCGGTGGAGATGGCAATCTGCAGGTCTCCGCGACGGACGACGGAGGGGAAGTAGAAGTCGCAGAAGGGTGGATCGTCCACCGCATTGATGAGGATTCCCGCAGCTTCTGCTTCGGCAAAGACGGCGCGATTGACTGCTGGATTGTCGGTTGCGGCGACGACAAGGAAGTGTCCTGCGAGGTCGCCAAGCGTGTACTCGCGTTGATACAAGACGATCTCGCCTGAGTTTGACATCTCGACGATGCGCGCGCTGGCTGTGGGTGCGATGACGGTGACTCGCGCCTCGGATGTGAGCAGCGAATCAATCTTCGATTCGGCAAGATTGCCGCCGCCGATGACGATGCAAGGCCGGCCCGTCAGTTTGAGGAAGATGGGGAAGAGAGGCATAGACAATTATGCGTCCGCGACGTGGCGTCCGCCCACTGGAGGAGGGTCGCGCTCGACTGGGGCGATGGCGTTGCCGGCTAGCTGCGCGCGGAGGGTCTCGTCGTCGGTGCGTGTGAAGTATGCGCGGAGGTCTTCGCCCGGAGTGCGGGCAGAGAGGTAGGCGCGCAGCAGGCGCTCGATGGCCTCGGGACAATCTTCGGCCGCCGCGCGGAAGCCGATCTGGCGTGCGATGGCTGCGTATTTACCGACCGCGCCGCCGACGCAGAAGTAGAAGGCATCGACCATCTTGCCGTCCTTCTTGATCTTCTTGCCTTCGAGACCGATATCGGCGATCCAGCTCTGGCCGCAAGAGTTGGTGCAGCCGGTGACGTGCAGCTTGATCTGCTGATCGAAGCCGGGCAGGCGCTCTTCCATCTCACTGGTGAGCCACTTGGAGAAGGCCTTGGTCTCCGCGATGGCGAGCTTGCAGAACTCGGTACCGGTGCAGGCGATAGCGCCGCGCCAGAAGGGAGTGACTTCGACTTGCAGGCCGATCTGGTTCAACCGATGCACTGCGTCACGGGTGCGCGCATTGGGAACATTGGCGACAAGGATGTTCTGCATGATGGTGGCGCGGAGGTTGCCATCGCCGAACTCCTCGGCTAGGTCGGCGAGCTGGATAAGCTGGTCGCCGGAGAGCCGTCCTCCCATCACGCTGGCGCCGATGGCGGAGAGACCGGGCTGGCGCTGCGGGGTAACGCCGATATGATCGCGATAGACATCGTCGGGGACAACGTCCTCGCTTACGGGGCTGGGATCGAGCTTATATCCGAGCTTCTGTTCGATGGCTTCGAGCATGGTTTCAGCGGTCCAGCCGTGGCGCATGAAGAGATACTTGATGCGCGCTCGGGTGCGGTTCTCGCGCAGTTCGGTTTGCTCCTTGAAAATACGCAGGACGGCTTCGACGACAGAGTAGGCCTTGTCCTGCGGGATAAACGCGGGGATGCGGACGCCGATGTGGGGCTCGGTGGAGAGGCCGCCGCCGACGCGCAGGGTATAGCCGATCTCTTCCAGGCCGTCGACCTCGCGCATGATGGCGGTGAGTGCTACGTCGTTGATCTCCGGGTAGGAGCACCATACAGGACAGCCGGTGACCGTGACCTTGAATTTGCGCGGCAGGTTGTAGAACTCCGGATTGGCGGTGAGCTTGTGCGCCACCTCCACAGCAAGCGGTCTGGCGTCGATCAACTCATGACCGTCCAGCCCAGCGAGCGGGCAGCCGGTGACATTGCGCAATACGTCGCCACATGCGCCCTTGGGACTGAGGCCGATGGCGGTGAGCGCATCGACGACCTCCGACAGCGCCTGGATGGTAAGCCAGTGCAGTTGGATGTTCTGGCGGGTGGTGATGTCGGCCAGGTTGCGCGCATATTTTTTTGTGAGCTCGCCGATGACGCGAAGCTGATGCGAGGTGAGCAGGCCATTGGGTAGGCCGATGCGCATCATGAAGTACTCGGTGGCCTTGCCTACGCCATCCTTGCCGCCGGTGACACCCGCGCCATCACCCTGGGTGTAGACGCCCCACCATTTGAAGTAGAACTCGGCCCACTCCGGCAACACGGCAGTGCGTCCCTCGCGCGCAAACTGGCGCACCTCGTCCCAGGCCTCCCACGGGTTCTTGGCGAGCTTCAACCGCTCGGCCTTCTGGGCCTTGGTCTCCTTGACGGATGTTGATGCGGCGGGCGGCGTCTGAGGTGCGAGATCGGTCATATGATTCCTGAAAGTTCCTTATTGTTTACGGATGAACGGATGGGGCAAAGTGGCCTGAAGGGCGATGAAGATGTGCGAGTCAATAAAAATGCCCACCTGATTTGTGGGCGCTCGATCTGCTGCTCTGTGGCTTCACGGATTGCACTACTACGAAGCGGAAGAGGGGCGACGGCGCACGGCCCTGCAACAACAGGCCAAGCAGCACGCGGACGGATTGTGGTCGCGCTTCCTCACAGAGTTAAGTCTATTTGGGCTACGCCGCCGCGTCAAACGTGTGCCACGCCCGCGCGGGACAAAGAGGCTGCGGTTAGTCCGCCTCGACCAGGGAGAACTTGTGGCGCACATCGGAACCGCGCAGCCAGAAGATGACATCCTCGGCAATATTGGTGGCATGGTCGGCGGAGCGCTCCAGATTGCGGGCAACCAGAATCGCAGTGAGTGCCTGCGTGCTGACCTCCGGCTTCTGCTGCATCACTTCCATCAGTTCTGCCTGCACCACCTTGTTGCTGGCGTCGACGGCGTCGTCCATGGAGAGCACGGTATCGGCCATCCTGGGATCTGCCTCCAGCAGCGCCTGAATCGCGGAGCGGATCATGACTCCGGCACGTTCGCCCATATGCTGGATATCAACCGGCAGCGTGAGCGCAGGCTCGTCCTTCAATGCCAACGCTCGCTCCGCTATGTTGGCGGCCTGATCGCCAATCCGTTCCAGGTCGCCATTAATCTTGATTACCGACAGGATGAAGCGCAGATCGATGGCCATAGGCTGCTCCTTGGCGAGGAGTTCGTAGGCCATCTCGTCGACCACGGTTTCAGCGGTGTTGATGGCCTCCTCAATCTCCAGCACATGGTCACACAGCGCCATATCGCGCTCCAGGTAGCCCTCCACAGAAAAATCCAATGCCTGCTGCGACAACGCCGCCATCGCCAAAAGCTTGTCCTTCAACTCGGCCAGTTGCAGATGAAAGTTGATACGCGGCATGATGGACGACTCCTCGCCTGAAAAAACGACAACCTCTATTGTGACGCAGATATGAAAACGCCGTGTGAATAGGTGGTGACAAGGTAGCTGGGGAGATACCTTCGTTACTTCAGGGATAGAGGAGGTATTTTTCCCTGCGCTTACGAAAATCGGCCAGAACGGAGGTCCACGAAGCGGCAATCGTCCGTGGATCGTCGCCACGAGCGAGGGCAGCCATCGTCTCCGAGTTGGCCACCAGTGGCGCGGCTTTGTCGAGATTAAACCGCGTTGGGTAGAGATGATGCAGCGCGGAGAGAATCTCGATGCCTAGTTCGGGCGAGTCGAGCGCGATGCGGTCGGTGACGGTAAGGCGCACGCCCTGGATGGTCTGGCCGTGGTAGGGGTAGTGATTGGCGTCTTCAGCTACCGCGTATTGCGTTGCGGTGAATGCCACGCCGGAAATATTGCGGGCTGTCAGGTAAGCCGCAACGGCTTTGCCGTCGAACCAGGCGGGAATTGCAGGGGCATCCTTTGTGGCGGCGGTCGCGCCCACGCCGAAGACTTCAAAGGGGGTCGTAGTTCCCCTCCCCACCGAGACGTTGGTCGCGTCCATCATGCCGAGGGCGGGATAGAGCGTGGCCTCGGTGATGCTGCGCAAGTTCGGCGATGGGTTGACCCACGGAACGCCGGTAGCATCGAAGAACTCGTCGCGGTGCCAGTTCTGCATGGGGACGACGGTGAGTGGCGCAACGACTTTGATACCGCTTCCGGGAACCAGGTAGGCCGAAGACCCTTCGTCGAGGAACTTCGCGAGCTCGCCCAAGGTCATCCCGTGACGCAGGGGCAGGGGGGTGTAGTTGATATAGGAGTTCTTCTCAGCATCGGAGATCGGTCCCTGCACCGAGAGTCCGCCGATTGGATCGGGACGGTCGAGCACAATGATATCCAATTTGTGACCTTGGCTTAATTCGCGGGCCGATGCTTCCAGGAAGTAGCCGAGGACGGTCTCGTAGGTGTAGAAGCGGACGCCAGCGTCCTGTAGGTCGATGACGATGGCGTCGAGGTTCTTCAGGTCTTCGGGCTTGGGCCGTCGGTCGGCGTCGGTTGGGCCGTAGAGGCTGATGACCTTCAGTCCGGTCGCGGGATCGACCTCCTGGGCGATGCTGGTCGAGTCCTTAGCGCCGAAGAGGCCGTGCTCGGGCGAGAAGAGCGTGGTGAGCTCGACGCCGCCGCCGATGCCGCGCAGCACGTCGATAGTGCGACGGCCCAGCGAATCCACACCAGTCTGATTGGTGAGCAGGCCGATACGCAGATGGCCTCCGTTGCGAGTCGCAGCTTCTTTCAGCGCTGCAAAATTTGTCGCTTCGAGAACATCGATGCCGGTCTTGGTGGGCAACGGGTCCGGAGTAATGCCATTAAATAGTGAGGAAAGAGGCGGCGGTGGAACCATCAACGATGAAGGATTGAACGCTCGATATTCCGGGCCAACCTGGGCCCAACCAATTCTCAGCGCATTCGCCACCGCTGTGGCGACTTCGCCGCGCAGGGGCGAGATGGAGGGATTGCCGCGGGGATGGACCGAGTTGGCGAGAAGGATAACGTAGGTGTCCGACGACGGATCGAGCCAAAGGCTTGTGCCGGTGAAGCCAGTGTGACCAAAACTGGCTGGAACTCCTGCCCCGGCGGTAGGGAATACCGAGCCGCGCGGGCGGGAGTAGGCGGAGTTGATGTCCCAGCCGAAGCCGCGCTGGGCGATGCCGGTGGTGGTGGTGCCGTCCTCTGCGAAGATGGTCGCGCCACCTTGGGCGGTCGGGGGCTGTTGCGGTGCAGTCATCAATTGCAGCGTCTCGCGCTTCAGGGGGAAGTTGCTGGGGCGACCGGCCAGGCGGTCCAGCAACGCCTGCGCAAAGAGGGCTACATCGTCAGCCGTGGAGAAGACACCTGCCTGGCCAGCCACGCCGCCCATACGCCGCGTTGTCGGATCATGCACCGTCCCGCGCAGGAGTGCATCGAAATTTGGATTTGTTTCCTTCGTCCCCTGGTCGTCATGCTGCGTCGGCGCAACCGTTTGCAGGTCTGGGTAATACCAATCTGCAAGCCTACAGTCAAAGGGGGAAGGTATTCCAGACGTTCCCGTATCACGAGAATAGTCGTGACGGACTACAGTGTACGCACCGCAGTAAAAAGGGTGATAGGACGTCATTTTCGTTCCAAGGGGCCCGAAAATATGCTTCAGCGCATATTGATCGAGCGACTCCCCGCTGAGCTTCTCCACCAGCGCACCTAGCACCATGTAGTTGATGTCGGAGTACTCGAAGTGCGTACCGGGAACGCTGGTCAAGGTCGATTGCATCGCCCGGCGCATGCCTTCTGCTTTGTCGGGAGTATTGAGACCCCATGCGTCTTTAAGATCCACGTCGGGCGGCAGGCCGGAGTAGTGCGTCAATAACTCGCGCATAGTCACCTTCCCCTTGCCATTCACGCCAAACTCGGGCAGGTACTTGGCGACGGGGTCGTCGAAGGCGAGCTTTCCCTCTTCGTAGAGCTGCATGACGGCGACGCTGGTCGCCATCACCTTTGTCATCGAGGCCATGTCGAAGATGGTGTCCAGCGTCATTGGCTCGGCTGCGGAGGGCTTGCCGTAGATGTCGGGCTCGCCGGCATACTTGCGCACACCGTAGGCCTGTTGGAAGACGACCTTGCCGCCGTGGCCCACGACAACGACCGCGCCGGGCAGCTTCTTTTGCGCAATGGCGGTGTTGATGGCGGCGGAGACGGCGGAGAAGTCAGGGGTCAAGGGTGCAGGGCTTAGGGTGAACGGTTTATACGGCGGGACTACGGACGTCTGTGCCTGCGCGGTGAAGCAGATTCCCTTCCAACCCCAACGAGCAGATGCGCTCGTCGGGGACCCCGGCTTCGGGAATGACAAACAAAAAAGCAATAGCAATGGCACCGCGATGCGGCTGGATTGCTTGCGAAAGATGACGCTGACCAGTAAGCCGACCGCGAAGGTCACGACCGCGCCAATGAGCACGTACCAGGTCCACGCGACGTGGGGGATGGCGACGATGGCCGGCGGATGTTTCCAATCCTGCTGTGCGGTCGGGGTGTATAGCCAGCCCGAGAGCAGAACCTTTCCGGGAAACTGCCACAATGTGAGGTTCAATGCGAAACCAACGACCATGCCCACAATTGCTCCTCCCTGAGTAGCGTAACGCGTAAGGGTGCCGAGCAGGAAGACGCCGAGCAGGCAACCGTAGGCCACAGACGCGATGGAGAGGCCGATCTCGACGACGTTGCCCGTGCCGCCGGTGTGGACGGCGTAGACGGCGACGGCGAACAGCACCAGCGCCCACAGCAAGGTGCTGGCGCGCGAGACAACCATACGCTCGCGGTCGGCGGCGTGTGGACGCCATGCCATGTAGAAATCGACCACCGTGGTCGATGACAGCGAGTTGAGCGCCGCGCTGAGGTTGGACATGGCGGCGGCAAGGATGGCGGCGATCAACAGACCGGCGATGCCCACCGGCATCTGCTGCACGATGAATGCAGGAAAGATGCGGTTTCCGTTAGCCGCACCCAGCGCCTGTAGCGCTGCCGGATGCCTTCCGTAGAAGACGAACAGGCCCACGCCGATGAGCAGAAAGAGCGCGAACTGGATGAAGATGACGACGCCGCTCGACAGCAGAGCGAGGCGCGATTCGCTGAGGTTTTTGGCCGCCAGCATTCGCTGCACCATCAGTTGATCGGTGCCATGCGAGGCCATGGTGAGGAATGTTCCGCCCAGGACTCCGGCCCAGAAGGTGTAGGTCGTGGTCAGGTTCATGGCGAAGTTGAGCATATGGAACTTGCCAGCAGCCGCGCCGACGGCGTGGATCGTCGCCCAGCCGCCAGGAATGTGCGCGCCGAGCGACCAGATGGCGACCAGCGTTCCGCCGATATAGATGGCCATCTGCACCACGTCTGTCCAGATGACGGCGGCCATTCCTCCCTCGAAGGTATAGAGGAGTGTGAGCGCGGAGATGAGGGCGATGGAGAGCACGCTTCCGGTGCCGATAGCGATGCCGACGACGATGGAGACGGCGAAGACGCGTACGCCTTCGGCTGCGGCTCGAGTGAGCAGAAATAGGCCAGCGGTAACTTTATGCAGGGTGTGGCCGAAGCGGCGGTCGATGAGTTGGTAAGCGGTGAGCATCTCTCCCTGGAAGTATTTGGGCAGGAAGAGCGCGGCCACCACGATGCGGCCGAACATATAGCCGATGACGATCTGAAGGAAGCCGAAGTCGCCCGCGAAGGCCAATCCAGGAGTTCCGATGATGGTGAGCGTTGATGTTTCCGCGGAGACGATGGAGAGGGCGATGGCCCACCATGGGATGGATCTATTGGCGAGGAAATAACCGCGCAGGGAGCGGTCTGTGGCCACCGCGCTGTCAGCAGCTCGCCGTCGGCTAAAGCGCAGACCAAAGAGCGTGATGGCTATCAGATACAGTCCAACCACGCCGAGATCGAGCGCATGCAAGCGAACAGGCATTGCCTGAGTATAGAACCGGGTTGACTCCTCGAACCTGGACCGCTGAAGTTGGAACCTCGAAGCTCACCCGTAGCTTATGATGGTTTGCGATGAGACACTTCCTCGCCATCGACGCAGGCGGCACCAAGACTCAGTGCCTACTGGCCGATGAGACGCGCGTTCTGGCACGCGCGTCAACCGGCACGGTAAAGCTGATGCGCGTCGGCGAGCAGGAGGCGACTGAACGGTTGCGGACGATGCTTACGGAGGTCGCGGCCAGCGCGGATGTCTCGCTGGGGCAGATCACTCGAACATGCTTTGGACTGGCCGGGATCAGCAGCCCCGCAGTGCATGCGTGGGCTGAAAAGACGATTGCGGAGCTGGTTTGGGGAGAGCTGCTGCTATGCGGAGATGAGGAGATCGCACTGGATGCGGCCTTCGCGGGAGGGCCGGGAATATTGGTGGTCGCGGGCACAGGATCGAACGCAATTGGCCGCACGCATACGGGTCAGAGCTTTGGCGCGGGCGGCTGGGGACCTGTGCTGGGCGACGAGGGATCGGGTACCTGGATCGGCCTGGAAGCGATTCGCGCGACCCTACGCGCGCAGGACGGTAACGACATCGGGGGAAATCCCACTTTGCTGCTGCGCGATATCGAGCGGCACTGGAAGCTGAACTCCCTTGGCGAATTGGCTGCGTATGCCAACCAACGCAGCGATTCCAGCCACCCCGCGCCGGATTTTGCCTCGCTCGCCCCGGTGGTTGCGCGCTGCGCAGATCAGGGAGACGCATTGGCTGCCGATGTCCTCACCCGTGCGGGGGTTGAGCTGGCCGAGCTGGTCGCGCTGGTGAACTGCAAGATGACAGCGACCAACCCGGCAAGGGAAAAGGAAACGGCCGCGATCGGCATTGCCTTCACCGGCGGAGTGCTTACCCACATCACCCTGGTGCGCGCCGCGATGACTGCGAGACTGGCCGTCTTGTTGCCCGCGGCCAGTGTGCGCCAGACTGCCGTCGATCCGCTGGATGGCGCCCTATGGCGTGCGCGCCAAGGTTGACCAAGCAGACAACCATGAAGCTGCACTATCGGCATGAATATGGCCACTCTTTAATTCTGATGCGTCCTCGCGCCTCAGCGCGCCTTGACGACCTTCACCAGACTCGCCTCGCTGGGACTGGAGAGAGCTGCGCCGGTGTGGGTCAGTTTCTGAGCGGCCTGCGACCAGTGCAGGTGGGTGATCTCCATCGCGCCCTTCTCGTACGCGTAGGTTGTGCCATCGTCGTTGTATAGATCGAAGCTGGCGTCGGCACCGGGATAGACGCGCAGTTCCTGCAAGGGCTGCTTCTCGTTGGTGCTCTCGACTGGCGCACCCATGGGCAGGATGGAACCGGCACGCACGAAGAGCGGTAGCGTGTCGATGGGCGCGGCGACCGTTACTGTCTGTCCGCCCTGGAGCTTCTGGTTGGTCCAGAAGTTATACCAGTCCGTACCGGCGGGGAGATAGACCTGCCGGCTGGTGCGACCCTGTTCGACCACGGGCGCCACCAACAGCGCTGGGCCGAACATATACTCATCGCCGATATTGGCAACTTTGGGATCGTTGCCGAAGTCCATGAAGAGTCCACGCATGAAGGGCGCGCCCGTCTGGTGCGTGCGGTAGGCGAGCGAATAGATGTAGGGCATCAGCGTGTAACGTAAGCGCAGATATTTTTCCAGAATGGGCTCGGCCTGCTTGCCGTACGACCATACCTCGTTTTGCGGACGGCTTCCGTGCGCGCGGAAGTTGGGCTGGAAGGCCCCATACTCGAACCAGCGAACGTAAAGCTCGGGGTAATCGTCGTAGTTGCCGACCTCGTCGCGCGCATCGGATGGGGCGAGCAGCGGCGGACGGTCCGGCTTGTGGGTGTACGGGAGATACTGCCATCCGCCGATGTCGGTACTCCAGTAAGGCATGCCACTGGCGACGAAGTTGATGCCAGTGGGAACCTGCCGCTTTAGGGTGTCCCAGGTGGGGTAGATGTCGGACGACCAGAAGATTGCGCCGTTATGCTGCGCGCCGAGATAGGCGTCGCGCGCAAGGATTAACGCGCGACTGCTGAGGTCGCGGCGGAAGCCGTCGTACAGCGCGGCGGTGTGGAAGAGCGGATAGACGTTGAAGAACTCCGTCCCCGGCCCGACGTGGAAGTAGCTTCCGTTGGGCGGCAGATCGGGCTCGGTCTCATCGGCCCAGAAGGCGTCGAATCCTTTGGAGATGTAGTTGTCGCGCACCACGTTCCAGTACCAGCGCGCGGCGTCGGGATTGGTGGTGTCGATGTCGGAGCCGGCGCGGTCGTAGGGCAGACCGTTGATGGGCGAGCCGTCGGCCAGGTGTAGGAACCATCCGTTGTCGAGGACGGTCTTGTAGTAACGGTCCTCGGGGATGAAGCGCGGCCAGACGCTGATCATGGTGTGGAAGTTCATGGCGTGCAGCTCGCGATTCATGGCGACGGGGTCCGGCCACTTCGCGGGGTCCATGTCCATCTCGCCCATTTTGGTGTAGTGGAACCAGTCGATGACCAACACATCGGCGGGCAGATGGCGGTCGCGATAGCCCTTGGCCACGGCCATCAGCTCGGCCTGACTGGTGTATCGCTGCTTGCACTGGATATATCCATAGGCCGACTTGGGAAGCATGGGAACATCGCCGGTGAGCAGGTTGTAGCCCTGGTATATTTCGTCATACGTCTTGCCCGTAATAACAAAAAACGACACGCGTTGGCCCACGTCGGAGGTCCATCGGGTAACCTCGTTGAAACCAAACTGTGCGGTGGTCTTACCGGGGTTGTCCCACAGCAGGCCGTAGCCTTTGTTAGTGACGATGAACGGAACGCAGACGCTGGGGCCGGCCGGAGCGTTGTAGTCGTGCGCGCAACGCACTGCATGGCCGCGACGGTCGAGATAGCCCTCATGGTTCTGCCCCAGACCATAGTAGTGCTCGTCTTTAGGCGATGCGAAGGTTGCGCCCACCTGATAGAAGGGATCGTCGGTGGGACGACGATCATTGAGGCTCTGCGAAGTACCGTCCTTGTAGTTGGGGACGGACATCTGCCAGTCGTTCATCCCCAGCAGCGGCGCGCCTTCCGCGGTTTTAATGGAGATGTTAACCGGCGGCGTCGATCCGTTGAAGAACTTCGCGATGTCTGCCTCGGTGCCCGTGAGCGTGACGTTTTGCTGCGGGGCCACGGTGACGGAGATGCGCGACGAGCGCAACACATCGCCGTTAGCACCCGATGCAATGGTCCATCCGCTGGCCAGCGGCTTGGCGGTAATGCCATAGCCCGGAGCAGCGGTTGCATTCTGCTTCAACAGGCTGATGCTGACGCGCACGATATTCTCCGCATACGGCTCGACCATCACCGTGGCCCCGCCGCGCGAGACAATCATCTGCTGCGCATGCAGCATTGGAGCCATCGATAAAGCAAGCGCCAACGCGCCTGCCGCCCATCCCGCAGGTTGCTTCATTAGTTATGCCCTCAATCTACTCACCGACTTTAATCTGTTTACGCAGAGCAATCGCGTCAGACGAGCCGCCTACGCGAAGCTCCACGCTGTCGTTCTCCACCGACATTGCATTGCCGTCCCAATAGGCCAGCACACTCGCGGGCAATGGAATTGCGACAGTCTTCGTCTCGCCCGCACGAATCATCACTCTGCGGAAGCCCTTCAGCTCCTGCAGAGGACGCGCTACTTTAGACCCGATGTGTGCCGCGTAGAGCTGGACCACCTCGTCGCCATTGCGCGCGCCGGTGTTCTTAACATCCACACTAACGGTGACTGTGCTGTCCTTGGCCAGATGCGGGCTGCTGACGCGCAGGTTGGAGTACGCGAACTTGGTATAGCTCAGCCCGTATCCGAAAGCATAGAGCGGCTTGCTGCTGAGATACATGTAGGTGCGTCCGTTACGGATGTCGTAGTCCATCATCGGCGGAAGCTGGTCCATGGACGCGACCCAGGTCTGGCTCAGGCGGCCCGCAGGGTTGTAGTCGCCTAAGAGAACGTCGGCCAGGCCATCGCCCTGCTCCTCGCTGTTGTGGGTCATCATCAGGATGGCGGGAACATTGTCCTGGGTCCATGTGGTGGTGAAGGGGAAGCTCGCCTGCAACACTACGACGGTCTTGGGATTAGCCGCAAGTACCGCTTTGGCCAGGTCCTCCTGCGCGAGCGTCAACGTCTTGCGGTCGATGGCCTCCTTGCCATCACTAGGCAGCGGACACTTGGCCCAACCGGCATCGCAGGTGGGATGATTGCCGATGATGACGATGGCGACGTCGGCCTTGCGCGCCAGATCGGCGGCAGCCGCGGAGTCCGTACCATCGGAGGTCGTGACCGTAACAATCTTGCCGACGCGCGCGCGAATTCCTTCCAGCGGAGTGACCGCGAAGGGCGGCGTTCCGCTATACCAGTCCAGCGCAACCTTGTCGGCCAGCGGGCCGATGACTGCGATGCTCTTGATCGACGCAGCCTTCAGCGGCAGCACCCCGCCTTCGTTCTTCAGCAGTACGATGGACTCGTCAGTCACCTTACGCGCCAGCGCCTTGTTCTTCGCCCACAGCCACGGATCGTCCGTGCTGCCGTTGGCCTGCGCCTCGGTGCCGATGCGCGAGTAGGGATCACTCGCTGCCGGCTCCAGCATTCCCAACTTGATCATCACGCGGAAGACGCCGCGCAGGTTGGCGTCGATGTCAGCCTCGGTGATGAGGTTCTGCTTCAGCGCGTCCTGCACGGAAGAGGTTGCGTTCTCCAGGTACTGGTTGATGCCCGCATGAATGGTGGCAGAGGCGGATTCAGCCATCGTGTCGTAGGTATGGCTGGCATGCATCATGTTGCCCAGCGCGCCCGCGTCGGTGCAGATGATGCCGTCGAAGCCCCACTGCTTCATCACCACAGAGTGCAGCACGGGATTGGCGCCCATCGGCACCTTGTTCCAAGAGTTGTAGGCGGTCATCATGGCGTTGGCGTGGCCCTGCTCGATAGCCATGCGGAACGGCACCGCGTAGTACTCGTGGAAGAGGCGATCGTCGAAGTTGGAGCTGGAGCCGGCGCGGCCATCCTCGTTGCTGTTGGCCAGGAAATGCTTGAGCAGCGACGCGGTCATCCATGTCTTCGGGTCGTTGCCCTGCAAGCCCTCGGTGTAGGCCGTGGCCAGCGTTCCTACCAGGAACGGGTCCTCGCCGTATGACTCTTCCGTGCGGCCCCAGCGCGGGTCGCGGCTCAGGTCGGCGTTGGGCGCGCGCACTACTAGGCCGCCCTTGTGGAACTTGTTGTAGGCCCAGCGCGTCTCGTAGGCCTCTTCCTCCGCCGCCTGCTTCAGAAGCTCGGGGTCCCACGTCTGGCCCAGCCCGTGCGACTGGGGGAACTGCGTGGTGGGCGTCACCAGCCCGCGTCCGCCCCATCCACCGGGCCCGCCCAGCGCCAGGCCGTGCAGTCCCTCCACATGGTTGGTGCCGACGATGCCGAGGCGCGGAACGGTGGGATCGGTGCCCAGCATCGCCAGCTTCTCTTCCAGCGTCATGCGCTTGATGAGGTCGGTGATGCGCTGCTCCGCGGGAAGCCGCGAGTCCTGATAGGGCAGCAGCTTGCTCTGTGTCTGTGACGGAGCCGTCGGCTGTGTGGATGAAGCCGCGTGAGGCGCGGGCGAGGCGGGCTTACTTTGGGCATAGGCTATGCCACACAGCAGAACGAGGGTTGCTGCAACGGATGCGATCAGTTTCATGAAGGGGGTCCTTTTTGAGTCGTGGCCAATATACCAGCAATCGCAGGGATTATGGGTTACAAACTCCACACGCCAGCGACCGCACCCTCTTCCTAACCCCCGAAGCCCCCGCCACCGGCCTCATGCGCCTCCTCAGCCGCAACCAGTAGCCAAACACCCCACCTACCCCGTCATTCTGGCGAAGCCAGAATCTCTGTATTTGTACTACCGGCGGGTGGTCTACTCACGAGGCATCTTCGGTGCCTCCTTCGATGAGATCACGCTTGATCCAGTCCGTAGAGACCACGCAGGCTGGACTGGACCTTGTAGCCAATAGCACGCGCGATGAATTTGTCTACAGCATCCAAACGCTGCATGGACCCGGTTCTGTCCTGAGGATCGAGACCGAAGCCGGCCAGAAGCCGCTCTTGTTCTGCGGGCGGCCAGTTGAGGCGGTCCTTCCACGCTTCGATACTGCCCGTCCTGATTCCGTCGTTGCCGCCATTTGCGCTCTCTCCTAACTGCAGCCAACGCTTGGTGAGCGCCTGGGCCGCCTCGCCTGCGGGGTCGAGATCGAGCGCGGCTTCGATTTCAGTAAAGAGCTGCTGCGAGGCTTGCCTCCATCTCTCTCGCGTCTCTGTAGTCGCGTGGTTCCAATCTTCCCTGAGCTGTGCCCTCTCATTCCAGGCTTGTTCGGTATAGTACTTCCGCATGGAGTTCTCTTGTGGCTGCATGTCGATCACCTCGATTATTTTTCGAAGAATGGATGCGTCGGTTGTTTGCCCTGAACGAATGGCCTTTTCCGCTGCTTCAATTGCAATGATGGCGCGATCGATCAACTTGCGCTTATCGGTCAGAGCTTCCCGTTGCATATGCAGCGAGTCGATGAGCTTCAACGGTCCGTGCTTCAGCAGCAGCTTGATCTCCCGCAGCGGAATGCCCAGGAACTTCAGTGCCGCAATTTGTTCCAGACGTTCCAGGTCTGCCAAGCTATACAGCCGAGTGCCGGAGTTGCCGCGCTGGGGCTTGAGCAGACCGATGCGGTCGTAGTGGTGCAACGCCCGGACGGTGACGCCCGCCAGTTCCGCGAATTCGCCGATGCGATAAGTGCCGCTCATTGCTCTAAAGACAATAGTCCGCCCTGACGCAGCGTCAAGGTCAAGCAAAGAATTCGCCGGATGTCAGTCCGCACGACATTAGAACCTGTCTAATAAGTCTTGTACGAGGACTTATCCCTGACCTCAGCGGCTAAAGCACAGTTCAAATGCAGTATTTACGGCACGGCTAAAGCCATGCCCTTAAGCAAGACAAATGAGCGTATGCGGGTTGAATCGAATTATTAAACAGGCTCTTAGAACTGGGGTCGAGGGCCTCCCGGTGCTCCCGGACCACCTGGGCCTGCGGGGCCACCTGGACCTCCCGGACCGCCGGGGCCTCCCCGGCCTCCACCACCACGGGCTGGTGCCGCCGGAGCGGGTTTGCCTTGCGCGAGCGGAGTGGGCTGGTCGTCGGAGCGCTTGACCCATTTATAGATCTTCGACGAGTTCTGCCAGAAGTACTTCTCCTGCTGCGCGCGCGTCTTGGTGGAGTAGAACTGCTGCATCAGGCCGACCTCTTCGGAGATGGTGGCCACGCCGTAGCTGTTGGGGTAGTCGGTGCCGAACATGACGCGGTCCTCGCCGAAGGCCTGGAAGAGATACTCCAGCCGCGCGCGCAGGAACTCATAGTTCTTGACGATGATGCCGTTGTCTCCGGGCGTGGGATGGTAGACCTCGGTGAGCTTGACGAAGATGTTGGGGCGCGCCGCCATATCCTTGATGACCGCCTCGTAGGCCGCCTGCCCGTTGGGGCCGGAATCGCTGGTGGGATCGTAGGAGGGCAGGTGGTCCATGATGATGCGCAGGTCGGGAACGGCGTCGGCCAGCAGCACGTTGGCGTTCATCAGGTCCATGCTTGGGTTGGCGGTGTCCAGCGCGAGGTCGGCCTGCGCCAGCAGCTTGAGATTGGCGACCTGGGCAGGATTGAGGGCAACCTTGCCGGTCGCGTCCTTGGCATAGAACCGGCTGGAGCGGATGGCGCGAAAGAGCGGGTCGCGGTGAAAGTGGCCCAGATATTTGGTGAAATCAGCAGAGCCTGGATCGATGTTTCCAGAGACTCCAACCATGATGGGATTGTCGCGGGAGACCTCCAGATACCAGAGGTTGTCGTCGATGAATTGGGCGGCGGATTCAACCACGATGGCGCCGACAATTCCTGCCGGGCGCGCCAGCGCGGCGTATGTCGCGGGCGTCGACGGCTTGTTCACCTGCCGGTAGAACAACCCACCCGTGTAGCCGCTGAAGACGGGACGGGTTTGGTCGAAGAGGTGAATATGGCTGTCGATGATGGGAATGGCACCCGGCGCGAGGGGGCGGGCCTGCGGCGCATCCGGCGCGGCAGGAGCGGCGCCGTTCTTCTCATCCCAATCCGCAGCGCCCTTGGGGGTCTGCGCGGCTGCAAGTGCGTTACTCATGCCTGAAAGCGCGGCTCCCGTCATGGCGGCGGTGCCGATGAATTGACGGCGTGACATTTTGTTGCCCATCGTAGGTTCCCTTCCCTCACTGGTTGTTGTGGCAGATTGCAAGACGACGCATCGGACTGGGTTTCGCATGGAAGCAAACAGAAGTGCTCTTCGGCGTATCAATCTTTCGGGAGGAGTGTAAATGGCGGCGGCTACGACCGTCCAGATGCACCTGCACCGTTATCCGTGAACCACCAGAACATCGCGTTTCGGGTCGATGACGAGCCATGCCAGCGCGCCAATGGCCATGATGACGGCGGCAGTTGAGAAGGAGGCGTTCCAACCGAAGTGGGCTGCAATGACAGGCGTGAATGCGGCCGTACACGCGCCTCCGACCTGTCCTCCCATATTCATGATTCCCGACACTACACCGACGTACTCTCCGCTGATGTCGGCGGTGACCGCCCAGTAGATGCTCTGCGAAATAAAGAGGACCCCCGCTCCAAAGGCCAGCATAAATGCAGCCGCCGCAGCGCTCTCGATATGCGAACCTAGCACCAGGAGGAAGGCGGTAATGGCGAGTGCCAGAGCGGGCAGCAGGCAACGGCCCTGGCGCGCACCGAAACGCGTCGCAATCCAATCGCTGAGCACGCCTCCCAGAAGGCACCCTGCAGTCATGGCAAGAAACGGCAACATGGAGTAGAGTGCGCTGGTCTTCAGATTTAGGCCGCGTACCTGCGCCATATAGATGTAAAACCATGTGTAAAACATCCATGCCACATAGCCGAATGCGAAATAGCTAAGTGTGATGGCAAGAACTGCCTTACTGCTGAATATCTGTAGCCAGGGAATCTTATGCTTGCCATAGTGAGCAACATCGTCCTCCTTGACGACAGTGGAGGCACGGCGCTGGCTGACGATGAGTTCCCGTTCCGCATCACTCACCCACTTATGCTGCTCAGGGGTATCGCGGGCGGCCAGGAACCACACCAGTCCTACCAGCGCGCCAACAGACGCGCCGAAGCAAAAGGAAGCTCGCCATCCGTAGCGCAGGATAATCGCAGTCATCAGCGGCGGAGTCAGGCCAGCGAGTCCTATACCGGCGAAGATAAGGCCATTCGCCTTGCCACGCTCGCTGACAGGAAACCAGCGCTCGACAAACTGGCTGGTGGCGGGAAACATGGTGGCTTCGCCCACACCGAGGAAGAAGCGCAGCAAAATAAGGAGGATTAGAGGGCTTCCTATGCCATGAGGAATAAGGGCTATCAATACAATAAAAATCGGATTCCATACACCCAACAATCCCAGCGTGATGCGCGGACCTAGCCGTCTTGCGAGCACTCCGGCTGGTATCTGCAGGCCTGCGTAACCGATTAGGAATGCGGTGAAAACCCAGCCCATCTGGACTTTGTCTATGGAGAATTCCTTGCCAATCCCAATTGCGGCAATCGAGATATTGATGCGGTCGAGGTAGACCGCCGCACTGATGACCATGAGCCAGAGCACAAGAAAATAGCGGACCGGAAACCCAGTGCTGCTGGACTTAGTGGAGCCTGAATTTGTCATTGACACACATTCTCCCACTTCCTGGCACTGCAACACTCGCTCGGAGCGGACCTAACGAAGTCAGGGCGAATTGAGTTCCCATTGCCGCGATGCTGCATCATGGCTGTGATGCGACAGGCGGGGTGGATCCTCTCAGGTGAACCTGCCAAACCTTAGCCAGACGGGAAGTACCTTTGGGCCCGGTGACTTCAAGAGTGACTGAATAGTCCCCTTCCCTTCCTGGCCTGTCCGCATATTGATGGATGGGGTTCTGCTCCGTCGATTTCGATCCATCGCCAAAATCCCAATTCCACGAGGTGACCTGGCCTACGGACTGGTCCTTGAAGGCTACGAGCCTGCGGTCCATATCGACGATGTTGTAGGTCCATTGCGAGTCGATGGGCTTTTGGAACTGGGGCTCCAGAGGCATGAGGCGGAAGCCGACCAAGTCGGACGCATTGCCAAAGAAAGTCTGCTTGTGGGAGAGGTTCCAGAACTGGCGAGCGTTGGAGTTGGGATCGTGGTAGGCGATGACGGCCCAGGAGAGGCCGATCAGCTTGTTTTCCGAGAGGACCGACTCGACCGCGCGGTCCGGGCTTTCGCATCCTGCGTAGTCAAAGGGCGTGACGTAAAACTCCAGGACCAGCTTGCCCGGCTCACCCGGCTTGAAGTTGTACTTGAGGGCATGGTTGGCGTAGGGCAGCTCCTTGGTGTACTGCGCGCAGCCCCAGTCCATGGTCCAGTCCTTGTTCAGCGCCGGGGTGAAGATGTGGTAGTTCTGGGCGTGAGCGCCCTGCTGGGCGAAGTATGCGTCCGAACTTGTGATGCGTGGATCGATGTTGGCTAGGTCGCCGACCGTCTTCGTGTTCCAAACATCTTTGTGATACTCATCGATCAGCGGCCCGCCGGAGAGATCGCCGTCGACGACAATTTCGAAGATATCGTTATGCAGGTCGGCTCGCGAGAAGTCCCAGTAGTCCTTGTTCGCCTCATAGAGGAAGTACAGCCGGTTGAGGCCTTTTACCCAGCCCACTTTGACCTTGACGTCGAGCTTCTTGGGATCACGCGGCGTCACCGTTCCTGCAGGAGCCTCGGTGTTTTCCAACTGGTCCATGCCGATGGCGTAGCTGTCCGGAACCATGGCCCAGTCGTCGTCGTTGCCGTCGATGCGCGGGATCATGTTGGGGGGGAATTGAAATACCTTGAATGTTATCTCCGGCCTCTCCAGCGCTCTTGCGGGAAAGATCGCCAATAGCATGGCGCACAGAAGTATTCTGGTTCGCAACATTGCAACTCCTCCTTATCACTTGCGCGACTACAGTCGCGGTCAGCGATCGATACGCGTAGTGACCTTGTCCAGAGCGGCGCGGTCGATGGGATAGCCCAGCCCCGGCTCAGTAGGCGCCGGAACGTAGCCATCTTTATCGATCCGGAACTGATACTTGAAGTAGGCGCGGTCGGTGTACTCCGAGGGGAACGGCATCTCGAACCAGTAGACGTTGGGAAGCGCCAGTTCCACATGGAAGTGCACTGCGAGGTCGAGCGGGTTGCCCCAGTTGTGGGGCGCGCACTCCAACCCATGAGCATCGGCCAGCAGGCCAACGCGCATCGATCCGGAGATTCCACCCACGTTGTCTCCAATCAGACGGACAACGCCCATAGCGTCTTTCTTGATGTATTCGGCGAAGTCCGCGATGGAGAAGAGGAACTCACCGACATGGAGGGGAATGCTCAACTGCCGGGCCAGCTCGATGAGGCCTTCCATATCGACGGTACGGATCGGGTCCTCGAACCAGGCGTAGTTCAGCTCTTCGAGCAGGCGGCCGACAGCCAGAGCTTCGTAACGGTTATAGCCCTGCACGGGATCGTGCATCAGGACAAACTCATCACCCACAGCCTTGCGGACCTCGCGAATCTCTTCCATATGCCCAATGTAGGTAGGGATGGCCGGACCGGTTGCGTGCTGCCCTCCGCCGGGATGGATCTTGTATCCCCTGAATCCCTGGGCCTTGGCCTTCAGGACGTCCGGAATGTAATCTTCCACGGTGGCCAGATGCTGCGAACTGGCATAGGCCATGACGCGGTTCTTGGTCGGCGTGCCGCCGGAGAGAATCTTGTAGACCGGTTGGTTGACGGCTTTGCCGAGGATGTCCCACATACAGACATCGGCGGCGGCTGTATAGTAGTTGGGCCAAGTGCCGCCGCTTCGCGCTAGCAGACCAGTATCTGCACGGCCCGGCGTCGAGTTGGCACCATTGAAGAATGCCGGCGATCCGGCTGGCCTGGCCGCAGCAGCCGCTGTAGCAGCGGCAGCAGTTCCTGCCGCTCCACCGACAGGCGGCGCTGGACGCCGGACAGGGGTCCCCGCACCTCCATTGAAGCCTCCGGAGGCTTTCATACCGGTGGTGGATGTGTATGTAGGCAGCAGGTTCATCACATTCTTACCCACCAGCTCCGACTTGGCCCATGCGAGCCATCCCGGCGTAGTGCTGCGATCGCCGATGGTGTAGTTGCCCTCGATGCCGCTGTTGGTGACCACGGAGATCAACTCGCCGGTCTCGGTGCCATTCAGTTTATGGACACCGTCCAGGCTGGTGACGTAGATTTTGACCTCTTTGATGGTGAGATCGGGTAGGTCGCCCGACTTGACTCCCACCGTCTGCGCGGCGGCACCGGCGGGATCGGCAAGTACGGCTAAGCCGGTTGCAGCGCCCGCCGCGCCCAATGCTGCGGAGATGCTCAGAAAATCGCGTCGCGATGTATTGGCTTTCATTGGTGTGTCCTCCATTTGCCGGCGATACTCGCCGGTGCAGCATTGAATGGGCGCGGTCAGCGATCGATTCGCGTGGTGACTTTGTCCAGTGCGGCGCGGTCGATGGGATAGCCCAGCCCCGGCTCAGTGGGTGCCGGAACGTAGCCATCTTTATCGATACGGAACTGATACTTGAAGTAGGAGCGGTCGGTGTACTCAGAGGGGAACGGCATCTCGAACCAGTAGACATTGGGAAGCGCCAGTTCCACATGGAAGTGCACGGCCAGGTCGAGCGGGTTACCCCAGTTGTGGGGTGCGCACTCCAGCCCGTGAGCATCGGCCAGCAGGCCAACGCGCATCGATCCGGAGATTCCACCTACGTTGTCTCCGATCAGACGGACGACACCGATAGCGTCTTTCTTGATGTAGTCGGCAAAGTCCGCGATGGAGAAGAGGAACTCACCGACATGGAGAGGAATGCTCAACTGCCTGGCCAGTTCGATCAGGCCTTCCTGATCGACGGTGCGGATCGGGTCCTCGAACCAGGCGTAGTTCAGTTCTTCAAGCAGGCGGCCAACGGCCAGAGCTTCGTAACGGTTGTACTGCTGCACGGGATCGTGCATCAGGACAAACTCATCGCCCGCGGCTGCGCGCACAGTACGAATCTCCTCCATGTGCCCGATATAGCTGGGGATGGCCGGACCGGTTGCGTGCTGTCCTCCGCCGGGATGAATCTTGTATCCTCTAAAGCCCTGCGCCTTCGCCTTCAGAACATCGGGAACGTAGTCTTCCACGGTGGCCAGATGCTGCGAGCTCGCATAGGCCATGACACGATTCTTGGTCGGCGTACCGCCGGAGAGGATTTTGTAGATTGGCTGATTGACGGCCTTGCCGAGAATGTCCCACATGCAGACATCGGCGGCTGCGGTGTAGTAGTTGGGCCATGTGCCGCCACCTCGGGCGAGCAAACCGGTTTCCTGTGCACCGGGTGCAGAACCGCCGCCGCCGCCTCTTCCACCACCACCGCCTCTACCTCCGCCAGCGGCTGCGGCCGCACCAGCGCCAGCACCAGCGGCACCAGTCCCCCTACCCGCGCCAGCTGCTCTGCCTGCACCAGCAGCACCGGCTGCACCGGCACCTGGGGCTGCGCCAGCACCTGCAGCCGCACCGCCTCCTCTACCTCCGCCGCCTCCTCTGCCTCCTCCACCGAAGCCTCCGGAGCCTTTCATGCCCGAGGTGGAAGTGTATGTGGGCAGCAGATCCATGACGTTCTTGCCGACCAGCGCCGTCTTGGCCCATGCGAGCCAACCAGGTGTGGTGCTGCGATCGCCGATGGTGTAGTTGCCTTCAATGCCGCTGTTGGTGACCACGGAGATCAGTTCGCCGGTCTCGGTGCTATTGAGCTTATGGACATTGCCCAGGTCGGTGACATAGATTTTGACCTCTTTGATGGTGAGGTCGGGAAGATCGCCCGGCTTGACTCCCACCGTCTGAGCGGCGGCACCAATGGGATCGGAGACAGCGGCGGCAAGGCCGGCTGCTGCGAATCCAGCTGAAGACCCAAGAAAGTTGCGGCGCGAAATATTCTGTGTCACTTGATTCATCTCCCAGTACTACTTTGAAAACTTGTGATCTATCCTGCTGCCGAGGCGCTGCCCTGTCCGGTGCAACGAAGCTACGCTGCTTGCCAGCAGTACAAAGGCAGCGTGGGTCCTTATGGGGCGGCTGGCAGAGCGAAGGACAATATGTTTGACCCCGATGCGATTGCGACATACTGTTTCCCGTCTATTGCGTAGGTCATCGGGGAGGCCTTGAACACATGGTTGGTTTCGAAGTGCCAAAGGTACTTGCCTGTTGCGGCATCGACCGCGGCAAAACCTCCGCTGCTTTCGCCGAAAAAGAGCAGGCCGCCCGCTGTGGTAAGCACGCCCGAATAGTTCGATTGCACCGGCCCGGACAGGTCAATCTGCCACACCACTTTACCGGTTTCTATGTTGAATGCGCGAAGAATTTTTTTCGCCGGATTTGCCGGGTCCACATACCTGCCATAACCGCCATCCGCCGCCTTGCGATAGGTGGTGCAGTCCTCCACCGTCATGACGTAATAAAGACGCGTAGCCGGATTGAAGGCGGTGGAGTACCAGTTGGTGGCTCCGCGGACCGCGGGACAGGCCACCGCTCCCTGTAGTGTGGTTTCGTTGGCTGGAAGCAGACTGGGGAGCCCGGTGACCTGGTCGATTCCGCTGGCCCACGTCATCTTGTCCACCATTCTGGAGGCCAGCAGCAGCTTGCCGTTGGTGCGATCCAGAACATAGAGGAAGCCATTGCGATTGGCGTGCAGCAACAGCTTGCGCGGCTGCCCCTGCCAGGTAGTATCCACAAGGGCGATGGGTTCGTTGGCGTCCCAGTCGTGCAGGTCGTGCGGGGTGAACTGGAAGTACCATCGAAGCTTACCGGTTTTGGTGTCGATGGCCAGATCGCTATTGGAATAGAGATTGCTTCCCGCGCGCTCATCGCCGTCGGTGTCTGGATGGGGATTGCCCACCGGCCAGTAGACGACGCTGCCATCCATCTCCGCGCTGCCTGTTGTCCAGGTAGCGCCACCACCCAACGCCAGGGCAGTTCCCTTCCATGTATCGGCGATGGGCCCAGTGTCGTCGGGCTTGGGAATGGTCATAAACTTCCAGGCTTCCTGGCCGGTCGTCGCTTTATAGGCAGCCAGAAAACCGCGAATTCCGTTGTCGCCGCCGCTTACGCCGGTAAGGACGAGATCGCCCACTACCAGCGGTGCAGCAGTCCCTCCATATTGCCCGGATGCGCCCTCATGGGTGTTGACGTCCCAAAGCAGGGAGCCATTCAGGCGGTCGAGAGCGATCAAGTGTGCATCATCGGTGAGGTAGAAGACCCTATCCCCGAGCACCGCGACACCGCGATTAACACCGATGGCTGCGTCTCCCGAGATTTGTGCCGACAGGCTCTTAGGGCGCTGATAGTGCCATATCTCCCGTCCCGTCTTACCGCTGACGGCGTAGACTTGGTTGTTGCCGGTGACAAACATGACTCCGTCGACCACAACCGGGGTCGTCTCCAGGCCATTGAACTGGATGGAATAGACCCATTGCAGTTGCAGCTTGGCAACATTGTCGAGAGTGATTTGATTGAGGCTGCTGTCGCGGGCGCCATCCACGGTCCCGTTGTAGTTGGGCCAATCGCCCAGTCTGGGATGGAGGCTGTTATCGATCTGGGCCGGAGTGACTGGCGTAGGCGATCCGGCCACCGGTCCAACGGGCACGCCCTTTAATGTTTCGAGGAAGGCAATGAGGTTGCGCTGCTGCTCCGGAGTTCCCTTATAGGCAGGCATAACGGGCGTACTGTCGGGAGTCACCGAGCGATAGTCCCCATCCTGTAGTAGGTGCAATTTGCCATCCCTGGTCTGCAATACCAGGTCGTGGCTGCCTTGGGCGCGGTTGAGGCCCTGCAGCTTGCTGCCATCGTTCAGGACCACGGTGACACTGTCGTAGGTGGCGGGAGCGGCTCCAAAGCCTCCGCCGCCGCCTCTGCCGCCTCCTCCGCCCGAACCGGCGCTGGAGCCCGGTTTGGCAAGTTCCTGCTGCATTGCTGCAATGCTCAGCCGGCTGGCGATGCTGGAGAGGTCCGGGCCGTAGGAGCTTCCCCGTCCCGCCGCAGTGTGACAGGAGGAGCACTGCCCTTCGCCAAAGAAGATACTCTCGCCGGCCTTGACATCGCCGGTAACCGCGGTTACCACAGGAGCTGCGTTGAGGCTGCGGATGTAGCGAACCATCGGGTCGACGTCTGACTGCGGCAGAGCGAAGGCAGGCATCTTGTTCTTGCCCTTTACGATAATGGCAGCGATATCGCTGTCCGAAAGTCCGCGCAGAAGAGCGGAGTTGGCCAGGGTGGGCGCGCGATCCGTGCCCATGGAATCTCCGCCATGGCAGAGCGTGCAGGTGGCTACATAGAGCGGAGTTGGTTGCAAGGCCTGCCGGGCCGCGGGTGCCTGACGGGTGGGCGAAGCTTGCTGGGCCGGCGGTTCCTGGATGGTATACGCGCCTTGCGACCATGCCAGATAACCCAAGCAGCCAGGTATGACTGCGCCGCAGACGATGAGTGCCAGAACGGGCGGACGGAACGACCGTCTCGCAGAAGAAGAAGCTCTACTCACTTGCAGATCCTCGTTTGGTTGATCCATTAAGCAGGGCCGCCTGGGCGAACGAGCGGGTTGAAGAGCTTACCACGCTCAACCTGCCCGCAGGTACGGCTTCAGATATGTATTGAGCGCGTTGATTACATTCTTTTTGTCGGCATCGGATAACGGTCCTGTGGAAGCAGCCCCACCACCGCCGCGTCCTCCGCCAGCGCCGCCGCCCATGACAGCAGCCAAGCCAGGAGTTGGCCGCGACTTGGTGCTCTCCTTGAAGACACCGCGAGCCACCATCACATAGCTATCTGCGCCGACGATGGTGGAGAAGGCCTGGATTCTGCCGAACATATCGTAGGATTCGCGGATCTTGCCTGCCTTGTATAGCTCCCATGATTGCTGGAAGAGATCCGCCATGCCTACTACCGGGGCAAATCCCGTAAAACCGAGACGCATCTCATCCATCATCTGGCGAACGCCCTTGCCCGCAAAGACCGCCAGCTTGCCATTGGTCCTGGACAGGAGCGCGCCAACGCGCTGGAGAGGATCGCCTGCCTCATCCTTCACCACGGATACTGTAGGAATTTCGTTGAACAACTGCACCACCAGGTCCACCGACTCATTGCCCGATGTCTGTACGAAGAGTGGGAGGTCAGTGGCTGCTCCGACGGCCTTGTAATACGCCACGATCGCAGCATCGTCTCCCTCGGGTGGCAGCGAGCAGATGGCGTCCGCGCCGTGCTGCGCCGCGTGTTTGGCAAATGCAACCGCTCCAGGCAGATCGTTGCCCTTGGTCTGCACGCCAATGACGATAGCTGTCTTGCCGCCTTTACCGGCCGCAATCATGGCTTCGGCACCGGCTAAGCGCTCGGCGGTGGTGAGGGTGGTCCATCCACTGGCAATCTGCGGCCAGATCAGTCCTGGAACTCCTCCGCGACTGCAGAACTTCACCTCATTCGCAAGACACTCGAGGTCCAGCTTGTCGTCCGGGGTAAACGGAGAGGAGGCGATGGGGAAGAGTCCGTTGAATGACTTTCTACCGGCGGCCGCTGCAGCCATGGTGTACTTTGAGAACGCTGCTCCGGCCGCGACTGTTCCAAGCGTTTTCAGAAGGGTCCTGCGATCCATTTCGGACGTGAAATATGCCATGATTAACCTCACTTTAGTTGCGTACCAGTGATACATGCGCGTGTTTGGGATGTCAACCCGCTGGCCATTTCGGTGGTGGAACAGTCTGGATTCCCAACAATCAGACGGCGGGATTAGACTTGGGGCGTAGCAACTATGAGAAGCCAGTTCCATCCGACAAACCCATCGCATAAGCAACACGCTTGCATTTACAAAGCACTGGAGTCCGATTGATTTCCCTCAATAGAACATTGCCCGCCATCCTCGTCGCCGGAGGACTTGTACTAACTTTCAGCGCACACTCGAACCCGGCGAATGCTCAATCGGCCACTACGCCTCCGAGTGCGACGATCAAGATCGCCACCGGCAGCGGAGTCATCGCCCTTCCCAAGCCGCATGGCCCAACCTTCGACATTCTGAAGTATGGGGCCAAATCAGACGGCCCTGCGCTGGCCAACCAGAAAGCCATCAACGCGGCGATTGACGCGGCTACGGCCGCAGGCGGAGGTGTTGTTGTCATTCCGCAAGGGACCTTCAAGACCTACTCCATCCGCCTGAAGAGCAATGTTGATTTGCACTTTGCCACCAAGGACAGCATTCTGCGCGCCGCCATTGCAGGCACCGGAGAAGGCCAGGACGGCGGCTTTTACGACGCGCCAGAGAAGAACCTGTTTGTCGGCATACAGGATGAGGGGCACTCCCACTGGGCGAATAGTCTGATCTACGGCATCGATGTCAAGAACGTTACGATCTCTGGTCCGGGGCTGATCGATGGCAGCTACACGGACAGCAAAGGCCTGGTGGTAGATGTGATCGCGGGAGGCGATCCGCGCGAAGTATCGACCAGAGACGCTGTCGGGGTCCCAGGTGGAGCGAATAAAGCGATCGCATTGAAAAATGCCGACCATGTGATCTTTCGCGACTTCCGTGTTAAGAATGGAGGCCACTTTGCCATACTCGGCACGAACGTCAATCACTGGACCGTCGATGGGATCATCCTGGATACCGATCGTGACGCATTCGATATCGACACCTGCCTGAACATGACGGTAAGAAACTCCGTCTTCAATTCCCTCACCGACGACGCGCTCGTTCTCAAGGGATCGTTTGGAGCGGGAAAGCATATAACCACCAAAAATATATTGTTCGAGAATGACACGGTCAGCGGATACGATGCAGGCTCGGTGCTGGACAAGGTGTATTCCACGCGCAAGCTGATTGCGTCGGACCGCGACGGCCCCACAGGGCGGGTCAAGTTCGGCACCGAGGGCTCCAGCGGGCTGGATACCGTCACCATCCGGCACATGATCTTCGATCGGTCCCGTGGATTGGCGCTGGAATCGGTGGATGGAGCGGAACTGAAAGACATTCTGTTCACCGACATTCTTATGAAGCACATCAGCAGCTCGCCGATCTTCATCGATATTGGCGACCGGGGTCGCACGGCGGTAACCGGCACCAATACCGGCAATGAGGTGAGCCCGGCCAACAACGTTCGCGTGACCGATACGGGTTGGATTCTGCCTAACGTGCCGGAGGTTTATGGCAGCTATCCTCCGCAGCGGTACATTCCTGCGTATGACAAATCGACCGCGGTTTCGATTGGCGGGACGAGCGCTCGCATCAGCGTCGTCAATCCGGACGCACCAACCAGGTTGAATTCGAACTCCATCCATCCCAAGGACCCGCTCTATGCCAACGCCGTAGGATCGGGATTCGCCAGCATCCGCAACATCGTTATTCGCAATGTGGTGGTGCAGGATGCGGACCCTCGCTATCCAATCCTGCTCAATGGACTGGTCGACCATCCGATCGAGAACGTCAGCATCAGCAATGTGACGGTAGAATATCGCGGCGGCCTGACCATGGAGCACGCCACCGAGCAGAGACAGTTGAACAGAAGCGTAGCGATCACGCCCTATGAGAGTGCACCATCGACCCAGTCCCTTCCATGGCTGGCGAACACCTTCTTCAGCAAGAACGAAGGCCTGCTGCCCAGAATCAGTTGGGACACATCCGCGAACAGCGGCCAAGGTGCGTGGAGCAACGATCCCTACAACATTCCTGAGATGACACGCGAATATCCCGAGCCAAGCATTCTGGGAGTACTTCCGGCCTATGGAATCTATGCGCGTCATGTGCGGAACCTTAAATTGAGCGGAATTAAGTTGAAGTACGAAGTGGAAGACAAGCGGCCCGCAATCGTACTGGACGACGCGACCGATCTGCACTTCAACAATGTTTCGGTAATGACCGCGCCTGGAGTTCCGGCCATAGTAAAGGTCACCAACTTAAAGAAGCGGCCCGCGGATGAGGAGTACGTTAAGAACATTCCCTATAAGACAACGCGAGTTACAAATCTAGTGACATCGCCTGCGCTGCGTGCGGTCGATGTGACAGTGGAACGTCCATCGCCGGGCACACCGCCAGACAGTCTCTACTTGAATCCGACAGCTCCTTCGGCGGCTCACCCGTACAGCTTTGCCGTGGCGGACGACAAGTATCCGCTACCTGAAACAGTGTTTCGTCCGAGCTTCGATTCGATTGGTTCGAAAAAGGTCGCTGCTGGAGAGTCGCTGCAGTTCACGGTGGTGGCGCGAAGCCCAGACGCAAACGCAAAGCTCACTTACGCGGCGGCGAAGCTGCCCACCGGCGCCACCTTCGATCCCGGCACGCAAGCGTTTTCATGGACGCCAACCAAAGCGCAGGCGGGCAGCCATAACGTGAAGTTCACGGTGAACGATGGCGTGTTGCCCGTGAGCACAGAGGTGACGATCCGCGTCACGCAGTAAATACTATTTTCCCTTTCACCTTCATGACGGCTTCATTGTCATGGGTGGGTTGCCTCTTTGTTTGTCATTCCCGAAATCGGGGTCCCCGGCGAGCGCTGTTGCTCGCTGGGGTGAAAAGGGAATCTGCTGTTGCCTTTTGTTTGTCATTCTGAGCGCAGCGAAGAATCCCCGCATTTCGCACTTACTCGTTCCTGCTCGTCATTCTGGCGTAGCCAGAATCTCCGTAGTTGCCTTTTGGAGGGAGCGTGGGGTTTTAACCCCACGAATAATGGCCTCTGAAAGAAAGGGCTTCAGCCCCGGACCTTTGGCGGGTGCACCATGTCTG
>CAIZFH010000198.1 GCA_903932155.1 uncultured Granulicella sp. | reverse complement strand
TCTAATAACTGACAATTGTCGGTCTTGAGCCAATCGAGTTTCTACGAAGCGGAAAGCGATGACAAGAGGAACCTCCTTACTCAAGTGGATCCCGACAAACCCGAGAATTCCCTTTTCATCGAGAGGCTGACGAACGCCTTCGCTCAGGCAACCTGACCGATTCTCGTGCCGAATGGCCGATTCTGCCCCTGCTTCAATTCTGGATGATTGGCGAGCAGTCCCTGAGCGATTGGGTACGCGGCATAGCCGCGCCAGTGTTCCCACGTTCGAATTCTGAGCGCCACAGTAATAGAGCAGTTCAAGCGACTAAAGGACTCAGTTCTTCGATCACTAGGCGCAACTGTTCCTTGGCCTTCTTGAATTGCGGAATGATTGTTCTGATAACATGCATAGTCGCTTCCGCACGAGCACCAGCCTCGCTAGAAGGGTGTAGCATAAAAACGATGTCGATTGTTTGGTTGATGCGATCTAAATCAAATCGCAATTGGTTGAACTTATCCCGGTATTTGCTCGTTGACGGCATTTCGATACAGACGGTCGAGGCAAAGTAGTGAAGCCAGATAGTATCTAAATGGAAAGTCGGCCATTCGCCCCTGGAAGAGGCAAGCTCTTCCATCTGGTTGAGGTACTTCAGGTTTTGTTCAAGAGACTTTATGAGTTCTTCCAATAGCGCCTGACGCCTAATCTTCTCTTGCTGTGTTCGTGACCGTTTGTCCTCTCTTGCGCCAAGGTAAAAGCCAAACATTGCGCCAGCCAGAGCTAGAACCGCGTCGATACCCTTGTCCACTAAGAATGAGCTTTCCACTTGGAGTGAGCCTACAAGCAGTGACTCTGACACGCAAGTGAAAAGCTACACTAAGTCTCTCTGAATTCAGTACTGACACACCGAGGATGTACCTTCGCAAACATATCAGATGGGACGGCATGATCCGGCCACGACTCCCGATACCACCTGGGGAGGCCATCCTGGTGCTCCGGGCGAATGACGTAGCGGCGTTCGATCTCACCATCGCTGACGACAGCTTGCCGCATTTCTCTGGTCGGATTGTCATGTCCACACAATGAACAATACGCTCCAGGGCCTCCCGGTAGTATTCAGGCTTGCACCAACCAAACAAAACTTTGTGCCACACCAGAATCTCGTCCAATCCTTAGGGCAGCACTCTCAGCCTCCAGAAGACTTTTTGGCTACCTTTGACCGGGATTTGCATATTCGTGACATTGCCTAACCCCTGGAAAACGCCGCCAAGAGATGCCCATGACTTCAAGTCAAGTGACGTCTCCATCTGGTAATGTTTGTTGGTTAAAGTTAACATGTCCAACTCGACTATGCCCAACGCGACCGGCGTGTGAATGGACAAGGATTCCACCACCGCTCCACTCTGGACGGTTACCTGGCCAGACAGAGTCGCTATCGGAATTGCGGTCAGGTTTCCATCAAGAACCTCGATTGGGGTCGGCGTGCCGTTGATTCCCACTTGGCTGGTGCCTGTTCCCACAGCACGGAGCCGTAGTGCGAAGATTACGGTTTGGTCTGGCAATGACGAACTGCCGCCGGACGGGTCTTCCCACGAAAGCGTAAGCGTGCCAGGCACGGGCAGCCCGAAGTTGCCAACCGCTAAGGCGGTCAGTCCAAACTGTTCCACGCCTTCGTAAGACAACTGGTTAGTGTCCCAATGTGCGGAGAACTGTAAGCTGCTTACGTTGATGAATCGCGTGACCTTAATTGGTACGATTGCAGTGCCCGAGGGCTGCGCGGTAGCCGACCCGACCCCTAATGTGAGTTGGTTACCGCTCGCCGGGTTAACCGTCAAGGATGCGCCCGAGGATACCACCGGGGATCCGAAGTCGTTGTCTACAACCACCGTGTACGTGCCCGCATCAGACGCTAGCCCGTGCGCGATACTGAAAGTAGACGTTGTTGCGCCCGGTATGTCTTGGCCATTTTTGCGCCACTGATAGGTAATGGGAGCGGTGCCGGCGGCAATAACCGTGAAAGTCACCGACTGCCCTTCGATGATGAGTTGGCTCGACGGTTGCGTGGCTATTTGCACGGCCACCCCCCCACCGCTGACTGTGACCGTTCCGGCCTGAAGCGTTGGTGTTAGGCTCGACAATTGGCTGTCCAAGACCTCAATCGAGGTTGGATTTCCATTGATGCTTACCTGGCTCGAAGTGCCAGCACCGCCAAGCGCCTGGAAGTTTAGCACAAATAGGGTGGCCCCAGTGGCAAGCGTGCTGCTCGTGCCGGTGGGGTCCTCCCACGAAACCGTTAATGTACCGGGTGATGGTTGCCCGAAATTACCCGCAGCCAAACCCGCCAAGCCGGACTGATCCATGCCGGTGTAGGCCAATTGCGTGTTGTCCCAGTGAATCGAGAACTGGAAGGTGCTGACGTTGTCAAAGCCGCTGACCGTTACCGGCACAGCGATTGAACCGCCGGGTGCAACGGTTCCCGAGGCAACCGCTAGATTCAACGCACTCACGCCCTGAGATCTTATTCCAGGGTGCAACGAAGAACTGCCGATTGTGGAGGATAATCCTATCCGGTTGGGCCAAGAGAGATTAGCGTCGCCCAGTTTTACCGCCACAAAGTTCAGGCCCGCTATGTCGGCAACCTGATTGCTTCGCACAATGAACCCTGGCGCACCAAATGGGTTCGCCGGGTCCAGCGTGTAATC
>CAIZFH010000197.1 GCA_903932155.1 uncultured Granulicella sp. | reverse complement strand
CGATCTGGCCCCGTATCTACCTTCGTGGTTCGATCGCGCGCCGATCAAGGGATCGGACCTGGCGCGCGCGGATTACTACGACGTGTGGAGCAACATATTCAAGGACTCCTTCTTCGGCGAACAAGCGAACTGGGCGAAGGCGCACAACGTGGAGTATCTGGTCCATCTGAACCACGAAGAGACGATGCTCTCGCTGGAGCGCAGTGAAGGCGACTACTTCCGCGACAACCGCTATGTGGAGGTGCCTGGCATCGACAACCTGAGCCAGCTTGTGCCGAGCGCGGTGCACGGTCCGGACGGATCCTGGACCGTCAACAATAACTTTCCCAAGCTGGCGAGCTCGGCGGCGCATCTGTTCGGCAAGCCGAAGGTGTGGGCGGAATCGGGTGGCGGGCCGGGCGTCGACGGAAAGTACGAGATGAACTTTCAACTAGTGCGCGGGGTGAACGCGCTGCAGGTCCGGGCCAACGGGCTGCGCGCCGGCGGTGGACCTGGCGGCGGGCAGGCTTCCGGCCCTCCTCCGCCGGATACACCACTGACCCTATGGTATGCCAACCGCGCCGGCTATCTGATCGCCATTGGGCGTCCGGCGGCGCAGGTAGGGCTGTACCATCCGGGCAATACTATATGGATGAGCGGCGCAGACGCGCAGGAGGCTGACCACAGCACCACCAAGCTGGGCTGGCAGTTGTTTGAACACCAGGTCGATTGGGACTACTTCGACGAGCAGTCGCTGAGTTCTGTGGCCACACTGGAGAACGGCGGCTTCAAGAACCTGAGCGGCCAGACCTACAAGGCCATCGTCTTTCCATCGATGACGGTAATTACGCGCACTGGTCTCACTCGGCTGCAGGCGTTTGCGAAACAGGGCGGCAAGGTGATCTTCGTAGGCAAGACGCCGAGTCTGATTCTGGACAAGACGTTCATGGATGCGAAGGAGAAGCCGGACCTGAGTTTTGCCACGCTGGTTGAGTCGTCGGGCGATATCACGCCTGCGGTGATCGCGGCGCTGCCCAAGCCGGATGTGAAGCTGGATTCCCAGTTCCTCAGGCTGACGTACACACATCGCCAGTTCACCGACGGCGACATGTACTTCTTCTTCAACGAGAGCACGAAGGCTGAATCGCGCATGGCGACGATTGCGGGACACGGCACGGCGCAGGATTGGGACATGGCGACAGGCGAGATCCATCCCATGTTGGGCACGACTTCGGCGGGGGATTCGGTAACCGTTCCACTGGTGCTGGGGCCGTATGAGGCGAAGGTGATCGTTGTTGGCCCACTGCCCAAAGTGGCTGCAGCCGCAGAACCTGCGTTTGTATCGGGCGAAGCATTTGCGGACTTGAGTGGCGACTGGAAGCTCGATATGAACGGCAAGCAGTTGACCACGCCGATTAAGCCATGGGAGCAGCTTGGCTCGACCTCGTTTGCCGGACCGGCGACGTACAGTATGCAGTTCACAGCAGCGACTGCGCCGCCTAAGGGAAAGCATGTGTATCTGGAGATCGCCGATGTGCATGACTATGCGCATGTGACACTGAATGGGAAAGAGGTGGGCGCGCGATCGTTCCAGCCGTATCGCTGGGATGTGACCGGCGCACTGATTAAGGGTGCGAACGATCTGAAGATCGAGGTGTATGCCAGCGTCGCTCAAGTCAGACCGGCTGCACCACCTCCTGCCGCTGGTGCAGCGCCTGCTCTTGCAACGTTACCTGCTGGCGCAGGGACAGCCAGCGGTGCTGGTGCTGTAGGCACGGGCGGAGGGCGAGGCGGACGTGGCGGACGTGGCGGGGCTGCAGGAGCACCCGCTGCTGGAGCACCACCTGCCGGCGCCGGAGGCGGAGGCCGCGGGGCACCATCGCCTGCGACGTCGGGTCTGCTGGGCTCGGTTAAGTTGGTGGCGTACTAGGGAGTGAGCTATTCGGCGCATTTGCCGAACCCAGACCCGAGTACAGAACACGATGGATGATCTTATCTATTGAGGGGCGGGGGAAGCCCTGTCCCTCAACTCATCCGAGTCTTGGTGGACGTACGGATATCCCTTTGCATGGTGTGTAAGGCTTCGCAGGAGATTGAGCCGTTGTTGGATGCAGCTGATTGCTATTTGTCGAGATGGGTGAGTATACTCCGGGGCGAACAAATTTCAGTGTTCCGGAGTTGATGTAATGAAGGCCATTCACAGGTATTTCTTCGTCTCGTTCCTCCTCGTTTCCATTAGCATTCTTCCAGGCACGGCGGCGGTAGCACAGGCACCGGCGGTTGCGCAGGCATCGCGTCCATGGCAGCAGGTGACGGTTCCGTCAACGGCCGAGGTAGCGGCGAACTTTAAGTCTCCGCCGCACGAGTATGGGGCGATTGCGGCGTTTGTCAGTTGGAACGGCTCGGACCAGGCAGTGATCAGGCAGCGGATCACGGCTGATTTGGATCGGATGTCGGCCAATGGGATGTTCATCTTCAACATGTCGCCTGGACGGAGGAGTCCGGGCGAACCTCTATACCTTTCGCCGGGACACATGGACCAGGTGAAGTTCACCGTCCAGGAGGCGGCGAAGCGGAACATGCGGATGTGGCTTCAGGATGAGAGCGACTATCCGAGCGGGTTCGCGGGCGGCTACATCAGCGAGCGCTACCCGCAGCTCGGGATGCAGATACTGAGCGCGGACCTGACGCTGCATGGCGGACAAGGGCAAACGCTCGAGATGCCGGTGCCTGCCAACACGATGGCGATGTGGGCGACCAAGACGGACCGGAGCGGTGTGGTGCAAACAGTGATGCCGATCCCGATACCAACAAACTTGCAGTTGAAGTGGGTTACACCGTCTGAGAAAGACACAAGCACGGAGGAGCGCGGCATGTCGTGGCAGGTGACGTTTCTGCGGCACGTGTACTTCAGCTCGCCGACGCGCAACTCCAATCGCGCCGACGGGACACGGGCAAAGGATGGGCTGTATTCGCTGATCGATTATCTTGATCCGAAGGCCACAGACGCCTATCTGCATATCACTCACGACACATACTATGGAGCGGTAGGCGACCAGTTTGGCAAGACGATTCTGGGCTTTTTTGGCGATGAGCCCGCATATAGCGGCACACCCTGGACTCCGACGATTCTGGAGCAGTTCAAGGCGCAGAAGGGCTACGACATAGCGCCGTTTATTCCCCAGTGGTTCGATCGTCAATCGACCGAACAATCGCGACGCGCCAGCGCGGATTATTCCGATGTTTGGAGCAATATCTTCAAGGATTCATTCTTCGGTGAGCAGGCGAATTGGGCGAAGGCGCACAATGTGGAGTATCTGGTCCATCTGATTAGTGAAGAGAACATGATTGGACTGGAGCGCGGGGAAGGCGAATACTTCCGCGACGAACGATATGTGCAAGTGCCGGGAATCGACAACCTGGAACAGTTAGTGCCGAGCGCGATACACAGAGCGGACGGGACATGGAGCACGAATAACAACTTCCCCAAGCTGGCCAGCTCGGCGGCACATCTGTTCGGCAAGCCCAAAGCCTGGACGGAATCGGGTGGAGGGCCGGGCGTCGACGGCAAGTTCCAGATGAACTTCCAACTGGTGCGCGGCATGAACGCGTTGCAGGTCAGGGCTTCTGGGCTACGCACCGGTGGCGGCGAGGGAGCACCTGGCCAGACAGCCGGCCCCACTCCACCGGATACACCACTCACGATATGGTATGCCAACCGCGCAGGCTATTTGATGGCGATCGGCCGCCCTGCAGCGCAGGTCGGCTTGTACCGGCCAAGCGATACCGTATGGATGGGGGGCCAGGATGCTCAGGATGCCGACCACAGCACGACGAAGCTAGGCTGGCAGTTGTTTGAGCACCAGGTGGATTGGGACTACTTCGACGAGCAGTCGCTGAGTTCGGTGGCCACCATAGAGGATGGCGGCTTCAAGAACCTGAGCGGGCAGGTGTATAAGGCGATCGTGTTTCCGTCGATGACGGTGATTACTCGCACGGGCCTCACACGGCTACAGGCGTTTGTGAAACAGGGCGGCAAGGTGATCTTTGTTGGCAAGACGCCAAGTCTGATCATGGACAAGACGTTCCTGGATATGAAGGAGAAGCCGGACCTGAGCTTCGCCACGCTGATTGAGTCGTCGGGCGACATAACGCCTGCGGTGATTGCGGCACTACCCAAGCCGGATGTGAAGCTGGACTCCGAGTTCCTCAGACTGACCTACACGCATCGTCAATTCACCGACGGCGACATGTACTTCCTCTTCAATGAGAGCGACAAGGCAGAGTCTCGCATGGTGACGCTTGCGGGACATGGCAAGGCGCAGGACTGGGACATGGCGACCGGCGAGATTCATCCCATGACAGCGGCGACAGCGGCTGGCGATTCGGTAACCGTTCCGCTGGTACTGGGACCGTATGAGGCGAAGGTGATCGTGGTGGGGCCGCTGCCCAAGGTGGCTGCAGCCGCGGAACCGTCGTTTGTGTCGGGCTCGACATTTGCGGATTTGAGTGGCGACTGGAAGCTGGATATTAACGGGAAGCAGTTGACCACGCCGATTAAGCCATGGCAGGAGCTGGGTACGACGTCGTTTGCCGGACCGGCGAACTATACGATGCAATTCAACGCAGCCGCCGCGGCACCCAAGGGAAAGCATGTGTACCTAGAGATCGCCGATGTGCATGACTACGCCAAGGTGACACTTAACGGGAAAGAGGTGGGCGCACGGTCGTTCCAGCCCTATCGCTGGGATGTGACCGATGCACTGAAGAAGGGCGCGAACGACCTGAAGATCGAGGTGTATGCCAGCGTTGCGCAAGCCAGACCGGCGCCACCGCCGCCTGCTGCTGGTGCGGCGGCTCCTGCTGCTGCATCACCGGCACTTGCAACACTGGCCCCTGGCAGAGGCGCATCCGGCGGTGTGCCAGTCGCTGGAGGGCGCGGTGGCCGGGGCGGGCGCGGCGGGGCTGCAGGGACTGGAGCTGCCGCTGGCGCTCCCGGAGCCGGAGCACCACCAGCCGGTATGGGCATGGGAGGAGGCCGCGGGGCACCAACACCTGCGACATCGGGTCTTCTGGGCAGCGTCAAACTGGTGGCGTACTAGGGAGAGAGTGATTCGGCGCATTGGCCGAATTCAATAACCTCACTGGGGTACATCTCCACGGATGATTACGAACTACGAAGGGACGGGGGAAATCCCGTCTCTTTTTATTACCACCAACTTTACGGGGAATCCAAACACACAGGTCATAGCGTGTGAGACATGCCATCATTGATGGGGGTGCATGTGCATAAACGCGGCTGATTGCTAGTTGTCGAGACAGGTGAGTATACTCCGGTGCGAACGAATTTCCTCGCTTTGGAGTCGACGCCATGAAGGCTGCCCTAAGGTATATTCTTGCCCTGCTCACCCTGCTTCCACTCTTGCTCCTCCCGCACACGGCAATAGCCGCCCAGGCACAAGTTCCGGCAACTCGTCCATGGCAGCTGGTGACGGTTCCGTCGACGGCCGAGGTAGCGGCGAACTTCAAGTTGCCGCCACACGAGTATGGTGCGATCTCTGCGTTTACCGGGTGGGACGGACCTGACCCGGAGGCAATCAAGAAGCGGATCACGGCTGATTTGGACCGGATGTCGGCGAATGGGATGTTCGTGTTTAATCTTTCATCGGGGAAAAAGTCTCCAGGTGAACCGGCCTATCTTTCGCCTGGGCACATGGACGAGGTGAAGTTTATTGTTCAGGAGGCGGCGAAGCGGAACATGCGCTTCTGGATTCAGGATGAATCGAATTACCCGAGCGGATTTGCGGGCGGCTACATTCAGCAACGCTATCCGGAGCTTACGATGCAGGTGATGACGGCGGACTTCGCGGTGAATGCTGCTCCCGGGGAGACGCTACAGATGGCGGTGCCTACGGACACGCTGGCGATCTGGGCGACGGAGACGGACACGACCGGGGCGGTCAAACAGGTGATACAGATCCCGGTACCGGCGGATGGACAGTTGAAGTACCTGACACCGGCCGAGGGATCGACTCCGAATGAGCCACACTATAACTGGCAGGTGCGGTTTCTGCGCCATGCTCACATCAGTTCTCCTACGCGCAACGATAATCGCGCCGACGGAGGGCGCGCGAAGGATGGGACTTACTCTCTAATCGACTATCTTGATCCGAAGGCGACGGACGCGTTTCTGCACATCACGGAGGAGACCTACTACGGCGCAGTGGGCGACCAGTTCGGCAAGATCGTGCTGGGCTTCTTCGGCGACGAGCCGGACTACAGCGAGAACAACACGAGTGCGACCTCCATCCGCCCGGGCAGTGCGGGCGTTCCCTGGACTCCTACGCTGCTGGAGCAGTTCAAGGCACAGAAGGGATACGATCTGACGCCGTATCTACCGGCGTGGTTCGACGGCCAGCCGACGGCGCAGTCGAATCT
>CAIZFH010000196.1 GCA_903932155.1 uncultured Granulicella sp. | reverse complement strand
GTCATCGAAGCTCCTCAGCACAGTTGGACGGTGCTGCCGCCGCCCGCCATTGCGGCAGGCCAGTACGGGATTATCTCGTAGCTGCGAGCGCGCTTCTATGGCCCCAAGCAACGCTAATTAAGGATTAACACGAGTCTGCCATCTTGTGCGGTGACATGGGTCACAAGGGGCAAGAACGGGGTGCAGTCTTAGAACTTTTCCCAGTGGAGGACGTCGGCGAGGGGACGTTTTTCGACGGAGGGCGACTCGGCGGGATGGCCGATGGCGACGATGCTGACGAGGGTGTGTGTTGGGGGCGCGCCGAATGCTGCAGCGACGACTGCGGCATAGGGTTGCGGCGCACCGGCGACCCAGCAGGCACCGAGGCCATGGGCGTGGGCTGCCAGGAGAAGATTCTGGGTGGCTGCGCAGCAATCCTCCACCGCACAGGTGGAGGGTCGGGCGAGGACGAGTATGCAAAAGGCGGCATTTGCGATGAACTCAGCGTGTCCGAGGAGTGGCGGGATGCTGGCGAGAGCTGTTCTTTCGGTAAGGACGACGAACTCCCAGGGCTGCTCGTTCATGGCAGTGGGGGCGAGGCGGGCACAGTCAACGATCTCCTGGATGATGCTGCGACCGACTGGTTGTGGGGTGTACGCGCGAATGCTGCGACGCGAACGCATAGCTTCGATGGCTGTCATGGTGGTTGCTCCGTCTTCTATGTTATGGCAGATAAAGGGTATTCGCTGAGACGACGGTCACAGCGGAAGCTTGCAGAATGGCGCAGAATAGTGAGTGCGGCATTAGGCAGGAGAGGACAGCATGAACAAGCTCGAACGCATTGAAGAAGATACGATCGGCACACTCTCGCTGCCTATGGAGGCGCGATACGGTATTCACACGGTGCGGGCGCTGGAGAACTTTCCCCTGGCTGGGCGGGCGGTGCATCCGGCGTTGGCACGGGCATACGGCGTTGTGAAACTGGCGTGCGCGTTGACCAATCGCACTCTGGGAGTTTGGAGCGATGACACGGCCAAGGCGGAGGCGATCGAACAGGCCTGCCGTGAACTGAGCGAGGGCGTACTGGCTGACGCGATTGTGGTGGACGCGCTACAGGGCGGGGCGGGAACCAGCACCAACATGAACGTGAATGAAGTGCTGGCCAATCGCGCTCTGGAGATTCTTGGCTTGCAGCATGGCGAGTACGCGCGCGTATCACCGCTGGATGACATCAATCTGCACCAGTCGACCAATGACACATATCCGACGGCGTTGCGGCTGGCCGCGATCCGGCTACTGCACACACTGGAGGGAAATGTAGTCGCGCTACAGGAGTCGTTTCAGCGAGCGGAGAAGCGGTTCGCGCATGTGGTGAAGGTGGGACGGACGGAGTATCAGGATGCGGTGCTGACGACGCTGGGGCGCGAAATGAGCGCGTATGCGGAAGCCATCAGCCGCGACCGCTGGCGTATTTACAAATGCGAAGAGCGGCTGCGAGTGGTAAATCTGGGCGGGACTGCGATTGGCACCGGGCTGGCCGCACCGCGTGAATTTATTTTTCGCGCAGTGGAGCAACTGCGCGTACTGACCGGGATTGGATTTGCGCGCGCGGAGAATCTGGTGGACGCGACGCAAAACACGGACGTCTTCGTTGAGGTTTCGGGAATCCTGAAGGCACATGCTGTGTCGCTGATCAAGATATGTACCGACCTTCGTCTGCTGTCGTCGGGGCCGGACGCGGGGCTGGGGGAGATTCGGCTGCCGGCGCGGCAGGCGGGCTCGTCGATTATGCCAGGGAAGGTAAACCCGGTGATCCCTGAGGCGGCCACCCAAGCAGCGATGCTGGCGATGGGCAACGACAACGTGATCGCTGCGGCGTGCGCGGCGGGCAGTCTGGAATTGAATGCGTTTCTGCCGCTGATAGCGCATTGTCTGTTGGAGAACCTGGACGTGCTGGCGAGGGCCGATGATCTGCTGACTCGATTCTGCGTGGATGGGATCGAGGCCGATGAGGCGCGCTGCAGGGCACATGTGATGAACTCCACCTCCGAGGCCACGGAGCTTGTACCCAGGCTGGGCTATGAACGCGCGGACGAGGCGGCGAGAATGGCAAAAGAGCAGGGCAAGTCGCTGCGTGAGGTGGTTGTGGAGTTGGGTTGGATGAGCGGCGAGGAGTTCGACGAGGCGACCAGTCCGGAGGCAGTATGCCGGCTGGGCTCACCGGCACGCAAGCACGCAGCACATCGCGATGCGGCAAAGGAGAAGGTGAGATGAGCACAACACCCAAGGGATTGCGATTGCACATCGGTTTTTTTGGACGGCGCAATGTGGGCAAATCGAGTTTGTTGAATGCGATTACGCGGCAGCATGTGTCGATTGTGTCCGATGTGGCAGGCACGACGACCGATCCGGTGGAGAAGCCGATGGAGCTGCTTCCGCTTGGACCGGTGCTGTTTATCGATACGGCGGGGATTGACGAAGCAGGCGGACTGGGCGCGCTGAGGGTGGAGAAAACGCGGCAGGCGCTGGAGCGGACGGAGATCGCCGTGCTGGTGGCCGAGCCGGAGGTGTGGGGCGAGTTCGAAGAGGGGCTGCTGGCGGACTTTGCGGCACAAGAGACGCCGGTTGTGGTGGTGATTAATAAGACAGACAAATTTGCTCCGGATGCGGAGCTGGTGGCACGTCTGCGCGCAAGCAAACGTCGCGTGGTACTGGCCTCGGCGCTGAAGGGGCTGGGACTGCTGGAGCTGCGCGAGGCTCTGTTAGAGCTGGCGCCGGCTGACTTTATCGATTCGCCGGCGATTGTGGGCGATCTGGTTGGACCGGGTGAGTTGGCGGTGCTGGTGGTGCCGATCGACAAAGAGGCTCCCAAGGGAAGGCTGATCCTGCCCCAGGTGCAGGCCATTCGCGACTTATTGGACAGCGATGCCCTTTGCATGGTGGTGAAGGAGCGTGAGCTGAGGAGTGCGCTCGACCGGCTGAAGACACCGCCGAAGCTGGTAGTGACGGATTCGCAGGCGTTCCTGAAGGTTGCGGCGGACACTCCGCTGGATGTTCCGCTGACCAGTTTTTCGATCCTGATGGCGCGCTTCAAAGGCGACCTGACGGCACAGGTGGAAGGGACGCTGGCCATTGAGCGGCTGCGCAGCGGCGACCGTGTTCTGATTGCGGAGGCGTGCAGCCACCATCCCATTGGCGAGGATATTGGGCGGGTAAAGATTCCGCGCTGGCTGACGCAGTACAGCGGTGTGAAGCTGAATTTTGAGACGGTGCAGGGGCGCGATTTCCCGCAGGACCTGGCCAGTTACAAGCTGGTGGTACATTGCGGGGCGTGCATGTGGAACAGGCGGCAGATGCTGAGCCGAATTCTGCAATGCCGGCATGCGGGGGTACCTATCACAAACTATGGATTAACAATTGCGTACAGCCTGGGCATCTTCGCGCGGGCTCTGGGGCCGTTTCCGGTGGCACTGGCCGGATATCGCGCGATGGCTGGAAACGGGGCGCATTGAGAGCATCCTGCGGGAGTTGATCGAGGGCCGATAATCGGGCGTCTTTGGGCAGTATCTCTATGAAACAAGAGAAGACGCAGCAAATCGAGTGTTTCCGCACTATCACTAACACACAATTTTAAATAGGGTATGTGGCGGCCATCACATACACACACCTGTGTGGTGAATAAAGTATTTCGCAGTCGCTTGCTGTTTCCTAACAGGGGTGGCGCCTGCAATCGCGGATGAAACATCGTGGGAACGAGTTGTTAAACGACTCTCTAACCCTCGATTGTTGACGCGGTATGACAGGTTTGCCGCGTCGGTGCGGCCTCCCCTGGGGCGCAAGGCCAGGAACGCGCGGCGGACGAGGAACGATGAGCACACCAATCGATGTTGCAACCTCCGTGAAGATAGTGGCCCCCAAGCCCGCGGCAGAACCCAAAGACGAGATCACCCTGATAGCAAATAAATGGAAGATGAAGCGGGGCAGCCTGATTATGGCGCTGCACGACCTGCAGAGCCGGGTCGGTTATGTGCCGCGCGAGTCTGCGATGAAGCTGGGACGGCAAATGGGCGTACCCCTGGCTCGCATCTATGAAGTGGTTACCTTCTACAACTATTTCAAGCTGGAAGCACCGGGCAAATACGTCATCTCGGTGTGCCTGGGCACTGCGTGCCATATCAAGGGATCGGCCGAATTGCTGGCTGGGATGGAGAAGGAATTGCAGGTCCATGAGGGCCAGAGCACACCAGACAAGGAGTACCACCTGCAAGCGGTTCGCTGCCTGGGATGCTGCGGCCTGGCTCCCCTGGTCTCAGTGAACGGCAAGGTGTATGCCAAGTTGAAGACCGATGACAGCCGCCATGTAATTGAGCGCATCCAGATCGACAAGCCAATGGCAGAAGCCGATCAGGAAGAGCTCGTCGATTAATTCCCGCGCGCGGGAGCTATGCAAACGAATTAACCGAAGTACAGGACGAATATGAAACCTGAAGAACTTGAAATAAAAGCAGCCGCGGAACTTGCCAAGCAGCAAGCGTTCGATGTTCGCCTGTTCACGTGCTCGAGCAGAGGTTGTCAATCGTCCGAGGCCCTGGGTGTGATCGCCGGGCTGAAGGCGGAGATCAAGGCCAGACAGCTCGAAGGCAAGGTGCAGGTGAACGGCAGTGGATGCATGGGACTGTGCAGCAAGGGACCCCTGGTACGCATGACCACGAAGACGCAGAAAGACATCTTGTTCTCCGAGATCAAGCCGGAGATGGCTGCGACCGTGGTGGAACAGGTAGTGGTTCCCGTGCTGGAGGGCAAGAAGATCGAGAAGCCGGGCGGCGACCTGGCACGACATTCCCTGGACCTGAACGATCCGTTCTTCGCTATGCAGGTGTTCTCTGTGTTGGAGAACAACGGCAAGATGGATCCGGAGAAGCTGGACGACTATATTGCACGCGACGGCTACAAGGCGCTGCGCAAGGCTCTGAAGATGAGCGCCGAGGAGATATGCCAGGAGATGCTGGCCAGCGGCCTGCGCGGCCGCGGCGGCGCTGGATTCCCGACCGGCTTGAAGTGGGATCTGACGCGCAAGGTGTCATCGGAGATCAAATACGTCATCTGCAACGGCGACGAGGGCGACCCCGGAGCATTTATGGACGGATCGGTGCTGGAAGGCGATCCTCATGCAGTGATTGAGGGCATGTTGATTGCGGCCCGCGCCATGAACGCGACCCACGGCGTCTTCTATATTCGCGCCGAGTATCCGCTGGCAGTGGAGCGGGTTGAGAAGGCGCTGCGCCAGGCACGCGCAGCCGGACTGGTGGGTAAGAACGTGCTGGATTCTGGATGGGGCTTCGACTTTGAAATTCGCCTGGGCGCAGGAGCGTTTGTGTGCGGCGAAGAGACGGCCCTGATCGCATCCATCGAAGGCAAGCGCGGCACGCCGCGTCCACGCCCGCCATTTCCCGCGGTCAAGGGACTGTGGGACCAGCCCAGTTGCATTAACAATGTAGAAACGCTGGCCAATGTACCTATCATCCTGCTGAAGGGGGCGAAGTGGTTCAGCTCGCGGGGCACGGAAAAATCCAAAGGGACCAAGTTGTTTGCGCTGACCGGCAAGAGCAAGAACAACGGCCTGGTCGAGGTTCCGATGGGCATGACGCTGCGTGATGTGATCGAAAAGATCGGCGGCGGCACGGACAGCGGCCTGAAGATCAAGGCCATCCAGACCGGCGGACCCTCGGGCGGTATGATTCCGGAGTACCAGTTCGATACGCCTGTGAGCTATGAAAACCTGCAGCAGCTTGGCTCGATGATGGGCTCCGGCGGCATGATCGTGATCGACGAGAACGACAGCGTGGTGGAGCTGGCCCAGTTCTACCTGGACTTCTGCGTCGATGAATCGTGCGGCAAGTGTGCTCCCTGCCGGATTGGCGGAACACAGATGCTGCATCTGTTGAGCAAGATTGTGGATGGCACAGGAACAGCGGAGGACATCCGCACCATCCGCAAGGTGGCCAAGGCGATGCAAAAGGCATCGCTCTGCGCACTGGGCCAGACTGCACCCAATCCGACGCTGTCCGCCATTCGTCATTTTGAGCATGAGTTCACAGAGCGGTTGCTGCCTGCCGCCACACCCCAAGCATGACCACTACGGATCGAGAAAAAGACGCTATGAGCAATACAATTCACGCCACGATCAATGGATTGCCGGTAGAAGTAGCCAAGGGCACCAGCATTCTGGACGCAGCGCGCCAGGTGCATGTACGCATTCCCACGCTGTGCAAGCATCCCGATCTGGATGCTACCGCAGCCTGCGGAATATGCATTGTGCATATCAAGAACAACGGCAAGATGCTGCGCGCCTGTTGTACCTCCGTCGAAGACAAGATGGACATCCTGACGGAGACGCCGGAGATTGTGGAGGTACGGCGATCGGTGCTGGAGCTGATCCTCTCCCGGCATCCCAACGAGTGTCTGACGTGCCTGCGCAACCAGAACTGCGAGTTGCAGAGCCTGGCCGCCGACTTCGAACTGACCAGAACGGGTCTGGATAACATTGTTCCGCAACATCCGATTGACGATTCGACGCACAGCATTGTGCTGGACTCGCGCAAATGCATCTCCTGCGGTCGCTGCATTCAGGTGTGCCAGCAGGACCAGAACGTGTGGGCGCTTAGCTTCCTGAACCGCGGATTTGAAACTCGCATCGCCGCCGCAGGAGATATACCACTGTGGGATTCTCCCTGCGTGCGTTGCGGCCAGTGCTCGGCCCACTGCCCCACGGGAGCGATCACCGAGTACGACGAATCGACGAAGGTGTGGGACAAGCTGGCCGATCCGGATGCGTACTGCGTAGTGCAGATCGCGCCCGCGGTACGGGTGGCGGTGGGCGAGGCCTTCGGATTCCCGGTAGGCACCAACCTGACCCCCAAGATCTACGCGGCGCTGCGGCGCATGGGCTTCAAGGGAGTCTTCGACACCAACTTCGGTGCCGATCTGACTATCATCGAGGAGGCCACCGAGTTCAAATCGCGCCTGCTGGAAGGCAAAGGCGTGCTTCCGCTGATCACCAGTTGCTGCCCCGGCTGGGTCAACTTCATGGAGAAGTTCCACGGCGATATGATCCAGCACTTCTCAAGTTGCAAGTCGCCGCATGCCATGGTTGGCGCACTCTCCAAGACTTTCTATGCGCAGAAACAAGGGATCGATCCTGCCAAGATATACATGGTCTCGATCATGCCCTGCACGGCGAAGAAGTCGGAGATCATCCGCAGCAAGGAGATGTACTCGTCGGGCTATCAGGACGTGGACGTCTCGATCACGACGCGCGAGTTTGCGCGCATGATCAAACAGTCGGGCATCGACTTTGTGACCATTCCGGACGAGCCGTGCGACCAAATGCTGGGCATGTACACCGGCGCGGCAACCATCTTCGGGGCGACCGGAGGAGTGATGGAAGCAGCACTCCGCACCGCGTACTTCTATGTCACCGGAACGGACGCTGCCAAGGTCGATTTCCATGCGACACGCGGGTTGAAGGGGGTCAAGGAAGCCTCGATCGATGTGGCCGGCACTACGGTTCGTATCGCGGTGGCCCATGGCCTTGCCAACGTAGAGCAGGTGATCGACAAGATACGAGAAGCCAAGGCAGCAGGGGATGAGCCTCCCTATCACTTTGTCGAAGTGATGGCCTGCCCCGGCGGATGCGTCGGCGGGGGCGGTCAGCCCTACGGTGCCACCAACGAACTGCGCATCAAGCGGGCCGCGGGACTGTACAGCGAGGACCACGCCGACCAGTTGCGCTGCTCCCACCACAATCCGTACATCAAACAACTTTATGACGAGTTTCTGGGTGCGCCGGCCAGCCACAAGGCCGAACAACTGCTGCACACGGGCTACCAAGTGCTTCCGGAATATAAGCGTTAGAAGCATGTGACCAAAGTCTCCGCAGCACCCTCTATTCGGCCAGGGAGAGGGTGTGTTGCATGGTGCGATGAAAGGAGCTGAATCGGGCCATCCTGTACCTGCAGAGCAGAAGTGCACCAATCGGCTATTTTTTAGTTGGCACGCGTCCAATTGGTAGCAGGATTCGTCTATGGATAGATTGCCGACAATGCATTCCAGATTGCCAGCGACGCCACTGTTGCGATGGATGCTGTGTTTGACACACGCATGGTTAAAGGCGGTTTTAATTTGCCCTAAATGCAGTGCAAGTGCAAGGTTTCATGAAAGGCGTGACCCCTGTCACTGGTCAGGGCGGGTCCGCAACCATTACAATCGTTGGGACAAGAGAAACTCAACCCGCGTTTTTTGATTTGAACTACGCGCTTCATCGAAGGAGAGTCACCGCGCCATGAAATTGACAGCACGAATTCCGGTTTCAGTAGCACTGCTTGTGTTGCTTGGGACATCTATGGGCTGCGACAGGTTGAAGTCGCGAGACCAGATTAACAAAGGGGTTGCGGCATTCAAGAACGCCCAGTATGAGGCGGCGGTGAACAACTTCCAGACCGCTGTGAAGCTGGATCCGACGTCGGACAGTGCCAAGCTGTACCTGGCCACATCGTACGCCTACCAGGTAGTTCCGGGCCTTACGTCTCCGGAGAATCTGGCGACCGCGCAGAAGGCTCTGGACGGGTTCAATGAAGTGCTGGCAAAAGACCCGAACGACCTGACCTCTCTGAAGGAGGTCGCGTCCATCGATCGCAACATTGGGAAGTTCGATCTGGCCAAGGAGTACGAGTTGAAGGTGATTGCGGCCACGCCGAACGATCCCGAGGCTTACTACATCGTGGGCAGCATCGACTGGAATCTGGAGCATTACAAGAATACCGTTCCCATCCTGTCAGCGGATGGGCTGCAGGACGACGGCGAAGGCAATAAGAAGATGACCAAAAGCGCCTGCTCGAAGCTAAAGGATGCCAATACGGACCTGGTGAACGAGGCGTTAAAGTACCTGGCCAAGGCTATCGAGCTGAATCCCAACTACGACGACGCGATGACCTATCTACAGTTGACCTATCGCAGCAAAGCCAATGTGGATTGCCCCAACGACGTGGCGCGGAAGGCGGATCTGGCGTTGGCAGACCACTGGGTGCAGATGGCCATGGGCGCACGCAAAACCAACGAGTTGAATAAAGAAAAGAAGCTAGGCGGCGGCGTTACGATGTAGGACCCGTTTGGTGCAAGTCGCAGGAAAGGCCTTCCGGAGAAATATGGGAGGCTTTTCTGTTTGTGCCGGATGCGGGGTAGAAGACTCTCGCATGCGGCCTGCCTGAAGACTACAATCCGTATGGCCAGATGAGGCAGGAGGAACGCAATGGATGAGGTTGGGGATGGTGGCAATGAGCAGCGCGGCCTGAGTCAGATGGAGCGCGTCGTGAATACCTTTGTAGCGCCATCGGCAACCTTCAAGGACATTCTGCGCAGCACATCCTGGTGGCTTCCGTTTATCTTGCTCTCTCTGTCTGCACTGGGAGTGGCGTTTACGATCCAACACCAGGTGGGTTGGCAGCAGGTGGTGGAGACGCAGATACAGATGAACCCAAGCCAGATGAGTCAGCTCTCCGGCCTTACACCCGATCAGCGGGCCAAGCAGATGCATGGGATGATTCTTGGCTACCAGATTTCATCGTACGCGTCTCCGTTGTTAGTGCTGGCGTTCTCTGCACTGGCGGCGCTGCTGCTTTGGGTAACCTTCAACTTCGGACTGGGATCGAGGTCGAAGTATGGGAAGATTCTCTGCCTTTGGATGTACTGTTCCCTGCCCCACCTGCTGGTTGATCTGGTGACGATGGTGCGGCTCTGGTTTAGTGGGAACACTGAGGGTTTCGACATGAAGATGCCGGCAGGCACCGGCCTGGGCTACTACTTTCCCGATGCGTCGCCGTGGCTGCGTACGCTGCTGAGCTCGATGGATGTGGTCGCGATCTGGGCACTGGTGCTTCTGGTGATGGGCGGCGCAATTGTGGCTAAGGTGAAGAGGGGCCAGGCAGCGGCGGTAGTGGTTGGCTGGTGGCTGCTGATCGTGCTGATAAGCGTGGCCGCGACGGCTGCGTTCAGCTAAACTACACAGCATGGCGGGAGCTTTGCGGCTACCATTTTGCTGGGTGTTGGTGGACATTATGCTACTGGCTCACTTCGCTGCCCAGGGGGCGCAGCCAAGCCACTATGTCGGCTCCGCGAGTTGTAAGCGGTGCCATGCCGCGGTTTATGCCGGCTGGAAGCAGACGCGCATGTCCAATGTTGTGCGCGACCCGAAGGAGTATCCAGAGGCGGTACTGGCGGACTTCACCCATGCCGATCCGTTGGTTACATTTCAATTGAAGGACGTAGCGTTCGTATACGGCAGCCGATGGAAGCAGCGATTCTTCACCAAGATCGGCGACGATTACTACGCGGAACCGGCTCAGTGGGACGTTGCGAAGAAGCGCTGGTTGCCTTACCACACCGATGCAGGAACGGACTGGTGGGTCCCGTTCTACGGGCCGACCAATTTCGATCGTCCTACCGGGCCGCTGTGCGACGGTTGCCACAGCGTGAATTACGACATCGCGACCAAGCAGGTGACAGAATGGAATGTGGGCTGCGAGAAGTGTCACGGCCCCGGCAGCGCACACGTGGCCAAGCCGATGCGAACGAACATCGTGAATCCAGCAAAGCTGGATTACGTACTCGGCAACGATACCTGCATTCAGTGCCATAGCCAGGGCCGGCCGCTGAGTGAAACCGGCTCAACTGCGCAGCCAAGCCCACACTACGACTGGCCAGTGGGCTATATCGCCGGCAAGCGGCTGGCAGACTATTGGCGGCTAGAAGAGTTGAAGCCGGGTACGACCAACTTCTTCCAATACACCGATATGACCGCGCACAAGAACCGGATGCAGGGTAACGACTTTGTGCAGAGCACGATGTATCACCGAGAGTTACGGTGCTTTGATTGCCACAATGTCCATAGCAATGCGCATGAGAGCAATCTGAAGGCGGAGGGCAATTCGCTGTGCCTACGGTGCCATGCGGCTTCAGAGCAGAATCCCGCCGGTCTAAAGGGAACGGTAGCCGAGCACACGCACCACGCGACGGGCAGCGCTGGGAGCCAGTGTGTTGCCTGCCACATGCCGCGCATCGAGCAGACGGTCAAGGATAATTTTGTGGCCAGCCATACATTCCGGTTTATTACTCCGGCACTGACCGATCAGTCGGGGGTGCCTAATCCATGCAACTCGTGCCACACGGACAAAGATACCGTCTGGGCGGTCAAGCAGTTGAACGGATGGAGCAATGAGTCGCCGTGGCGAATGGCGCAGCCCTAATGGATGCTATGTGAGACGGTCGGAGGCTACTCCGTCCAGCGTTTGAAGACCAGCGATCCGTTGGTGCCACCGAAGCCGAAGGAGTTGGAAAGGGCGTAGTCGATCTTCGCCGGCTGTGGCTTATTGGGAACGTAATTGAGACGGCAGACAGGATCGACCTCGTCCAAATTCATTGTGGGCGGGGCGATCTGATGCATCAATGCCATGATGGTGACGCCTGCCTCCAGGCCACCGGCACCGCCCAGCAGATGACCGGTCATGGATTTGGTGGAGCTGACCAGCAGGGTGTGGTTGAGGGCGCGCTCGCCAAAGACATTTTCGATGGCCTTGGACTCCAGCGCGTCGCCCAGCGGGGTTCCGGTGGCGTGTGCGTTGACGTAATCGATCTTGTCGGGCGAGATGCCCGCGACCTTGAGTGCTGCGTTCATGGCGCGTCGGCAACCTTCTCCTTCGGGCGCCATGCCGGTCATGTGGTATGCGTCGGCAGACATGCCGTAACCGACAATCTCGGCCAGGATGTGGGCTCCGCGTGTACGCGCCATCTCGAGTTCTTCGAGGACGAGGATTCCTGCTCCCTCGCCGCATACGAAGCCGTCTCGGTCCTTGTCCCAAGGGCGACAGGAGTGTGTGGGGTCGTCGTTGCGTGTGGAGAGGGCCTTCATGGCCGCGAATCCTCCGACGCTCATGGGAGTGATGGCGGCCTCGGTGCCACCGGCAATCATAGCGTCTGCATCGCCGCGCTCAATGATGCGAAAGGCATCGCCGATAGAGTGAGCCGAAGAGGCGCAAGCGGTTGCGGTTGCCTCGTTGGGGCCGCGCGCGCCAAAGCGGATGGAGACGTGTCCGGCGGCGAGGTTGACGATAGCTCCGGGGATGAAGAAGGGCGAAATTTTGCGTGGACCTCCGGCCATCATGGCCGCATGTTCGCGCTCGATGACGTCGAAGCCTCCAATTCCTGAGCCGATATGCACGCCAACGAGATCACGGTTCGACTCGTCGATCTTGAGGCAGGAGTGGTCCATGGCCTCCTGCGCGGCGGCAATCGCAAAATGGATGAAGCGGCCCATCTTGCGGGCCTCTTTCTTCTCGATGAAGTGCAGCGGGTCGAAGTCCTTGACCTCGGCGGCGATGCGTACGGGATGGCCGGTGAGATCGAATGCCTTGATCTCCGCCATTCCGCTGCGGCCAGCGAGCAGGCCCTCCCAAACTTCAGGCACGGTTTTGCCGACCCCGCAGACGAGGCCAATTCCAGTGACGACAACCCTGCGCCGCCATGGTTGCTGCTGCATCGGGGGTGTGGCTTCCATTCTTACTTGGCCGCTTTCTGGTTCTTCTCGATGTAGTCGATGGCGTCCTTGACGGTCTTGATCTTCTCGGCGTCCTCGTCGGGGATCTGAATGTCGAAGCCCTCTTCAAACTGCATGACGAGTTCGACGACGTCGAGCGAGTCGGCACCGAGGTCCTCCTGAAAGCTGGCGCCTGGGGTGACTTCGGCCTCATCCACCTGAAGCTGCTCGACGATAATCTGTTTTACCTTTTCTTCTACTGCTGCCATTTCGTTCTCCTGTGTGCCATTCGTTTCTATCGCGGTGCGGTGTAGCAAATTTCAGTGCTGCGGTTCCAATCCGGACAAGTGCCGGGCAGAGTGTAGCAGGGATGCGCAAGAATATATGCGCAAGTCTCAAGGATACCGAGCGCCTAGACGAGTGTAAAGCAAAGCGGGGGTAATTGGCTGGGAAGTCTGGCCTGCGGGAGGTGATGCGAAGCGCTGCAATCAAGGGGAATACAGCCCTGACTTGGGATTTAGCGAACAACTGGCGTAGATTGGTGGGATGCAAATAATGCTGGTGGTGTGGTTCGCGGTTGGACTTGTGGCAGGTGCGGTGGTGGCGTGGCTGATCGCGAATGGGCGCGCACAGGGCGCAAATGCCGAGCTGGCAGCTCTTCGCAAGTTGACCGAAGAGAAAGATCGGAACCTGGCGAACAAGGAAGAGGAGTTGAAGACTGAGCGCGAGGCTAGCAAAGCCGCTGGGGAAGAGCTTGCCGGTACGCGGGCAAAGCTGGAGGCGACAGGCGAGAAGATACAGGCGCTGATGGATGTCGAGAAGAGCCTTAAGGATAGCTTCAAGGCGTTGGCTGCAAGCGCGCTCGACGCGAACAGTCAACAACTGCTACAGCTCTCGCAGCAGCAGTTGGAGAATCAGCAGAGGCAGGCGACGAGCAAGCTGAATGAGAAGCAGACCGCCATCGAGACACTGCTCAAGCCGATGCAGGAGTCGCTGGCGAAGCTGGGAGTCGATACTGCTGCGCTGGAAATAAAGCGCGAGGGTGCCTACGCCGCCGTGCTCGCCGAGGTGCAGAACATTCAGCGGTCGCACACTGATTTGCGTAAAGAGACAACGCAGTTGGTGCAGGCATTGCGCGCACCCAAAGCAAGAGGAAACTGGGGCGAATTGCAACTGAGGAAGTGCGTGGAATTTGCAGGAATGGTGCAGTACGCTTCATTCGATGTGGAACGGTTCGTGCGCGGGGAGGACGCGAGCTATCGTCCCGATCTTGTGGTCAAGATGCCGAACGGACGAACGATCATCGTGGATGCGAAGACTCCGCTGGATGCGTTTCTGGATGCCAGCAGCGCAGAGGATGAGGTGGTGCGCACGGCCAAGCTGGTGGCCCACGCGGCGCGAGTGCGGGAACATTTGAAGGATCTGTCCAGCAAAGGGTACTGGCGACAGTTTGTGGACTCGCCGGACTTTGTGGTCTGCTTTCTGCCCAGCGAGGTGCTATTCAGTGCGGCACTGGAGCAGGACCCGTCATTGATCGAGTTCAGCGCAAGTTCGGGCGTGCTTCTGGCTACGCCAACTACGCTGATTGCTCTCCTGAAGGCAGTGGCGTTTGGCTGGCAACAGTCGGAGATTGCACAGAATGCCGATAAAATTCGCGATGCAGCGCTTGCCGTCTACGGAAAGCTTGCTGGCATATACGAGGATTTCATTGATCTGGGGAACAGACTGAAAGCAGCAGGGGCATGCTTTGACGATATTGTCACCAAGATCGATGGTCGCGGCGGCGTCTTTTCCATTGCGCGCAAACTCAGAGAACTTGGAATTGGGGACAAAGATATGGAGGACAGCAAGAAAGGCGGAATCAAAGCGATCGGTTTGACGTTGAAACCGATGGAAGCGGAAGACTGGCAACCTGGACTCGCACTTGCTGCGGATGCAGAGGGGTCGACGGAATAATCTATCCGCTGCACATTGCTTAATTAAAATCTCACGTACTACGTTGCATCGTCTTCGGCGGCGAGGATGCGGTCGGCGATGGCGACGGTTTCGCGGGCTGGATGGACGTCGTGGACGCGGAGGATGTGGGCTCCGGCAAGGATGGCCGCGGTGTTGGCGGCGGTGCTCGCGGAAACCCACATCTCAGAATCGAGATGTGGGGATGCCGGCTTTGTGGCGAGGGATTTGAGCAGGAAGCCTTTGCGCGAGAGGCCGGCTAGCAGCGGGTAACCGAGGGCGTGTACGGTGTCGAGATGGGCGAGCAGGGGGAAGTTCTCATCAAGAATCTTGCCGAAGCCGAAGCCGGGATCGAGGACGATGGCATCGCGACGGATGCCGGCGGTTAGTGCTGCATTGGTTCGTTCTCCCAACTCGCTAAGGACGAGCGGTACTACTTCATCGTGCGCGAGGGCAGGCAGTATGCGCCACTGCTGCGGGCGACCACGCGTGTGCATCAGGACAACGCCGCAGTGGAGTTCCGCGCAGGTTGCGGCCATTGCGTTGTCCCAGAGAAGCCCGCTGACATCGTTGACGATCTCCGCACCCGCTTCGATGGCAAAACGCGCTGTCTCGGCGTGATAGGTGTCGATGGAGACGATAGCGTTGGGGCGCGCCGCTAGAATCGTGCGCAGGATGGGCAACACACGCGCTTGCTCTTCAGTCGGCGTGACGGGTGTGGAGTTAGGGCGTGTGGATTCGCCGCCGAGGTCGAGGATGTCCGCGCCATCATCGAGCATCTGGAGCGCGTGAGTGAGCGCGGCGTTGGGATCGAGGAAGCGACCGCCGTCGGAGAACGAGTCGGGCGTTGTGTTCAGGATGCCCATGATGAGCGTGCGAGGGCCGAGTGGGAGAGTGCGGGTGCGGAGTCGCCAGTCGAAGTGCGGTCGATGGGCAAAGGGCATCAGTGATCCTACTCAGGCGAAGATGACGGTCTTGTTGGCATAGGAAAGGATGCGGTGGTCCAGGTGCCACTGCACGGCGCGCGAGAGAACCATGCGCTCCAGGTCGCGGCCCTTCTGGATGAGCGAGGGCAGTTGGTCATTCTGCGAAATGCGGGTGACGTCCTGCTCGATGATGGGACCCTCGTCGAGCGTTTCGGTGACGTAATGGCTTGTGGCGCCGATGAGCTTGACGCCGCGCTCGAAGGCCGCGTGATACGGGCGCGCGCCGGTGAACGCGGGCAGAAACGAGTGGTGAACATTAATGATGCGGCGCGGATAGGCGGCGACGAACTTGGGCGAGAGAATCTGCATGTAGCGGGCGAGGACGATGAGGTCGATCTTGTGTTTTACGAGAAGGGTAAGCTGAGCGTCTTCCACTTGCTGTTTGTTGTCGTGCGTGACGGGCATGAAGTGGAACGGAACTTTGTGGAACTCGGCCAACGGGCGAGCGGCCTCGTGGTTGCTGACGATGAGCGCGACGTTGCAGCGGAACTCGCCAGTCTGGTGACGCAGGAGAAGGTCTGCGAGACAGTGTAGATACTGCGAGACGAAGAGAGCAACATTCTGCGCGCCCTCTGCGAACTCGATGCGCCAGTTCATCTGGAAGTCGCGGGCGATAGGCTCAAACGCCGCGCGGAATGCTGCTTCGCTGAAACCGGCGGTGTCGGTGGCGAACTCGACGCGCATGAAGAAGAGGCCAAGCTCGACGTCCTGATGCTGGTCGGCATTGAGGATGTTGATGTCGTAACGTTCGACCAGGAAATTCACGATGGCGACAACGATTCCCTTGCGGTCGGGACAGTCGATGAGCAGGGTTGCGATCTTGGGATTCGAATTGGGCATGGCGGTTGGAATCAGATTACCGGATGCAGAGATACGCTGGTCCAGTCTGATGTACCCTCCCCCCCCTCCCCCCTTATTTTTGCAAGATAAGCAAAAATAAAGACTTAGGCAGCATTGAATGGCTAAGATAAACATTCTAAACGTGTTATATTTATGATCTTGAAAACAAATATGATGCACTCGTAATGTTGTCTGAATGCAGCACGTCTGCCTGGAACTATCTTTTCATCTACTTTAATTCTACGCGTTGGAGCATAACTACTATGCCAAGTATTTTTCGGAGATAAGTGGTTGATACGGGGTTGGTTAGTAGAAATTCGGAGGCTCGAGGGTCTTGACATGCGGATTTGCTGGGGATTTTGAGGGAATTATTTTTTCGCATCCTTGACCGGTACGCGGCCCAGGACGCGAAAGGCTCAATGAGATGTACTCTTCGGCATGCGTAAACGCGTGCCTTCCGTTCGAGGCGGTGGTGCTGGTCATCGAGGAGAGCGGATCGCCTGAATCCTACCCTTTCACGATGAGACTGTGAAAGGATGGGGCACCCGGCATGGGCGGGTGAAGATCGTGGAGCCGGTGGCGCAGAGCTTCGAGCTGCGGGCGAGATTTTAAGGCTGAACCAGGGAGAGCGGTTCGCGCGGGGCGGCTGCACACTCATGGCTGTAAGGCCGCGATGAATGGGACACTCGACCTATACATCTATATCAGCGAAGTATTATAGGGTTCAAGTTATTAGTTGGGTCAATCTCTATCAGGAACTCTTTAGCCTTCGTGTCCTTGCTAACGATTTTGATTGTTGCTTTGTACTTTTGTTTCTTGAGAAACACACGTGACATCCCCCACCCACTTTCCGACGGAATCCTAATCCAGTCGGAATCGTTAGTGAATTCAACTATGTCTAGGCTCTGCTTTTCTCCAGGATATACATCGACGCATGGAGGATTAGGGGCGATAGACCAACAGAGCCGATCTTCCTGCACTTTGCTGCAATGGGCAGGCGATATATAGGCGTCATAACCAGCGGGTGGCTTAAGTACATCTGACGGATCATTTTCTATAGTGATGTAGGCGTAGACGGAGTTTAGCGGAAAGATGTAGCCGTTATAGATACGCACGCTGGTTCGTGCCCCAACCCGTGGTTGCGAGATGAAATCTAATTTTCGATACAGTCTCCAACGCGACCATCTGTTTATAAGTAGATTCGCTACTAACCCAGCCAATGCCCCAGCCAATGCGCCAATGGTGGCATTATTCAGCGAATGTTCCAAACTTGATGAGGGCATGCTCCATAATCCCCCCTAGCCAGATAATGAGTCAATTACCTGAGTACATTCTGGGCTTTCAAGACGGCGTATACGAACCACATATCACTGCAGCGGCGTCTTAGCAGGATGATCCACTACCCACTTCCGCGCCCGTTCCTGTGTTTGCAGTAAAACGGCTTTTGTTAGGTGAGAAGCCACGCGGTCACGTTCATCAACATCGTTAGTAGTAGAAGTTGATCCGTTTGCTTCGCCAAGGCTTAGCCAGAAATATGCTTCTCGGTAGTCTTGGGGTATACCTTCCCCATTTTCGTACAGCATTCCAAGGTGATTTTGTGCAAGAGAGTAGCCCCGCTCCGCAGCTTTGCGAAACCATATTGCGGCTAAAGCAATGTCTTTAGGAATTGCAGCATTGCCGGTCGCCGGTGTCCCCTCAAATAAACCATCGGGTCGCTTAACCACAGTCATCGGGCCACCATCTTCATAAAGCTGGCCAAGCTCATACTGTGATTTTGCATCTCCCCGCTCGGCGGCTTTGCGAAACCACACTAATGCCTCAGCGGTACTCTGTTGAACCCCAGCTCCCGCCAGATAATGTCCAGCAAGTTTGTATTGTGCATTTGAGTCCCCGCTGGCCGCTAACTTCTTGAGTGTGTCGACGCTCTGAGCCGTTGGCGCAGCTGTGGACTGTGCCCATGCCCCGGCAACGCACAGCAATAGTCCCAATGCTGCCAACAGTCGGAAGGATCGAGTTCTCATTTTCTGTGCCTTTCCCGCAAGTATATCTCCACAGATTATAGGCGAATAATAAGAGAACATTAGCTGATAGTTTTTGGTTTTTCTTGAGCGCGGTCGAGCTTCGCTCGATACCCCACCCTGCCGCGCGATGAAACTGTGCGTCGAGGATGGGGCACCCGGTCAGCGGCTACTTGATGTGGCGCCAGTTGGGGCCGAGGGCTACTTCGGCGAGGATGGGGACGCTGAATTCGGCGACGTGTTCCATCTGTTGTTTGACGAGGGTTTGCAGTTCGTGGCCTCGGCGGGGCGTGACCGCTGCCGCACAGGCGGTCTATGAGAGGCTCTACGCGGCGACGCGGCGGGGCTCTTTGCCCCAGCGGTATTCGAGGAAGTCCGGGAGATAGAGGCCGTCGTCCAACTGCGGCCACCAGACGTCTACGCCGTGCGGTCCAATCTGCAGATCGGCCGCCTGCTCCGGCGTGGCATCCTTCAACTCGCTCAGCTCTTCGCGCGGAATCAGCATTCGCCGGCCATCACTCAGCTTCAGCATCAGGAACTCCAGCCCCGGCTCAGGACGATACGCCGCGTCCACAATGCGCGGTTCGTCCGCTATCAATTTCGCCTGCTCAATTGCCTCGTCGATTTCTTCGTCTGTCGTCAGATCGTTAGGATGTCGATCCATGTGTTTTCTCCCAAAGCTCCTTCAACTCGGCCGAGTGGACAGCCGCTACTTCAAGAATACGCCGCACCTCACTCCGCTTGGCGTTGACAGGCCGCACTACATCCCGGCGCTTCGACTTCCGGATCGCGCCGCCCGGCAGCAAGTCGACGATAACCCGGGTTTCCGCATACTGCCCATGCACATGCGGCGGCAGGTGGTCATGCACATACGAGATAAACCACACGCCGTCAAACGTCTTCGATCCCACATCTTTACATTAGTCGCGCGGCCCAGCGGAGACAACAGTTTTCCTGCACCAACCGGTAAGGCTATTTGATGTCGCGCCAGTTGGGGCCGAGGCCTACTTCGGCGAGGATGGGGACGCTGAACTCGGCGACGTGTTCCATCTCTTGCTTGACGAGGGTTTGCAGTTCGTCGGCCTCTGCGGGGATTACATCGAAGAGCAATTCGTCGTGAATCTGGAGGGTCATGCGGGAGCGGAGGTTGCGCGCGGCGATCTCGGCGTCGATGCGGATCATGGCGAGCTTGATGAGGTCGGCGGCGGTGCCCTGCAGGGGCGTGTTGATGGCGGTGCGCTCGGCGAATCCGCGCATGTTGGGGTTGCGCGAAGAGATGTCTGGGATGGGACGGACGCGGCCGAAGTAAGTGCGCACGGCCTGGTCGCGGCGGACGGTCTCCAGCGTGCGGTCGATGAAAGCGCGGACGCCGGAGTAGCGGGCAAAGTAGGTCTCAATATATTGCCTGGCGATCTTCTGATCGATGCCGAGCTGCGCTGCGAGGCCGAAGGGGGAGATGCCGTAGACGATGCCAAAGTTGACGGCCTTGGCGCGGGCGCGCGTCTCTTTATCGAGCTGGGCTACAGGAATGCCGAAAACTTCCGACGCGGTGAGGGTATGGATGTCCTGGCCGGTGCGGTAGGCGTTGAGCAGGAGCGGGTCCTGCGAGAAGTGCGCCATGAGGCGCAGCTCGATCTGCGAGTAATCCGCGGAGAGGAGCAGATTGCCGGGGGCGGGGATGAAGGCGGCACGAATCTCCCGGCCGAGGGCGGTGCGCACGGGGATGTTTTGCAGGTTGGGATTGGTGGAGGAAAGCCGCCCAGTCGCCGTGCCGACCTGGTTGAAGGTGGTGTGGACGCGACCTTCGGCGTCGACCAGGTGAGGCAGTGAGTCGAGATATGTGGAGCGGAGCTTGGCGAGCTGGCGATGCTCGATGACGAGCGCTGGGACGGGGTGATGCTCAGCCAACTCTTCGAGCACATCCTGCGCGGTAGAGATGACCTTGCCCTTGCCGTGCTTCGACGGCTTGGGCAGTTGCATCCGGTTGAAGAGCACGTCGCCGAGTTGCTTGGGCGAGTTGAGATTGAAGCGATGGCCGGACTGATCGAATATCCTCTCGGCGAGGGTGTCCATTTCGACAGCAAGGCGCGTAGACATGGCGGAGAGGACAGCCGTGTCGATGCGGACGCCGGCCTGCTCCATGCGCAGTAGGACGGGGACGAGCGGAAGATCCATGGTGCGGTAGAGATGGAGGAGCGGGGAGGATTGCACGGGGCCGAGGGTTGAGCCGGAGGACGCAGCGGCGGCATCGCTCTCGGCCATCTGATCGGCGAAGACGCGGGCAAGGCGGACGATGGCAGCGGCGGCTTCGGGGAGACGATTCGGATCGACAGGATTCGCCTTCGACGGCTGATGGACGAGCGCGCGATTCGTCGAGCGGGCGGCGATGTCGACGAGCGTGTGCGAACCGTGCGTAGGATTGATGAGGTAGCTCTGCAGCATGACGTCGGTGATGTCACCGCGCAGAGTGATGTTGTGCGGGGCGAGGGCGCGCAGGACAGACTTGAGATCGTGGACCAGTTTGGGGAGGGTTGCGTCTTCCAGCGCGGCGCGGAGGTTGGGCGCTTCGAGGGCGCTCTCGATGGCGGAGACGCCGTCGGTGGAGAGGCCAAGAGAATAGGGGGCAGGGATCAGGGTGCAGGGATCAGCGGACGATGGTGCAGTGGATGCGAGGGCTGCGGGCGCGGCAAACATATACATCGTCTCAGCAGGGGGCGGCTCGGGTTCGGCGTCGGTGTCGGAGTCGGTGGCGATCTCTTCTGAAATTGCGCGCGCGTCTTCGGAGATGGCGATGGCGAGGCCGAAGGGTGCGGTGCCGTCGACGAGCTTGCAGGCGGCAGCTAGGAGCGAGGCGATCTCGTCTGGAGTGGGGTTGAGGTTGTATTCCATGGCGGTGTTGCCGGCGGCGGGCGCGAGGTCCTTGAGCATAGTGGTGAATTCAAGCTCGGAGAAGAGCTCGCGGCAGGCGGCATTGTCGACGGGCTGGGTGCGCATAGCATCGAGGGAGAACTCGATGGGCACTTCGGTGTGGATGGTGACGAGTTCCTTCGACAGCAAAATGTTTTCGCGATTATTTTGTAACGATTCTCGATACGTTTTACGCTTGATGGAGTCGGGTGTGGAGACTGCGGCGTCGAGCGCGGCCTCGACGGTACCGAACTGCTGGATGAGTTCGACGGAGCCTTTGTCGCCGATGCCGGGTGCGCCGGGGATGTTGTCGACGGCGTCGCCGCGCAGGGCCATCACATCGATGACGCGCTCGGGTGGGACGCCGAGGACGGACTCGACTCCAGCGGGATCGAGGACGAGGTTGTCTTTGGTGGGATTGAGGATGCTGACCTCGGGCGTGACCAACTGCATCATGTCCTTGTCGGAGGAGACGACGAAGACGCGGTGGCCGAGCGCGGAGAGACGCGCGGCGAGCGTGCCGATGACGTCGTCGGCCTCGAAGCCCTCGTAGCTGAGGATGGGGATGCGGAAGGCTTCGAGCGCGCGGCGGATGTAGGGGAGCTGCTGGATGAGGTCGGGGGGCGTCTCTGCTCGGTTGGCCTTGTAGCCGGCGTAGTCGACCTCGTCGAACTGCTGCGTCTTGACGTTCCACTTGCGCAGAGGCTTCATCTCGCGGGCGCGCTCGTCGCGGAAGACGGGACCTGAGAGGTCGTATACGGCGGCAAGAAGCTGCGGGGCGAAGTCCTTGCGCAGCTTGTTGATCATGTTGACGAAGACGTAAGTGGCTGCGGTGGGGATGCCGGTGCGCGTGGTCATGGGGCGCTGGCGCTGCATGGCGTGATAGGCGCGGAAGATGAAGGCCATCGAATCGAGGAGATAGATGGGGGGCTTGGCGGTGGATGTTTCGGAGGGGCGGGGTTCAGTTGCCATTGCAGGATGAGAATACCAAGTCCAGCGCGGACGGGCGAACTCCTTGCGGAGGGCGATATGCGCTTCACGCAAAAAGCGCGATGCCCACACCTCAGAATTGAGATATGGGCACCGCGCAGACTGATGGGGGATGTGGTTCGATGCTTTAGTGGCTATCGCCGTCGTGGTCTACGTCAGCCGACTTCAGGGCCGCGGGGCTGAGGGTGACTGTATCGGCCGGCAAAGAGGCAGATGAGTGCGATGGCACAGGGGGTGGCGTTTGCTTCTGAAGCTCCGGCATATTGCTTACAGCGGTGGAACTGATCGCAGACACACTCATAGGGATTACCTCCGCGAGCTCTATCGGCATGTGGCAAGAATACTTCCATCGGTGGATGGAAGTTTGTCATAGATGACGGTACAGAAAGGAGTTGCATGGAGGAGATGGGCGGGAGCAATCGCGCTGGCACATGATGCACCCGTCACAGAATCGAAAGTTGGGGCACATGGCTGCTTGACTCAGTAGCTGGCTTCTCGTCCGTGGCGGACGGCGAGAATGACGATTTGCTTTCCGTCGTATCGATAGAGGGTGACGTAGGCCCCTTGGCCAAATTCAATCACCCACTCGCGGAACTCGGGCAGCATTTCTTCTATGGGACGGCCGATCTCCGGGTGTTGGCCAAGAATTTTGACGCCATGACGAATAGCCTTGACGGCGCGGTTGGCGGCTTCGGGGCTCTTGGAGGCCAGGAAGGCATGGAGACGGGCTATGTCGCGGAGCGCCGGTGGAGTCCAGATCAGATGTGGCATTCGGGAGATGCGGCTTCCTCACCCGCTTCGAGTTTGGCCAGCCAGGCATCGGCTTCCTCAGCGGTGGCGTGGAGGCCAGTGGCTTGGTAGTCGGTCCAGGCAGCAAGCGCGTCTTGGTGGAATTGGAGGCGCTTTTCCTCACGCTCGACATATTGTTCGACGGCTTCGAGCATGACCCAGTGCGGCGACCGGCGACGTGCCGCGGCGAGACGCTGGACGCGGTCTTTGATTTCGAGGTCGAGTTTGAGACTGGTCGTGGAGGTGGTGGGCATGGAGGTACTCCAAGGTGTTACCTACGGATACTTTAGCATACCCTGGGCGGAGAAGGATGCGTGGCGGGTAAGGGTGGCTGGGGCGGCGTAGAGCGTCTCGAAGAGTGGAGGAGCGGGAGCGGTCGCCCACCCCAGCCAGCCAAGTCCGCTCGCCGGGGACCCCAGTCGCGCCTTCGCGCGAAGCTCCCATCTCAGAATCGAGATATTGGGGCACCCGGCACACGACCTGTTTTCGGTTGATCGGGTGGTCTGCCGGGCGTAAATTGTGGATGTGGGCTCAAAAACTTTCGACGGCGTTCGTTTTTCGGCCTACGCGGACGACCATTTGCCGGCCCATATACACGGGAAGTATGCGGAGACGGAAGTTCTGGTTGAATTCGGGGATGGGGAGGTTCGCCTTTCCGGCAGAGCCGAACCCATTCGACCGCCGAATGCGAAGAGATCGGACGTCAATAAGATTTTGAAAGCGGCTGAAAAGCACGGCGAAGAGTTGGTCAAACTGTGGGAGATGATTCATGGCGCACTATAGACTGACGACGACGGACGAGGAGATCGACGCTGCCATTGAAAGGGCAAAGCTGATCGCGGATGAGCCGCGGATCGTCGAAGCGGTGTATCGCGCTGAGCCGGAGCTCGACTTGTTCGTTCTGAAGATCAGCGACGGGCGGAGGCTGGTGCTTCCCAGGGAGAACCTGCAAGCGCTCAAAGGATCGACGCCGGAGCAGGCTGCGGAGTTCGTCGTGGGGCAGTACGGTACGGACATCTGGTGGCCTCAGTTGGATGAGGGCCACTACTTGCCGAACCTTCTGGAGCATCGTTACGGGAACGACCGGTGGATGAAGGCATTGCAGCTGCGTGGGGTCGCTGCATAGTCACGGAATAGAGCGTCTCGAAGAGTGGATGGGCGGGAGCGGTAGCCCACCCCAGAGAGCCAAGTTCGCTCGCCAGGAATCCCGGTTCGCGCCTTCGCGCGATGCGCCCATCTCAGAATCGAGAGTCGGGGCACCCGGCTCAGGACCGGGCGTAGAATTCGGTGGTGAGTTCGGAGGCTGACCCCACCCATGCGCGATGAAACTGCGCATGAATGGGGCACCCGGCCGCTGAGCGTGCTATCGTGCGGATGTGACAAATTTCCTCAAAACGATATGGGACTTCCCCTCCCACCATGTCTCCCTCGGATGGTGGCTTGCGGCGATCCTAACCCTTTGGAACTTTGTTTCACAAGTTCTAATCGGAATGTTGGGGCAACTATCGTTACTAAGCCGTAAGTTTCGAGTAGGCCAAATTGAGGCAAGAATTCGTGCCCTCGAATACCTCCATGACAATACAAACCGGCTCGTTCGATCGTTAGCTATGGATGCGATCGAAATTGCCATCGAGATTTGCTATATGCTGATCGCCTTCATCATCCTGTTCGTGCGCGTAATTCCGATCACGACAAGTGCGGCGCTCTTCATAATCAGCGTGAATGTCTCCAGTACGGTGATAGGTCGCGCCTGGCGAATTAAGAGGATGCTGAATGACCTCAACAATTACGAACAGAGTCTACAAAAGCTCCGTTCGAAGCTATCTAGATTGAAATATTGAGCGGAAGAAGTTGGTTCGTCCGCCTGATACGCCGGGTGCCCCATTCATCGCGGCTTTATCGCGATGAGTGGGATTGCTGTGTTAACTCGCGACGGCGGGCGGTCCATTGGGATTCGATCTCGACACGACCGGGTTCTCCGGTTGCCCAGTGATGGAAGCTGCTCCATGGGTAGTCTTCCGATTTCTCTACCAGGCCACGAACTACCGGGTTGCGGTGCATGTACCTCAGCTTCTCGACGCGTTTGTCTTCGGTGAAGACATTGAAGTCGTAGTAGCGTCGCTGCCAGAACTGGTCTCGTGTGCCCTTGAGACGCTTTGAGGTCTCGCCCTTGAGGACGCGAATCACCGAAGCCAGCGTAATCTGTTTCGGCTCGCTGAGGAGCAGGTGGACGTGCTCCGGCATGAGGACGTAGCCAGCAATGTAAAAGCCGTGGCGTTTGCGGAGGGTTTCGAGGATTTCCTCGAAGGTTTGTTTGGCCAGAGGACCGGCAAGGTAGGGGAGGCGCTGGTAACAACTGGAGGTGATGAAGTGAAAATCGCCGGTCTGTTGGTAGCGCTTGAGCCCGATTGGCATGCAGCTATCTTAGTGGAGATTGGCAGGGACGGTCGCGCATTCGCGCGATACCCACTCATCGCATGAAACAAAGGCGCGATGAATGGGGCACCCAGTGTAGTGGAGACTGGTAGGACGGTCGCGCCTTCGCGCGATGCCCACTCATCGCATGAAACAAAGGCTCGATGAATGGGGCACCCAGTGTAGTGGAGACTGGTAGGAACGGTCGCGCGTTCGCGCGATGCTCACTCATCGCATACGACAAAGACGCGATGAATGGGGCACCAACTTCTGTGACACTCCACCCACTTACTGCAAAATGGCGGTGTTGGGGAGGTGCTGGGCTATGCGGGACTGCCACTCGGCGGGGCCGGTGGTGTGGACGCTGGTGCCGAGCGAGTCGACGGCGACGGTGACGGGCATGTCTTTGACCTCGAACTCGTAGATGGCTTCCATGCCGAGGTCGGCGAAGGCGAGGACGCGCGCGGACTGGATGGCCTTGGAGATGAGGTAGGCCGCGCCGCCGACGGCGATGAGGTAGACGGAGTGGAACTCGCGGATGGCGGCGATGGCCTCTGGCCCGCGCTCGGCCTTGCCGATCATGCCGAGCAGGCCGGTGCTGGCGAGCACCTGGCGGGTGAACTTGTCCATGCGCGTGGCGGTGGTGGGGCCGGCGGGGCCGACTGCCTCGTCGCGCACCGCCTCGACCGGGCCGACGTAGTAGAGGAAGCGGCCACGCAGGTCGACGGGGAGGGTTTCTCCGCGGTTGAGCATGTCGGTGAGGCGCTTGTGCGCGGCGTCGCGGCCGGTGAGGAGCGAGCCGGAGAGCAGGATGACTTCGCCGGGCTTCCAGGTCTGGATGTCGTCGCGGGTAACGGTGGCGAGATTGACGCGGCGGGCGTTCTGCGGCGCGTAGGTGAGCTTGGGCCACGCGGCCAGATCGGGAGGAGCAACAGCCACAGGCCCAGAGCCGTCGAGCCGGATGTGCAGATGGCGCGTGGCGGCGCAGTTGGGGATCATGGCCACCGGCAGATTCGCCGCGTGTGTGGGGCAGTCGAGGATCTTGACGTCGAGGACGGTGGTGAGTCCGCCGAGGCCCTGCGCGCCGATGCCGAGCTGATTGATGCGGTTATAAAGCTCGATGCGGAGATTTTCGATGTTGCTTAGCTTCGCGCCGGTGGCCGCGCGCTGGATGAGTTCGTGCATGTTGATGGGGTCCATGAGCGACTCTTTGGCGAGGACCATGGATTTTTCGGCGGTGCCTCCGATGCCGATGCCGAGCATTCCCGGCGGGCACCAGCCGGCTCCCATGGTGGGGACGGTCTTCACCACCCAGTCTGCGATGGAGTCGGTGGGGTTCAGCATGGCGAACTTGGCCTTCGCCTCGCTGCCGCCGCCCTTGCTGGCGACGGTGATATCGAGGCTGCTGCCTTCGACCAGCTCGACGACGACCATGGCGGGTGTGTTGTCGCCAGTGTTCTTGCGGGTGAATGCGGGGTCGGCAAGGATGCTGGGGCGGAGGAGGTTGTCGGGGTTGAGCCACGCCTCGCGGGTGCCCTGGTCGATCATCTGCTGCATGGACATCATGCCGTGCGTAGCGGATGGGCCCCACTGGACTTCCATGCCGACCTTGACGAAGGCGGTGACGATGCCGGTGTCCTGGCAGATGGGGCGATGGCCCTCGGCGCACATGCGGGAGTTGATGAGGATCTGCGCGATGGCGTCCTTGGCGGCGTGCGATTGCTCGTGCTCGTAAGCGCGGGCGAGGTTGGCGATGTAGTCGACCGGGTGGTAGAAGCTGATGTACTGCAGCGCGTCGGCTACGCTGCGGATTACGTCGTCCTGGCGGATGATGGTCATAAGGGCCCCCGGATTATTCTATGGCGTGGGGACAACTCTCGACAAAGCGGCTACGACGCAGCGAGGGGCTACTTCTGGCGGCCGAAGCGGTAGACCACGCCCATCTCGAAGCCTGCGTTGTTCTGGAGCGAGCCGCCGAAGGTAGTGCCGGTGTAGCTGGGCGATATGCGGAAGGAGATGTTGGGATATAGGTTGAGGTCGAGGCTACCGCCGAGGGAGAAGACGGGGCGCGCGTTGGTGGAGGGCCAGAGGCCGAGGTTGGCCGAGGAGATGCCTTTGGAATCGCCCTCGAACTTGCCGATGGCGGTGCCACCGAGTGCAAAGACGCTGAGGGCAGTCTTCTGGCGCAGGCGGAAGCGATAAGTGGGGCCAACCAGGAAGGGGTATTCGGAGATCTGCGGGCGGCCAACCAGAGATGCGAATGGGTTGAGGTTATTGATCTTGGCGTTGCCATAGGCGCCGCGCAGTTCGCCGGTTAGGCCGAGCCTCTGGTTGAAGTAGTAGGTGGTGTTGAGCCAGAAGGCGATCTCGCTGTTCTTCTGATTGAACTCCCCGGAACGGAAGCGGAGATATCCGCCGCCGCCGGCGACCTCCCAGCGATGGGTGTAGGTGTCGGTAATCTGGCGTGCAATGCGGGCCTTGCGATTGGCGTTAGTCTCGCGGGGGGCAATGCGCGCGGCCTGCGCCAGAGCGGAGGAGGCAGCGAGTACGGCGACCATCCAGACTGCTGCCAAAAGCTGTATGCTACGAACGAAACGGGACGACGAACGAACGATCAACGAGAACTCCTGCGCGCCTCCATTTTATAACCCGTGGAGGCGAGGTCGGTGCGGCCAACCAATCTATCCGCAGCCACCTCTTATTAGAACATCCAACGCGGCTTCATGGTGCGGCAGGGGAGATGAAGGGGAGGATTGGCATGGCGACGAGCAGAGCTTCAGGCGGGGGGATCGGCAAGGTTATTCTGGGATTTGTGCTGGCGATTGTGGTGTTGGTGGGCGGCGCGGCGGTGTTTCTGCGATGGGGCCCGGTGCCGGTGGCCACGGCCGACAAGCCGTTTCCCTTCGAGAAGGCAATTGTGAGCGTGCCGCTGAATGCGCGGATTGCAAGCCAGATGAAGTTGGCGCCGTTCGGCACCGACGAGGATGCGTTCGAGGGCGGGGCGCATGTGTACCGCGCGCAATGCGCCGCGTGCCATGGGACTCCGGGGCACGATGTGGCGTTTGCCAAGAGTATGTATCCGGAGCCGCCGCAGTTGTGGAAGAAGCACGCTACAGGCGGCGTGGTAGGGGTGAGCGACAACGAGCCGGGCGAGACCTACTGGAAGGTGGCCAACGGAATCCGGCTAACCGGGATGCCGGCGTTCAACCATGTCCTGACGGACACCGAGATGTGGCAGGTGACGCTGCTGCTGAAGAGCGCAGACCAGCAGTTGCCCGATCCAGTGATGAAGATTCTGGCGGGGCCGTAGGGTAATGCTGGCCTCAGTAGTGAACAGGATCAAGTAGCATTCTTGCAGGAGCCATCAACAATGACCTCTCTGAAGCGAGTGCTGGGGATGATACTTCGACTGGTTGGCGTCTCCAGCCCTGAGGATACACAGGCCAAAGCGAAGAGCGCAGAGGGGCTGCCGTCGTGGCGCAAGCCCGAAAAGCAGGAGAGTCCTGCCACTCAGGAACGGCAAGAATAAGGGCTATTGCAGATTCAGAAACTGTTGCAGATTATCGGCGGCGCTGGCAATTGCGCGGGCCAGGCTGAGCTTGGCTAGGTTGTGGGCGAAGACGCTGTTGATGACATCGAGATCGGCGGAGGTGAGCGACTCCTGCGCCTGTACAACCTCGACGTTGTCGGTGACTCCGGCATCGAAGCGCTGACGGGTGAGGTCGAGGGTCTCTTTGTTGACCTGAAGGTTGCGTTGGGCCAGCTTGACCTGGCTGGTTGCGGCCTGTAAATCGAGGAAAGCGTTGCGCACATCGCTTTCCACCTGGCCCTTGAGGTCTTCCAACTCGGACTGGCGCTGGGCGAGCGCGGCCTGTGCGATCTTGCTATCGCCCTCCGCGCGGCCTCCCTGCCAGATGGGGATGCTGAGCGTGGCGGCGGCGGAGAAGGTTGCGCTGGCCTGAGCGGGGTTGGTGCCGATGGCGCCATAGTTTCCGTTGATGGAGAGCGAGGGCAAGCGTTCATCGCGGGCGGCGGAGAGCGCGCGCTGGGCGGCTCGGACCTGCGCCTCGGCGGCCTTGATGTCGGAGCGGCGGTCCAGCGCCTGATGGATGGCGTCATCCTCAGTCAGGCTGGGTGCGGCGGCGAAGGGAACCTCGTCTGTGAGCTCGTAGGCGTTGCTGGGCGGGAGTCCAGTGATGCGTGCGATAGCGATCTTCTGCTTGGCCAACTCGGTCTCCAGCGAGATAACACGCTGTTGCTGGGTCAACTCTTCAACTTCGCTGCGATCGACGTCGATCTGGGGTGCGATGCCTACGGCGCGCTTCTGCTGCGTCTGCTGGAAGAGCGCGTTGGCGGTATCCAACTGCGCATGGGCTGAGGCGACACGTTGTTTGGTGGCGATGATTTGGAGATACTCTCCACAAACCGCGAGCACGACGGTGTCTCGTGCATCGCGCGCAGAGAGTTGCGCTGCGTGGACCTGTTCGCTGGAGGCGCGGAAGTTGTTCCATGCTGTGAGATCGAACACCGATTGCGAGACGCTGCCGCGCAGGTCAATGTTGTTGTATGGGCCGACGATGGTGGGAAAGTTGAAGCCTGGGATAGGGATATGGATGCGCAGACCCTGAGCGGCGAGGTTGGCCTGTTGCAACGTCTCCGCAAGATAGCCGCTGATGTTGGGAAGCAGCGCGCTGCGTGCGATCTCGCTCTGACCCTGAGCCTGGCTCACAGCACGGTTGAGGTTGGCCGATCCGAGATTGAAATTTAGGCCACGCTCGATGGCTTCGTGCAACGATAGCTTTCCAGTGAAAGGAAGCTTCGCTGTACTCGACACGCTGCCGGTGTAAGGGCCCTGCACCTGCACGGAGGGATTGATAGTGGTAACGCTATTGGTGGTGCCAGCAATGGGTGCTTCGATGGCGGTGACAGAGCCGCTGTTGCCGGCGCGGCCTGAGAGCGGCAACGGAATCGCTTGCGTATGCTGTGGCTGCGCCGCGCTCTGGGCGAGGGCTTGCGCCGGATGGACGATGGTTCCCATGCACGCGAAGAGCGCGATGAGTACGGTGGAAAATGTTGGAGCGATGTTCGTCTGTGGGTGATTCATGGCAGTGTGTCCTTCTTGCTAGCTAAGTTGCTTGCGGAAGCGCGAGATGCTGAGCGCAACCAGAACGACGGTAAAGAGGAGAAGGCCAAGGAAGTTTGGCCAAAGGTCCACGAAGCCGCTTCCCTTGAGCGTGCTTCCGCGCACGATGGTTGCAAAGTGGTGGACCGGATTAAGCACGGTGAGCGGCTGTAGCCACTTGGGCATCGCTTCGACGGGATTGAGCGCGCCGGAGAGCGAGGAGAGCGGCGGGTTGACGAAGAAGCTGGTGAGTTGCGCCTGTTGCGCCGAGCGGCTGAAGGTGGCAATGACAGTGCCTATGCTGATGCCGGAGAGGATGCACAGACAACCCGCACCGAGCAGCATGAACAGACTGCCACGGAATGGCACTCCGAAGACCAGCCGAATGACGCCGATGGCCGCGAACATCATCAGGGTGAGAAGAAAGAAGAGCGGTGCGATCTTGGCGATGATGATCTCGGTGGTGCTGGCGGGGGACATGAGGAGCTGTTCGATGGTGCCGGCCTCGCGTTCGCGCACCATGGCAGCAGAGGAGACGATAGAGCTGTTGAGAATTAGAAGCAGACCGAGAACGCCGGTAACGATGAACCAGGAATCGACCAGGCCGGGGTTGAACAGGAACGCTGGCTGCAGCTGCACCTGGCCGTGGCGGGCCAGGCTCTCGGCAGCGACAGGTTGGATCTGAAGTCGAATTCCCTGCTGGCGCAGTCCGCTGTTGTAGCTCTGCAGGACGCCCTCTGCGTAAGCGCGCGCAATGGTAGCGGTGTTGGCGTTGGTGGCATTCAACAGAAACTGCACGGTGGTGGGACGCTGGCGCGCAAGGTCTCGCGCGTAGTCATAGGGAACGACCACTCCAGCATCGGCATCGCCACGGCTGACCGCGTCGCCAAGCTGATTGACGGAGGTATAGTAGCCGGCAAGGCGAAAGCTCTTGCTCTCGGTGAGGGTGGAGATGAGTTCGCGGCTCTCCGGCGAATGGCTGTCATCCACCACGGCGAGGCGAACATCGGAGACGTTGGCGCTGAGTGCAAAGCCGAAGAGCGTGAGCTGCAGGACCGGTGGCAGGACAAGCGAAAGTTGCAAGCGGCGGTCGCGGCGAATCTGGTTGAACTCCTTGCGCACCAGGGCGACGAGACGGTAGTTGAAGATGCGATTGAGGAGGTCTTTCATAGCTATGCCTTCACCTGCATACGCCGCATGCCGCGCCATGCAAGCGTGTAGAAGATGCATCCGATTACGCCGATGATGAGGACCTTGTACCAGACAGCGGGCCAGCCTCCGCCCTGCAGCAGGGCATCACGGACGGTCTCTATGTAGTAGCGGCCCCAGACAAAGTTAGAGATCCAACGCAGGGCGATGGGAATGTTCTGGATGGGAAACATGAGGCCAGAGAGAAGGAAGACAAGCAGGAATCCGCCAAGCGCAACGGCTTGCAAGGCCGCGGTCTGGCTGGGGATGACCGCTCCGATCATGGTGCCGAAGGATGCCACGCAGAAGGAGTAGAGGATGGTGGCGATGATGACAGGGGTGGGATCACCGGCATAACTGAGGCCAAAGTAGGTAAACAGAAACGCAGACATGACGAGGCCTTCGCCGAGGGCGACGGCCATGAAGGCGAGAATCTTGCCCAGTAGAAACTCGTGCGCGGAGATGCTGGAGACATAAACCTGCAGAATCGTCTTCTGCTCGGTCTCCTTAGCCATGGCCAGTGCGGCCAGCAGTGGCGGGAACATGGAGATGGCCAGCACGAAGACACCAGGGCCATAGAATTTTTTCGAGGAGAGACCCGGGTTGAACCACAGGCGGATGGCGGCCTGCACGGGCGCGGCCTGGCTGCCGCTGGCGAGTTGCCGGTTGTAGGCGGCGGTGATAAGGCTTGCGTCTCCAGAGACTAGCTTGGCGGTGTTGGCGTCGGACGCGTCCAGCATGAACTGCACGGGTGTTTGCACTCCGCGCGCCAGGTCGCGGCCAAAGTGTGGCGGGATGATCATCACGGCGCGCGCGGCGTTGGAGGCGAGCGCCTCTTCAGCGGACTTATTGATGGGCCATGCTACGACATGGAAGGAAATAGAGGCGCGGAAGGCATCGATGAAGTTGTTGGATGCAGACGAGCCGTCGAAGTCCTGCACCACAATGGGCAGATCGCTGACCGTGAGCGAGAGCGCTGCGCTCATGAGCAGGAGCATGACCACGGGAAGCAGCAGGGCAAGGGCCAGTGTGCGCCAGTCGCGAACTATCTGGGTGAGCTCTTTTCGCACCTGGGCAAGAATTCGTCTCATGGCTGCTCCTGCTTCTTTCGCTGCTCCTGTTTATGTCTCAATGGCCACCTTGCCTTCGAGTCGCGCCTTCTCCACGATGGAGATGAATACATCTTCGAGCGAGAAGCGGTCTTCGCGCGCGTTGATTACATGGAGACCGCTTTCTTCCAGCCGCTTTGTGGTCTGCTGGATAGCGATCTCAGGCGTGTCCTCTGTGATGAGGTGAAGACGCTTTCCGAAGAGCGAGACGCGCCAGCTATCGGTAGAGCTTTTCAGCAGATCGACAGCACGCTGCGGCTGATCGACGACAAATTGGATTAAATGTCCGGACTGGCGTGCCTTGATACCGCTCGGAGTTCCCTCGGCAACGAGTTCGCCGGCAACCATCATTCCGAGACGATTGCACTGCTCGGCCTCCTCAAGATAATGCGTGGTGACGAGGATGGCGGCACCACCGTCGGCGAGGCGGTTGATCATGGTCCAGAAGGCGCGGCGAGCAAGCGGATCGACGCCGGAGGTTGGCTCGTCGAGAAAGAGGATGTCCGGCTCATGCATAATGGCTGCGCCAAAGGCAACGCGCTGCTTCCATCCGCCGGGCAGGCTGCCTGTAATCTGATCCTGCTTGCCATCGAGGCCGGAAAAAGATAGCACCCAGCAGATTTTTTCTTCACGCTCTGCGCCGGGAACGCCATAGACGCCGGCGAAGAAGTCGAGGTTCTCGCGAATCGTCAGATCGTCGTACAGGGAGAACTTCTGCGACATGTAACCGATACGCTGGCGAACTGCTTCGGTGCGGAGATTGCCCTGGGCACCGGCCAATTCCATGGCGCCGCCGGTTGGGTCGAGCAGGCCGCAGAGCATCCGGATAGTGGTTGTCTTGCCCGCGCCGTTTGCTCCCAGCAGGCCATAGACCTCCCCGTTGCGTATCTGCAGGCTGACATTTTTTACCGCGGTAAAATCGCCAAACTGCTTGATGAGATTGGTTGCGCCGATGGCGATTTGCCCGCGCAGAGCGCTGTGATCGTGCCTCGCCGGAAAATCGACCGTCTCTGCGCTTTGCCCTAATGCACGCAGCTTGGCAACAAAGGTATTTTCCAGCGTAGGTAGATCGACACGCATCTCGTCGATGGAGACTCCTGCATGGGAAAGCTGTTCGGCTACATGCAGCTGCTCCTTATCGGGATCGCAAACAAGCAGGTCGAGGCGGTCGCCGAATCGTTGCACATCGAGGATGTCATTGCCGGGGCCTGCATTCGCGGAGAGAAGTCGCTCCGTCTTGCGAAGATCCGGCGTGCGCAGTTCGATACGTTTAGCGTCAAGGCTGGCGCATATTTCTGTAGAGGTACCGATCTGCAGGATATCTCCCTGGTGCATGAATGCAATGCGATGACATCGCTCGGCCTCATCGAGGTAGGGCGTAGCAACGAGGATGGTGAGACCCTCCGACGCCAGATGGGCGAGCACATCCCAGAACTCGCGGCGGGAGACGGGATCGACGCCGGTAGTCGGCTCGTCGAGCAGCAGGACATGGGGCTGCGGAACCAGCGCGCAGATGAGCGAGAGCTTCTGCCGCATGCCACCGCTCAACTTTCCGGCAAGTCGATCGGTGAAGCGGTGCATGTCGAACATGTGCAGGTATTGCTGGCCGCGGTCGAGGATTGCCTGCGGATCTATGCGGCGTAGATCGCCGCTGTAGCGGATGTTCTCGGCGACGGTGAGGTCAGGATAGAGGCTGAAGGTCTGCGTCAGATAGCCGGTCTGCGAACGCATGTCGCGCGCCACACGCCCAAAGATGTTGGCGACGCCGGAGGTCGCTTCCATTACCCCGGCGAGAATCTGGAAGGTCGAGGTCTTGCCCGCGCCATCCGGACCTATGAGGCCGAATATCTCGCGCGGATGGACTTCGAAACTGATTCCGCGCACGGCTTCAACTTCACCATAGTGCTTGGTGAGGCCGCGTGCTTCAATGGCTGGCGTCACAACGATACTCTGCGCAGCGTCGCGGTCCACCTCCCGGTCTGGCGTGGCGGCGATCACTTATGCGTGTCCTTCGGCCATGTGCTGCCATCGACTAGGACTTCGCCATCGACGGGCATTCCGGGCTTGGCAAACCCGAAGCCGGACTTCAATTGCAGCTTGATGCCGACCACCTGCTTGATGCGGTCGTCGCGGAAGTAGGTATTCTCCGGTGTAAAGGTGGCCTGCGGATCGATGCGTGAGACATACGCGTCGACCGGCTGCTGCGGATTGGAGTCGAGATAGACGCGCGCGGGCTGGCCAACTTTTATCTTGCCGATATCGCCTTCCGGAACAAAGCCGCGCAGATAGACCTTGGTGAGATCAAGCAGAGTGATGACGGCAGTTCCTGCGGGAATAACCTCACCAGGCTCTGCTGCGCGAGTCACGACGGTTCCGGTGAACGGCGCGCGAATTGTGAGGTCGTTGCGATTGTCTTCCGCCTCGGCGAGTTGGGAGCGGGCCTGTTGCGTCTGCGCGGCGGCGCTGGCAACTTCGGCTTGTTGCTCGGCGACCTGACGTTTCACCAGCGCTACCTGCGACTCGCGAATGCCGGGGTTGGACAGGATTCCTTGCGCGGTGGTGAGCGCGGCCTGCGCGGCCTCGACACGTCGCTGTGCTGCGGCGACGGCAGCGGCCTGCTGATCCGCGGCGGTGGAGGCTTGTAGGCCCTGTCGCTCGGAGACGGCGCCGGACTTCGCTAGGCGCGTGTAAGCGTCTTTATCGAAGGCGGCGATCTGATAGGCGGCCTGCTGCTGCGCCAGTTCGGACTGTGCGGCTGCGACATCGGCCTGGGCCTGCTTGACGCGGCCTTCGGTGTCGAACTTCGACTGTTCCACCTGCAACTGGCTCTGGTCCAACTGCTGCTGTAGAACAGCGATCTGTTGGCGCGCGGCGTCGCCCTTGGCCTCGGCCGACGTAAGTGCGTCCTGAGCCTGGTCCTGACGAGCACGGATCTGCGCATCGTCAAGAATGGCGATCACGTCTCCGGCGTTGACGGTGTCGCCTTCGCGCACGCGGACCTCTAGGATGCGGCCCGTGGTCTTGGAGGCGACGGCGGAGTCGTCTCCCTCTATGCGCCCACTCACGGCAACGATGCTGCCGGGCAGCGACGGCGTGGAGAAGAAGACGCGCCATACGATGAGGCCAACCGCGATCAGCAGCACCACTCCGCCCGCGATCTTCAGCTTTCGATGGCGTTGGATGGCGGCGGCTTCCTGTGCATCTTGCGCTGCGGTATCGGTAGCGCCTGGTGCGGCACCCTGGGCGACGCCTGGCTGGGTCTTCGGCTCGGTCTGCTGCGACAGGCCGGGAGGTGTTGGTTCTGTCATTTACTTGCCCTCGGTTTTACTGATGGTCTGGTTCGTTGGATGCTCCGCGCGGAAGTCTTCGCGCGAAAGCCCTGAATATAAGAGAGTGAGAAGTCAGCGATATGGTCCGCGATGCGCTCCACCTGATCGGGTGTCAACTTCAGTTCTGGCCAAGCGCCCTTCAGAAGCGGATCGGCGAAGGTATAAACGACGACCTGTCCCATAATGCTGACCGCGCAGAGGCGGGTCTTCTCATGGTTGGCCGGGAGGCCGATCATCTTTCCGATGAGTTCCAGTAAGCGGTTGGCCAGCGGGCGGCCAACTTTCTCGATAAGTTGCCGTAACGCGGGCGTGGGTTGTGCCAACTCGTGTGCCAGTATCTGGAAGTGCCAATCGGGACGGTCCTTGCGGCAGATGTTACGCACGCGAGTACGGATAACAGCCCGAAGTATCTCTTCAGGTGGAGCAGACAGGTCAAGCGCACTCTGCACTGCCTCAATCTCAGCGGTCTGCATCGATTGCCGCACCACCTCGGTATAGAGGCCCAGCTTGTCGCCGAAGTGATAGTTGACGGCAGCGACATTGGCCCCGGCGGCGACGCTGATCTGGCGTATGGTGGCGGCACGATAGCCACGGTCAGCGAAGATGCGCCAGGCTGCCACCAGCAGCTTCTCGCGGGTTGGGTCAGCATCCGTCGATTTGTGGATGCGTTTGATTGATTTCATTTTGGCCTGCGAGTGACTCTCGTTCCTATTCAAACAGAAGTATAAAACAACTGTTTGAATTGAGCAAGTGAGCCGACTGCAGCTGGGAAATCGGCAAAACCCCTGCTAACGCACTTGTAAAGCTTTTGCTATGCGATTTGACTTTGTATGGATAATTTCTTCAAACAAATGACGTACTGGCAAGGGATCAGGGGCGTTGCTTTCCAGCCGCTAGCATATCGCAGGCTTTCTCGAGCCGGTGTACCCGTGTCTCCGGTGCTGCGACTGACTCTATCCAACAAATAAAGTCCCTGCGTGCGGTCGGAGCGAGGACACTCCACTGAGCCTTTGCCTTCGGAGTAGCCTTGAGAGTTTTGTAGAGATCGAGCGGCACTACTGAATAACAGCAGGGACGTCGCTTTCCGGTCGCAAGCATATCGCAGGCTTTCCCGATCCGTCGTCTACGTGTCTCCGCTTGTTTGGCTGAGTCTATCCAACTGATAAAATCCCTTCGCGCGATCGGCGTGAGATCTTTCCACAGTGCCTTTATCAAAGGGGCAGCCGCGAGAGCATTGCGAAGGTCCGTTGGCACTGTGGGTTCCGATTCTTCTGTAGCCGACTTTGGATTCATTTTGTTCATAACTGTTCTTAATTAACTATTTTTCCCTAACTCCAACCCTGATTCCTGCTGCCATGGTGGCCCGCTACTCCTTGACGTTGACGCCGAGGGCTTTCATCTTGCGGTAGAGGTGGGAGCGTTCCAGGCCGAGGGCTTCGGCGGCACGGGTTACGTTGCCGCCACACTCGTCCAGCTTCTTCAGGATATAGTCGCGCTCGTAGGCCTCGCGGGCTTCGAGCAGGGTGGAGAACTCCTCGCCACGAGATGCGGACTTCGCGCTGTCGCGAGCGGCCTCGCGCGAGACCAGCGGAGGAATGTGCTTGCGCTCGATGCGCTGGGCCTTGGGGTTGAGGATGAGGACTCGCTCGATGAGGTTGCGCAGCTCGCGGACGTTGCCAGGCCAGTGGTACTGGCGCAGGGCGTCGATGGCGTCGGGATGCATCTCGACGTGCGGGCGTCCATATTGCTGGCCAAACTCCTGCAGAAACTCCTTGACCAGCAGCGGTATGTCCTCTTTGCGGTCGCGCAGCGGCGGGACGAAGAACGGGATGACGTTGAGGCGGTAGAAGAGGTCTTCGCGGAAGTTGCCGCGCGCGATCTCCTCTTCAAGATCCTTGTTGGTGGCGGCGATGACGCGCACATCGACGTGGATGGGATGGGTTGCGCCAACCGGCAGGAAGCTCTGCTCGTCCAGCGCACGCAGCACGCGTGCCTGGGTCTTGAGGCTCATGTCGCCGACCTCGTCCAGGAAGAGTGTGCCACCATCTGCACGCTCAAACGTGCCACGCTTTTCGGAGGGCGTGCCGGTTGGAGCACTCGATATAGCTCCGCGACGATAGCCGAAGAGTTCGGTCTCGATATGGTCCTCGGGGATGGCGGCGCAGTTCAGCTCGACGAAAACGCGGTCCTTGCGCAGACTCTCCGCATGCATGGCGCGGCCGATGAGTTCCTTGCCCGTTCCACTCTCGCCGTAGATGAGGACGCGGCCGTTGGTGGGAGCCATCAGCTTGATCTGCTGGCGCAGAGCTTTCATAGGGACGCTGTCGCCGGTAACGCAGGAGCGGAAGGCGAGCTGGCGCAGGAACTCCTGGTTGTCCACGCGGAGCTGGCGCGCGCTGATGGCGTTCTTAACAACGATGAGGGTGCGTTCGAGGGAGAGCGGCTTTTCCAGGAAGTCGTAGGCCCCAAGTTTGGTGGCGCGGACGGCGGCTTCGATGGTGCCGTGGCCGCTGATGATGACGACCTCGGGCAGGTGCGCGGAGTCCATCTGGCGGATGTCAGTGAGCGCGTCCAGGCCGTCGCGGTCGGGCAGCCAGATGTCAAGCAGGACAACGTCGTATGGCGCGTCGGCTAGTAGGGTGAGGGCTTCGTGGGCGGTGGCGGCGGAGGTGACGAGATAGCCCTCTTCGCTGAGGATACCCTCCAGCGAGTCGCGGATTTCAGATTCGTCGTCGACGATGAGGATGTGATTCATAAGGAGGTTCGAGGTGCGAGGTGCGAGGTGCGTTGAGTTTAACTACTTGTGATAACGGTTGCTTCGGGTGTGGTCTGCGTATCCGATGTGGACAGGTCGTTCTCCATGGAGGTGGGGCGCAGCTCAATGATGAACCTAGCGCCGGCGGGGTGGTTCTTCTCGGCGCGGATGGTTCCCTGCTGCTCCTGAACGATCTTGGCGGCGATGGCGAGGCCGAGGCCGGTGCCGCGCTGCTTGGTGGAGAAGTAGGGCAGGAAGAGGCGCTCGCGCATCTCGTCGGTGAGGCCGGGGCCGGTGTCGGAGACGGTGAGCTCGACCATGCCGTTGGGTAGCAGCGCGGTGGCGACGCGCAGTTCGCGCAGCAGGGATTGCTGCATGGCCTCGGCTGCGTTGTCGATGAGGTTGCCCAGAGCGCGCTTGGTGGCCTCGGGGTCGGCGAGTACGGGCGGAAGATCGGGCGCGAGGTGCTGGATGAGGCGAATGTTCTGCAGGCGACCGGCGAAGAGAGCGAGTGAGTTCTGCACAATGGGGTTGAGCTCGACTGGACGCGGATCGGAGGTGGGAAACTGGGCCAACGAGGCGAACTGATCCACCAGGGTCCTCATACTCTCGACCGAGGAAGAGATGACCTCGCTGGAGCGTCGGATGACGGCGATGGAGGGCGACTCAAGCTGGGCGGAGGCAAGGATAGCTCCGAGACGTCCGATGTGGCGATGGATCTGTTCGGCGGACAGGGAGATGGGGGTGAGCGGATTCTTGATCTCGTGGGCCACGCGCCGTGCCACCTCCTTCCAGGCGGACTGCTTCTGCGCACGCAGCAGTTCGGTGGCGTTCTCCAGCACCAGAACATAGCCGTGGTGGATGCGTTCGGAGCCTGAGCCGGTTTCCAGCAGGGCGACTGTGACCAGCAAATACATGGCAGCGCCGCTGCCGGGACCGGAGCCCGCGACCGTCATCTCCATCTCTCCTGAGGCGGAGCCCATGCGATGACTGCGCTGTAGCAGGCGGTCCAGCGTCTCCATGGCCTCGGCAGAGATGATGGACTGGATAGAGCTACCAATAAAGGGCGTTTGGCCGCCGGGGTCCAACATCTCCGTTAGAGCGCGGTTGGCCAATACGATACAGCGGTGGGTATCCAGCGTCGCGACGCCGTTGGGGATGGTCTCCAGCATGGTCTCAAGCTCACTGCGTCGAGCTTCTAGGGTGGCGTTGGCAGCCGAGAGTTGCATGTTGGAGATCTCAGCTGCGTGACGGCTACCCTCCAGATCGGCGGCCATGTGGTTGAAGCTGCGCACCAGTTCGCCCAGTTCTTCGGTGGCGCTCTCACCCACGCGGTGGGCGTAATCTCCCGCGGCAATGGCCTGCATGGCGTCGGCCAGCGCCTCCACCGGACTCGTAACTTGCTTGGAGAGGTGAAGCGCGAGCCAACTGCATGCAAAGAGCGCCAGCGTGGTCATCAGCAGCAGGAGCAGCATGTAAAGATTGCGCACCTGATGGTTACTTCGGTGAATGGTCCAATAATCGTCGACAGCCTTATCCAGTTGTATCTTGGTGGCCGTCATTCCGAAGGGCGTGGGGATGCCGACAACCACGATGCCGCCCTGCTTCAAGCCGGCGCTGCCAAGAGCATATTCTGTGTCTCCCTGGGAGAAAATGGGCAGATCGTTGCGCCGCGCGGCGGTCAGAATGGCGGCGTCGTAGGACTCATCCACCACGCGATCGTCGCCAGACCTGTGGACGGGCGGCCCCGGTTCACCATCGCTGTCCTCATCCCTGGAGCTCTGCTCCGAGAGCCCTGGTTTTACATGGGCAGGGACGTTGGTGCGTTGCAGCATGTGGAAGGAGGCAATGGCGCGGCCATCGCTGTAGACGACGGCAAAGCCGTTCTGCAGGCTGATCTCATGCTCGTGCAGCACGCTGTCGATGGCTTCCATATCTGGCGCGCTCTGCTTCCCTTTGGCTCCCTCCGAGATGCTCTCGGTCACAGCCAGCGATATCGCAATCGACTCCGCTTCGGCGCGCGCATTGGCCGAGGTGTACTGGGCTAGTTGCTGCGCGATGCGGTTGGAGTCGTCGCGCATCTCCGTCACCGGCTGCGAGAACCAGGTATTGACGGATCGATTCATCAGTCCGTAGCTGAAGAGAAACATGAACAAAATGGGGACCAGCGAGACCAGCACCGCTCCCCACAGCATTCGCGTGCGCAGGCGCGTTCCCATCACACTGCTGCGCTGATCGGCGTAGAGCTTGAGCACATTGCGCGCCAACAGCAGAAGCACCGCGACAAAGAGTAGAAAGGCCAGCGCGGAGAGGCCGGTAAAGACCACAATCTCGCCGGTTGTAGCTGGATTGAGAAACTTGATATTGAAGGCATTCAACGCAGTAAAGGCGCAGAGTAAGATCAACAGGACCCAGCCGAGAGTGCTGCTGAGTATCTTCCTCCGGCTTGCGCTTCTACCCATTGCGAGAGCCCTCCTTGCCGTGAGTCGATTATAGGCGGGATGGGGGACGATTCTCGCTCATACCAGTTCGGCCACCGCTTGCCAGTCGCGTTGCTGCGAGTCGGCAACCGGCTTGCAGGTGAGCGTTCCACCCAGTGTATTGACTCCCTGCGCAATGCCTGCATCCTCTCGGATGGCTGCCTTAGCTCCCAGATTCGCAAGCTTCAACACATAGGGGAATGTGGCGTTGGTCAACGCCAGGGTCGAGGTATGTGGAACGGCGGCCGGTATGTTGGTGACGCAGTAATGAACAACTCCATCGACCAGGTAAGTGGGATCGGAGTAGGTGGTAGGGCGTGCGGTTTCGATGCATCCTCCCTGATCGATGGCCACATCGACGATGACGGCACCCTTTTTCATCTTTGCCACCATGGCGCGGGTAACCAGCCTGGGCGCAGCCGCTCCAGGAATCAGTACACAGCCGACAACCAGGTCGGCCGAGCGCACAGCCCGCTCGATGTTGTATGTGTTGGAGGCAAGGGTATGCAGGCGGCCGCCGAAGATGTCGTCCAGCTCGCGCAGACGGTTTAGGTTCAAGTCAACCAGAGTGACGGACGCACCCATACCTAGTGCGATTCTGGCCGCATTGATACCGACGATGCCTCCGCCGAGGATGACGACGTTACCGGGTGGAACACCGGGAACACCTCCCAGCAGTACACCACGTCCACCGCGTTCCTTCTCCAGACAGGCCGCGCCAACCTGGATGCTCATTCGTCCGGCGATCTCGCTCATAGGGGTCAGAAGGGGCAGCGCGCCAGTGCGGTCGCGTACGGTCTCGTAGGCGATGCCGGTGACTTTTTTGTCCAGCAGCACATCGGTGAGCGCGCGCGCCGGTGCGAGGTGCAGGTAGGTAAACAGCACCAGACCCTCGCGAAAGTGCCTGTACTCCTGCTCGATGGGCTCCTTGACCTTGACGACCAAATCCGCCAGCCGCCAGACGTCGTAGGCTGAGCCGACGATCTCTGCGCCGGCGGCCTGGAAGTCGTCGTCGGGCATGGCGGAGAGTTCGCCGGCGTTGTGCTCCACCAGTACGGTGTGTCCTGCGGCGACCAGGGCATGAACCCCGGCTGGAGTGACGCCGACGCGGCTCTCGTGGTCCTTCAACTCCCTGGGAACGCCAAGGATCATGTACATCACACTATCACTAATTAAGCGGGCTAGTGGTGGTTCCTTTGCGGTCTAGAGAGAGGGTCAAATCGCTAGGAGCAAAGAAGATGGAGAACGGACACTCTCCCATCTCAGCAGCCTTCCTTGCCAGGCCGTACAATAGCAACTGAACACTTTCTTGTCAGGAAAAACCTTTCCCATGTCTTCAAACGGTTATCAAATGCGGTACTCGCGCATCCACAACATGCGCTCGTTATTCAGTTTATTTTCCAACGACCTGGCCATTGACCTGGGGACCGCGAACACGCTCGTCTACGCGCATGGCAAAGGTATTGTGGTCAACGAGCCCTCCATCATCGCGGTCAACACACTGACTAACGAGGTGGAAGCGGTGGGCAAAGAGGCCAAGGAGATGCTTGGCCGCACGCCGGGCAACATCGTCGCCATCAAGCCTATGAAGGACGGCGTCATCGCCGATTTCCGCCATACCGAGAAGATGCTGAACTACTTCATCATGAAGGCGCACAACAACCGCAAGCGCATGGTGCATCCGCGGATTGTGATCGGCGTGCCGTCGGAGATCACTCAGGTGGAGAAGCGCGCGGTAATGGATTCGGCATACCGAGCCAAGGCCAGTGAGGTCCACCTCGTCGAGCAGGCGATGGTGGCAGCTATCGGTGCGGGACTGCCCATCACCGAGCCGGGCGGCAACATGGTGGTGGATATCGGCGGCGGCACCACGGACATCGCGGTAATCTCGCTTTCGGGCATCGTCTATTCCAAGTCGGTACGCATGGCCGGCAACCAGATGGACGAGGCTGTGGTGACCTACCTGAAGCGCAAGTACAACCTATTGATCGGCGAGCGTACGGCCGAGCAGATCAAGATGCAGCTCGGCTCGGCCTTCCCGCTGGACAGGCCGATCACGATGGAGATCAAGGGGCGCAACCTGATCGAGGGCGTGCCCAAGACCATCACCATCGAGGACTCCGAGGTGCGCGAGGCGCTCTCTGAGTGCATCTCGACGATCATCAACGCCATCCGTGTGGCGCTGGAACGCACCCCGCCGGAGCTTTCGGCGGATATCTCCGACCGCGGCATCGTGCTGACCGGTGGCGGCGCACTGATCAAGAACCTCGACAAGCGCATCCGAGAAGAGACCGGTCTGCCGGTGTCCATCGCGGACGATCCGCTGGCGTCGGTGGTGCTGGGCACAGGAAAGATGCTCTCCGACTTCAAGCTACTGCGCAAAATCTCGATCGACTGAGTAATTCGAAAGAATGCCTTTGCACCAGCTAAGTTAAGTGGCAACTCATGCCTTGCCAGTGATAAGCTATTGAGTAGAAGCAGTCTGACACGGCGGCGACCTGGGACGCGAGTCTCTATGTGCCTGCCCCCTTCATCCCACGGATTGATTCCATGACGAGACGCGGATTCTGTAGCGTGTCTCCATGTGCTGGGTGAAGGTTGCTGCAATTCAGGATTGGAGTTTCATCATGGCAGCTAAATGTGATATTTGCGGCAAGGGCCCGCAGTTCGGAAACAATGTCTCTCACGCCAACAACACCACGCGGCGTCGCTGGAACGTAAACCTTCACCCGGTGAAGGCAACAGTCGCAGGCGCATCGAAGCGTATCCGCGTGTGTAGCGGATGCATCAAGACCGGCAAGGTCGTCAAAGGTTAAGTAGAATATTTCCAGAGATCATGACGCCCCGGCTGGTAGTTTCGCAGCTGGGGCTTTTCGTGCGTCTGGGGCAATTTACTTCTTCTCGAACGCAAGCGAGGCGCTGTTGATGCAGTAGCGCAGGCCGGTGGGCTGCGGGCCGTCGGTGAAGACATGGCCGAGGTGCGCGCCGCAAGTGGAGCAGGTGACCTCGGTGCGCCGCCTGCCCAGCGACAGATCCTCGTGCTCGTCGATGGCGTCGGGCGACTGGGGTAGATAGAAGCTGGGCCATCCGCAGCCTGAATCGAACTTGGTGTCAGAGACAAATAGTGGTGCGTGGCAAGCTCCGCAGTGGTAGCTGCCGTCTTCGTCGGTGTCCACCAGCGCGCCCGTAAACGGCCGCTCAGTCCCTTTCTGGCGCATCACATGGAACTGCTCCGGAGTGAGCAGCTGGCACCACTCCTCCTCCGTCTTCTGCACCTTTTGCTTAGGTGCAGTACCTGATCCGGGTGTTGACTCAGCCATCTATCAATTCCTCCATCTCATTCGATGCGCCGACTCTCACAACGGCTTCGACTACCGACTCACCACTACTCACTGTTTTAGGGTTGCATGGCGATGACGTCGATCTCCACCAACGTATCCTTGGGCAGGCGCGCCACCTCGACGGTCGATCGCGCGGGCGGTACCACGCCCTCCGGCGCAAAGTACCTGGCATAGACCTCGTTCATGGCGGCGAAGTCGCCCATGTTCTTGAGGAACACCGTGGTCTTGATCACGTTAGCCATGTCCATGCCGGCCTCTTCCAGTACGGCTGCCAGGTTGTCGAGCACGCGCTTGGTCTGCTCGCGAATGCCGCCGGGAACCAGCGCTCCCGTGGCCGGATCGAGTGCGACCTGGCCGGAGGTGAAGAGCAGATCGCCCACACGCACGGCCTGCGAGTAGGGGCCGATGGCCTGGGGAGCCTGCGTGGTCGAAATCATCGTCTTGGTCTGTGCCATATCACGCTTTCGTTTTCTTGTGGATCGCTCGATTGTCGCGCTTGCAGGTGTCTTTCGCAACCAGGTAATTACGGGAGGCCACCATGGACTGGCTGGCCTACAATCTCTGCAAGCATCTATAAGTGGCAAACAAACCAGGAGACCTCTTGCCTGACCTCCCTTCGTCCCCGGATCCAGCCGCACGCGACGCACCCCGCGACATGAAAAATCTGTCGGGAGTATGTACGATTTCGACGTGGGCGGGAGTCGCGACCCTTGTGTTGACTACGGTGGGATTCCTGGTTACACCAGCAGGCACCTATGTGGGATTCCTGGTAAGGCTGGATGTGATTCTCGCAGGCGGCTTTATTGCGGCTTTCCAGCTTGTTCCAGCCCTGGATTCCTCGATCCGATTTTTCCGTGCGCGCTGGTGCAATTCCTATACCTACGGCGCGCTATTGGGGATTTGTACGTTTTTGTGCGTGTTCCTGATCCGCATGGGCCGCTGGCAGTTTGGCGGTTACGACATGGGCATCCTGGTGGAAACAGGATGGCGCCAGATTCAGGGGCAGAGACCCTATGTCGATTTTCCAACGGCCACGCCCCCGGGATTCAATCTCGGCATCTTGTATGCGTTTCAATGGTTCGGCGTCAACTGGGATGCGAACCTCTACTTCAGCGCACTCTTTGCGTGCCTCACATTCCTATGGATGGTATGGCTGATGCTCCGGCTGGAGATGGGGCGGCTGGCCTCGATGGCGATGGCGTTTGCGATTGAAAGCGCGGCCATGCTGACACTCTGCTTCTGGTGGTACAACGATAGCGTCATGGTGCTGGCTGCTGTGTTCTTTCTCTCCTGCCTGGCTTATGCTTCCAAGCCGCGATCGGCAGCAGTGCAGGTCTCCTACGTTTTGTCGCTAACACTGCTTTCTTTGATGAAACCGAATATGGCCGGCGTAACCATCGTGGGAGGCGTGGTTCTGCTGTTCCTGGCTACAGACAGGAAGATGCGGTTGGTTCTGTTGACGTTGGCCGCGACGGCGGCGGCGGTTGGAGTGCTCCTGGTCAACCGTGTCTCGATTCCTGCCATGCTGGCGAGCTACCTCGCAGTGGCCAAGGAGCATGGAAGCGTGAGCGCAAGTTTTGGCTATCAACGAATGATCCCATTCGAGCAGCACGCCGCGCTGTTCTGGATTGCCGTGCTTTCGGTTCCACTTCTTGGCCTGGTGCCAAAAATCACCCGGCTGGCAGTCGAGCGGAAATGGAAAAGGCTCTTCTACAGTTTATTCTTCCCGATGACACTGATAATTGCGTTGTATGGGTTGGCGACTAACGGAGAGTATCGGGATGTAGATTGCACGATGTTGCTGGCGGCAGGCGCGTTCTTGACCTTTGGATTGCACTGGAATGGTCCGCTGCTTCGGCGTGTCACAATCGCAATCGTATTCGCCACTATCGTGGGCGATCTGTACTATGGGGCCGCGCGAATCCGGGTATTTAGAATCGGGCCACATAGATTCTTCGAGTGGCAGGACAACCAGAACCGCGTCGAGGATGGCTTTCTAAAAAACATGCGGGTTAGTGCTACCATGTTGGAAGCAGAGCGGGAGATACATCTCGCAGTCGACGCAAATTCCGGCCCATATTTCTTTGGACCGCGCATCGACTTCAACTACGCGGTGCTTGGCTTGCGCTCGCCCCAGCACTCACCCGCGTGGTGGGAACCGGGAACCGCGTTTGCTGCCTCAGACCAGGCACACCTGATCGAGGTATGGCGAGAGCATCATTTTCAGACCTTGATCTTTCTGAACTCCAATACGTCGTATGGCCCCAGGGCCGACGACATGGATTTCTTCCTCTATCCCAAAGAGTTTCGCAACGCGATCAATCTCGAATATGGGAAGGATGAGAGCTATGCAGCCATCACGGTTTACCATCGACGCTCAGAATTGGGCCCCTAGTATCGAGCGGTATTAGATCTTCTGCACGCGCTGGACGTCGTGGACGCCCTGCACGCGGCGCATCTTGTCGACCAGACGATTGAGATGGCGGACGTCGACGGTTTCGACGACGAAGTCCACCACCGCGCCGCCGTCGTCGGTGGCCTCCGAACTGGAGGAGCGGATGTTGGTGCCCTCGTCGGAGATTATGGCGGTGAATTCCTTGAGCAGGCCGGCACGGTCGTCGCAGAGCACGGTGAGCCGCACGGGATAGGTCTGGGGTTTGGGTGCGCCCTCGGCACCCGTGTCGCCGGGCAACGGGGCCCACTCCACCTGGATTCTGCGGTCAGACTCGTAGAGGAGATTTTGTACGTTGGGACAACTGCGCGCATGCACCGCTACGCCCTTGCCTCGGGTGACGTAGCCGATGATCTCTTCGCCGCGGATGGGGTTACAACAGCGCGCGCGGTAGACCAGCAGATCGTCCTGTCCTTCCACCTGAAGCGACTCTGATCCCTTGCCGAAGAAGACGCGCTTGACCGCGTCGGACATCTGGCCCAGAGTGTTGCCGACGATGCCCTCGTGGGTAGGTGGCTCGACCGCCATGGTGGAACCTGGCTCCAGCTTGTTGAGCACCTGGCGCGCGGAATATTTGCCAAAGCCGACGCCGGCCAGCAACTCGGCCTGCGAGCCCAGGCCATACTCACCGGCGACCTTGTCGAAGTCGGCCTCGTGGTATTTGGAGAGCGCCAGTTTGTACTTGCGCGCCTCGCGCTCCAGCAGCTTGCCCCCTACCTCAATGGCGCGCTCGCGCTGGTGCTCGTTGAGCCAGTGCTTGATCTGGTTGCGGGCACGCGAGCTCTTGGTAAAGCTGAGCCAGTCGCGGCTGGGAGAGTGGCCCGTCTGGGTGGTGATCTCGACAATGTCGCCATTGCGCAGCTTGGTGCGCAGTGGGACGATGCGCCCGTTGACCTTGGCGCCAGTGGTGGTATTGCCCACCTGGGTGTGGATGGCGTAAGCGAAGTCGATTGGGCTGGCGTCCTTGGGCAGGACGACCACCTTGCCCTTTGGAGTGAAGGTGTAGACCTCCTCGGGGTAGAGGTCAATCTTCAGCGTGGACATGAACTCGTTGGGGTCCGACATCTCGCGCTGCCACTCCATCAATTGACGCACCCAGGCGAGGCGGGCCTCGTCCTTGGCGCTGACGTTGTCGCCGGCCTTGTACTTCCAGTGCGCGGCGATGCCCTCTTCGGCCACGCGATGCATATCTTCGGTGCGGATCTGCACCTCGAACTGGTGCCCGCCGGGCGCGATCAGCGTTGAATGCAGGCTCTGATAGAGGTTGGGCCGCGGCATGGCAATGAAGTCCTTGATGCGTCCAGGCACCGGCCGCCAGATGGAGTGCAGCAGCCCCAGCACCGCGTAGCAGTCCTGCACCGACTGGCAGATGACACGGATGGCCAGCAGGTCGTAGACCTGGTCCAGGGGAATCTTCTGCTCGGAGAGCTTCTGCTGGATGGAATAAAGGCGCTTGATGCGCCACTCTACGCGACCAACGATCTTGTGCTCGCGCAGCTTGCCTTCCAGTGTCTTGACGATACCTTCGAGGAAGATTTCTCCTTCGCCGCGTAGCGCATCCACCTCGGTGGAGAGCTGTTCGTATGCAAACGAGTCGGTATAACGGAAGGCCAGGTCTTCCAGCTCACCACGCAGCTTACCCATGCCCAGGCGGTGGGCAAGCGGAGCATAGATGTCCAGTGTCTCCTTGGCGATCTTCTGCCGCTTTTCCGGGTCCAGGTGCTCCAGGGTGCGCATATTATGCAGTCGGTCGGCCAGCTTGATGAGAACGACGCGGACATCCGTGACCATGGCCAATAGCATCTTGCGGATGTTCTCTGCCTGATGGTCCTCGCGGTTGGCAAACTTGATCTTGTCCAACTTGGTGACGCCTTCGACGATGTGCGCCACCTGCTCGCCAAAGCGTTTCTCGATCTCTCCGATGGTCACGTCGGTGTCTTCGACGGCGTCATGCAGCAGGCCAGCCGCAATCGCCGTGGAATCCATCTTCAGTTCGGCCAGCACCAGCGCTACCTCCAGCGGATGCCCGGCATAGGGCTCACCGGAGGCGCGTTTCTGCCCCTCATGCTGCTCCAGACAGAAGGCCCACGCCTGACGGATGATCTCCAGGTCGTCGCCTGGGCGATTCTGATGGACTTCTGCGAGCAGTCGCGTGAACTTGTCGTCCATCTCGCTGATGGTGGCCGCGCTGGAACCAGCAAGATGTCCCGCTGAAGACTCCTCCACCGGGGTAGTAGTTGCAACTTCTGGGAGAGCAACCACAGGCTCGGCGACCGTCTCCACGACCGGCACCGGGCGCAATGCAGCCATAGGAGTCATGGGCGGCAACGCTGCCTTACGCTCCTTGCCCGTGTCCGTCGCAATGGAGTCGGAACTCGTCCCTTCCAGCGTCGAAGGTGCGGCTTTCCCGGAGCTTCCCGGGGCCGCTGGAGTGATTGCCATAGCCTATTATAGGCGGCAATACGAGGCTACCCCCAATAATCCTTAGTAATCAGACCTTTCCGTTCATGCATCCAGACCCCATACGGGCTGCGCAGGGAGTTCCTTTGGTATGAGAAAGCAGCTATGTGCGACGAATTACAGAGGGCGCGGCAGACTTGGTGATGATGGTCACAAGCCGTTCTAGACCATGCCTGAGACAATTGGTTGAACTGCGCGAGGTTCGATCAATGGCTACAGCTGCGGTACCAGAAGTGACGACCATGCATACGCTTCCCGGGGACGCGATACGCCAGATCCAATGGCGATTTGCGGATCGTTTCGACCTTCAGATGCTGGTGCAGTCGGCGCGCACTGTTGCGCGGACGACGGTGGCGCGCATGGTGGCCGCCGGCGAACGCAACACCCATGAATGGACCCCAGCGAAGGCCGAAATGATGGAGGCCTTTGATCGCGCGGGCATCACTGCTGCCTTCATGGAACCTGAAGAGGGCGGATTCATCACTGGCCCAAAGAACCTTGCGCTATCGCTTGCTGCGTTTGAGCTGGCTTGGGTGGATGGAGGCGCGGCGACTGGCAGTCTAGCTAGCTTTTTGGCGCTGGCACCGATCCATGAGTGCGGTACCGCCGAACAGGTAAAGCACTATAAGACGCTGGCCGCTCCTCCGCAGGCAGGCGAAGACCGCAAACCCTGGCGCGGGGCCTTCGCGCTGACCGAGCCGCTGCCCTATGTGGGCGTGGATACCGGAATCCTGAGCGGAAAGCTGCGCATCGTCGAGTGGCGAGACGGCTCGGAGCCTCTGCTACAGGTGGACAAGCGCGGCCGCTTCATCACCAATATTGCCTTCGCCAATTTTGTTACCGCAGCTGTAATCTCCGACGACCCGCGCATCAAGGGCAGTTGCGTGGTGATTCTGGAGGAGGGTGACGAGGGTATATTCGATCGTGGAACGGCGACCAAAAAGCTGGTGCATCAGCTCTCGTCCACCGGCGATCCGATCTTCAACCTAAAGGTTCCGGCCAGCCGTATCGTGGGCGGATACACCGTGGTGGATGGCGTAATCGTGCCGAACTTCAACCACGGCGAGGTAATCGAGGCAGTCTTCCGCCGCACCCGCGTCACGGTTGGGCTGATGACGGCGGCCAAGCTGCTGTCCGCGGTGGAACCGGTGATTCGCTATCAGCGCGAACGCTTTCACGGCGCGGCCGGAGTGAAGCCCGGCACCATGCGCTACGACCTGGGAATCCAGCAGCGCGAGGACGCACTGCACCGGCTGGTGGATGTGTGGGCCACGGGCGAAGCAGCCGCGTCGTTGGGATTTGCCGCGGCACGCATCTTCGACGATCTGGAGCCGCTGGAAAAGCATAAAAACGCGCTGATGAAGCAGCTTGGAGTCAGCGGCAAGCGCGCGGTGCTTAAAGCGCTGCAGGAGAGTGAGCAGCGCGCAATTTCGTTGCTTGGTATGGCACCCAACGATCCGCGCCGCGAAGAGTTGGCCGTCGACCCCATGGTGGATTTTGTGCTGAAGGATGCCGTGGCCGATGTTCTGTGCCCAGCCACCAAGCTGTGGAACACAGGTGTTGGCGCGAATCAGATGCGCGAGGCCGTAAGCCTGATGGGCGGCTATGGAATCACCGAAGATTGCCCTGGCTTCCTGGCCAACAAGTGGATGGACGCGCAACTGGAGGCGACCTACGAGGGACCCGAAGCGGTGCAGCGGCGGCAGTTGACCATCACCATGACACGCGAAGTGTTTCTGGCGCAGTTCCGTATATGGATCGCAGAGATGCGCAAGGTTGCCGGTGATTATCCGGGAACGGGAGCATGTACCCTGGCCTCGGCGATGGAGATGTGGCAGTGGACATTGGTCCATCTGCAGAACGCCACCGATCCAGTGGGCAACAAGCTGTATCACGGGCAGCGCCAGGGCGTGACCTTCGCGCTGGCCGATGCGCTGTGTTGGCTACTTGCCTCGCGCTGCCAGATCCTCGATGTGATGGAACTGCAGGCGCGCGGCGGAGACGATGCGGTTGCCGCCGAGGGGCTTGCGGGGACCGTTCAGTTCCTCAGCGACCTCGCTCATGTGCAGGCTGCACGCGCTGCGGGCGAGGTCTCGCGTATCTCGGCCGAGCTGGTCTTCGGCTACAACCTGCATCCGGCCTGGGACACGGAAGGATGCAGTCACTGCTTTACCACGCAGGAACTGGAAGCACTGGAGGAGACGATGCCAGGAATCACCGCCTTCGCCATCGATGTAGTGGGAGCGGATGGCAGCCATCCGCTTAAGGCCGGACCTTGTGCGGGATGCGGCGGATCCAGTGATTTTCAACGGATGCAGAACAAGCTCTGCACCTGTCTCAGCGGCTGCCGCCTGGCCAAGGACCGCGCCGCCGATACGCTCAGCAAGGTGATGATCCCAGAAGCACTGGACTATCCCGCATGAGCGGTCCCGCCATAGGCGCGGACGCAACGGCCCCAGTGAGCGCCGCAGCTCCAGATAGCGCCGCGGCTCCAGTTATAGACCGCGCGACGATGGAGGTGGACATCGCCTGCGTCGGTTTTGGCCCGGCGATGGGCGGCTTCCTGACTACGCTGACGCGTGAGTGGACCGCGCATCCCGACGACCCAGCATTCGCTAGCAAGGTTGCTCCGGGAATGCCTCTGCAGGTGCTCTGCTACGAACGGGCCGACGATATTGCCGCGGGAGTCAGCGGCATTGTCACCAGCGCCCGGGGTATTCGCGCCAGCTTTCCTGATCTCGATGCGACCGAGATTCCCATGGCCACGCCGATCGCCGAGGAGCGAGTGCTGTATTTGCTGGATCCCATCGGAGCCAGCCGCAGGTCGTTTGCGCTACGCGTGGGAGATACGCTGCTGCGCGGCTTTGGCGGGCTGCTTGGTGTGAAGGACAGCGCATTCGAGCTAGCATGGACGCCGGGATTCCTGCATAAGCACGGCGGACTGTTGCTCTCCATTGGCCAGTTCAACCAGTGGGTCGGTTCGCAGTTGATGGCTACAGGCCTTGTACAGATATGGCCGGGAACGCCAGTCTGTACGCCAATCTTTGCGGCTGAAACTGGCAAACAGAGATATTCCGTTCAAGGCATTCGCCTTGCCGATCAAGGTGTGGACCGCACAGGCGCGCCAGCAGATGGTTTCATGGCAGGGATGGATGTCCATGCACCGCTGACGGTTGTCGGCGATGGGCCTGTGGGCGCGGTGGGTCAGGCGCTCGACCAGCGAATAGGAATGCCGCCGGGACACGCGCAGAACGAGTGGGCGCTGGGCATGAAAATGGTGGTCGAGCTGCCCGAGGATACGCCGCTAAAGCCTGGCACTGTGTGGCACACCTTCGGATTTCCCGAGCCGGAGATCTTCGGCTTCCTGTATGTGCATCCGGGCCGCCTCGTCTCCGTAGGCATCTTCGTGCCGTCGTGGATGGGCGATCCCGAGCGTACAACGTATCGATATTTGCAGCACTACATCCAACACCCCGCACTGTGGCGCTATCTCAAAGACGGCACACTGCGTTCGTGGGGCGCGAAGTCGCTGCAGGAGTCGGGCAAGCATGGCGAGCCATTCCTTACCGGTGACGGATTCGCGCGCATCGGCGAAGGCTCCGGCAGTACGAATATGCTCACCAACTCCGGCGTGGACGAGGCGTGGACGACCGGCGTGCAGCTTGCCGACGCGGTGGTGGAGCTGCTGCGCGCGGAGAAGCCCTTCACGCAGGAGAACCTCTTCGCCACATATGTTGCGCGACGCCACGCAAGCTGGCTGGAGCGCGAGGCCGACGAGGCGAAGAACGCGCGCAACGGATTCCACGGAGGGCTGGTGCGGGGAATGATCGGCATGGCACTCGCTGGACTCACCCACGGAAAGCTCTCGCTGGGGGGAACGATTCCATCGGCGCAGCAGCAGATCCATCCCTTCTCGCCGCGCAAGGTCTCGGGTGTAAAAGCGCTAGAGGCCGAGCTTCTGGCGGAGGATGCGCGCGTCGGCGGACGGCCGCTGCACGATGCACTGATGACCGCGCGCGGCTGGCCGGAGATCGAACTCGACGGACGCCTCCTCGTCACCCAACAGGACGCGCTGCTGATGGGCGGCAAGGTGCAGGCGATGGCGGGATTCGCCGACCACGTCGTCTTCCGCGACCCGCATCTCTGCGCCGAGTGCGCGGAGAAGACATGCGTTGCCATGTGCTCCGGGCAGGCCATCACGCAAACCGCGGAGGGCGCAATTGCCTTCGAGCGCGAGAAATGTGTCCACTGCGGCGCGTGCCTGTGGAACTGCGCCCACACGCCCTTCGGCGAGAACACCAACATCGACTTCCGCGCCGGCGCAGGCGGACTCCACTCGGCGGAAAACTGACCTTCATAAAACATTTACACGCTTCTTCAAGCAAGGAAAATCATGGCACAAGCATTGCAACTCGTGGTCTGCGCTGGGATCGTACCTGATCCGCTGCAGACTCTGGAGCCGGTGACCGGACCGAATGGGCCGGGGCTGAAGAATGAGATGGTGTTACCCGCGGTGCTCGATCCGTGGGCCGCGTGCGCGCTGTACGAGGCGGCACAGCTGGTGGCGAAGAACCCCGGCAGCAAGCTGTGGCTGGTGAGCCTGGGGCCGAAGGCCAAGCTACAGCAGGTGATGATGACGGTGGGCCAAAAGGCAGTCTTTGAACTTATACCTATCGACGGGCCCATCGGCGGCTTTCCCGATGCGCACTCGACGGCGGCCGCTCTAGCCGAGGCGATTGCAGCGCTGCCCGGCTTTGATCGCGAACGGCTGCTGCTCTTCGGCGGATGGGAGTCGGCGACGCGCGGGGCGGGCGTGACACTACAGCTAGTGGGCGAGCGGCTGGGGATCACGGACCAGTTTCAGGGCGTCGACCAGATCACGCTGCGAGAGGACGGGTCGTTTGAAGTTCTGGAGCGCGTGGAGGGCGGCAGGCACCAGGTCTCGGTGTGCGCGGGTACGCCCGCGGTGCTGGGATGGGCGACGGGCAATCTTGCCGAGCCGCGTAACAATCCGCAGACTGGTATGGCGAATATGCGCGGCATCATGCCTGCATTGCAGAAGGCGAAGACGGTCGCGCTTGATGGGAATGGCCTGCGCTACGTCTCGGTGAGCCTGCCCAAGCAGCAGCGCGAGACGCGCGTCGAGAAGAATATGACAGCCGATGAGATCGCGCGCGAACTCGTGGAATGGATCGGAGCGGAGTGAGCACAATGGAGACGATTCTCGTACTGACACATGTGGACGAAAGCGGCTCGGCGCTGACCAAGGCCTCGCTGGAGGCCGTGACCGCGGGCGTGGAGCTCGCACGACAACTCTCCGCGGCGCTGACCATCGGCATTCTTGGTCCCGCCTCTGCAGAAGCCGCAAACTCTGCAGCCGGAGCTGTTGCCGCACCCGGAGCACGTCTGCTCGCGGTCTCGGGCGAAGCCTTTGCGCAGCCACGTTACGCCACGGACGCCGCCGGATGCGAGGCCCTGTGCCGCGCGGCGCAGGCGAGCATCGTTCTGGCTCCGGGTAGCTCGCGCTTTGTGCGTGTGGCCGCCGGAGTGGCACACCGGCTGGGCGGATTTCTCGACACGCACATTACATCTCTTTCCAGCAACGATTGCGTGGACGCGACACGCTGGTTCTATCGCCAGCGCGTCGAGGCGACCATCAGCCGCGAGGCGCGCCCGTGGTTCCTGCTGCTTGACGCGGGGACTCATGCAGCCTTCGCCGCTGAACCAGCCACCGCCCAGGTAGAGGCGGTCGACGTCACACTTCCCACTACGCGCACCACGGTCGAGGGACTGCGTTCGCCCATGCGCGATGCGCAGACCATCCGCCCGGATGCCCAGCTGCTGTTTGTGGCCGGGGCCGGCTGGACCAAGAAGCAGCCCGACGGACAGATTCACGTCGCAGAGGCCGGCCAACTGATCCTCGCGTTTCTGCGTCTCAGCGGCGCGTCGCTGGGAAGCAGCAAGTCGCTGGCAGACCAGAAGGCCGAGGGGCCGGGCGAGGAGCAATCGGTGCTTCCCTTCCTCAGCCACATGAACCAGATCGGGCAGACGGGAGCTACGCCGCGCCACGCCAAGGGCCTCTCCACCTGCTGCCACGGCGAGGAGCCGCATGTGGTGGGCTGGCGCTTCGTCGGAGAACGCCGCGCCATCAGCCTGGACCAGAACTGCGGATGGACACGCGGCAAGGCCGACGTGGTCTACATAACCGACGCGTTTCAAGTGATCGCGAAGGTGAACGAGCTGCTGCAGGCGCGCAGATCTTAGCGTCTACGATCACACTCGGGGCACCATCGAAAGATCGACGGTCCAAACATAAACCGCAATGGCCGCGAAGATAAAGAAGGCTGCAACCCAGACCCGCCAATCCAGATGTGCGCGCTTCCAGTAAGGTTGCTTATGCGATTCCTCCTGGTAGGTCGGCGTAAAGTCCGGCTCTTCGGGCTGATCTTCGCGATTGCTGTGCATGGTGATGCTCTCCCTTGGCCGCGGCTTGCAAGCCTGATTCTTCCCTGGCCTGCTGCGACCGAGGGACACAATTGTCTGATGCCGATTTTGCATGCGGCGAAGCGGGATAGCAGAAGTTTAGATAGAACTACGAGACCTAGCTTGCGCCGCCGCTGGTCATTGCGCTGACTACTTCGATAGGCAGGATTCCCATCTCGCGATAAATGGGTCGGATGGCGTCGCGCACGGCGGGCAGGCGCGTGGCGAACCACGCCGCACCCAGCATCACAATGACCCCGTTCACAATCACTGTCAAGGGTGCTCCGATGGCGTGCGCCATAGCTCCGGCCAACAGGCTGCCGAAGGGCGCCATACCCACGAACGCGATGGTGTAGTAACTCATCACGCGCCCGCGCATACCTTCACTGACGATGGTCTGGATGATGGTGTTGCTGGAGGCCATGCCCTGCATCATGCCGAATCCCGCGACCAGCATCATTGCAATCGAGAGCCAGAAATAGTGAGAGAGCCCGAAGCCGATCAGTCCTGCGCCAAAGACCGCCGAAGAGATAGCGATCTTGCGGCCCAGGCCGAGAACGCTGCGTCGCGCAGCCAGAAGCAGCGCGCCCACCAACGCTCCCGATCCCATCGCCCCCATCAGAAAGCCGAAGGTATGCGGGCCGCCATGCAGTATGCGCGCCGCGAAGATCGGCATCAGCACAACGAAGGGCATGCCCATCAGGCTGACCACCGCGAACAGCGACAGAATGATGCGGATGGGGACGAACTGCGAGACGTATGTCCAACCCTCCTTCAGCTCGTGCAGCATGGAGGTGACAGCGCGCTTAGCCGTGGGGGTGTGAACGTGCATCATCAGCAGGGACGCGATAACGGCCAGGTAACTGATACCGTCGATCAAAAAACACCAGCCCTCGTTGCTGACCGCAATCAACATTCCGGCCAGCGACGGACCGATGAGCCGCGCCATGTTCACCATCGACGAGTTGATGGCAATGGCGTTGCCCAGGTCGCGCCGGTCCTCCACCATCTGTACCAGGAAGGCCTGGCGGCCGGGCATGTCGAAGGCGTTGACGAATCCCTGCACGATGCTGAGCGCGAGCACCCAGGGGATTGTGATGCGACCGGAGAGGGTGAGCGCGGCCAGAGCAAGCGACTGTACCATGGCCAGAGTCTGCGTCCACACCAGTACCTTTTGGCGGTTGAGCCGGTCCACCCAGACACCGGCGAAGGGGGCTAGAAGGAAGGTGGGAATCTGACCGGCGAAGCTGATCGTACCCAACAGAAGCGCCGACCCGGTGAGGCGGTATACCAGCCAGCCGGTGGCAATGCGCGTCATCCAGGTGCCGATGAGCGAGATGCTCTGTCCGCCGACAAAGAGCTGGAAGTTGCGATGGCGCAGAGCCCTCCATGCATGCGAGGAGCGACCCTCAATTCGCTGCTCCTCTATGACCGGCGATTCGGCTTCTTCCGTGTCCACACGAACTGGTTCTTCCGTACCGTTCAAGATTGATTCCTCGTTTACAGTCCGATTGACGTATTTTCCGGTGGATGCCTTCGCACACTGCATTTAGGCCCATCCACCCATCTCCTCTATTCTCTCGCATCGCGCAATCTACCTGGTGCAGGCTCTATAAGAATGCGCATAAGATCGGATGCAGCACCCAGTAGACGGTTGATAGCATAAGGATGGAGGCAATCCGTTTGCAGAAATATCTCTTGATCGCGGTAGGCGGCGCGCTTGGCTCTATCGCCCGGTACTGGGTCGGGTCAACAGTCTCTGGCCGTATGGGGGCAAAGTTTCCCTATGGGACCTTCGTCATCAACATCACGGCCTGTGTCATCATCGGATTCACAATGACCTTTCTGGCCCGGCGCACGGAGCTAAACCCGGCGTGGAGATTTCTGGTACCTATCGGCTTTGTCGGCGCCTATAGTACTTTTTCAACGTATGAGTGGGAGACCCTCTCCACCCTGCGCAGCGGCGCATTCCTGGAGGCATCGCTGTATGCCTTCGGCAGCCTGTTCCTGGGGCTGGCCGCCACCTGGGTCGGGATCGTGATTGCTGAGTATTTCTGAAGGAGGACGTATGTTGAACGCCGGAAAGGCAGTCAAGGTCTCCATTTATCTGAGCGAGGGATCGACCCATCATGGAGTCCCGACCTACTCCAGCATCCTGGACTTCCTCTTCTATCGCGGCGTCTCCGGCGCGACCGTGCTGAAGGGTGTCGCTGGGTTTGGCGCGGACCATCACATGCACTCAGCCAGCATCGTGGATATTTCGGACCACCTGCCTCTCAAGATCGAGTTCATCGAATCGCGGGAGAAGGTCGACGAGCTGCTGGGCAAGCTGGAAGAACTAGCTGGAACGGGAATGATCGAGTTGCAGGAGACCACCGTTGCAAAGCCGGCGCAGCTCTCGAATCAGGAAAAGACAGCGCCTGCTGTTCCGGCTTCCCACCTGAAGATGGAGGGCAAAGCCAAGCTGATGCGCATCTACATCGGCGAATCGGACCGCTGGAAGGACAAACCGCTGTACAAGGCACTGGTAGAAGCGATGCGTGCCAACGACATTGCAGGCGTCACAGTCTATCGTGGCATTCTGGGCTACGGAGCGCACAGCCGCGCGCACAACAACAAGCCTCTCTCACTCTCGCGCGACGCATCGATCATGCTCTCGGTCGTTGACACCGAGGAGAAGCTGCAGGCATTCATGCCGCTGGTCGAACAAATGGTAGAAGAGGGGCTGGTCGTGCTCTCGGACGTGGACATCATCAAGTACTCCCACCGCGCATTGGAGATCGACCCATTGCAGACTGCAACGAGAACTGGAACCGCTTCGGCATGAAAGAAGAACAGCCATGAAGGTACAATTTCAAGCCCGCATGCTGCGCATACACTTCGGAGAGAAAGACAAGTGGCAACGCAAGCCGCTGCATGAAGCGATTGTGGCCAAGGCGCAGGAGTTGGGCCTGGACGACGCCATTGTTTACCGAGGCATCGAAGGCTATGGCACCAGCACCCGCATCCGCCACTCCAGCCACTGGACGTTCTCCAGCGATGCTCCCATCATGATCAGCATCATCGATACGGAAGAGAAGATAGCGGGACTGGTTCCCCATCTGGATGCCATGGTGGAAGAAGGCCTGATCGCCATCTCCAGCGTGGAAGTCCTGCGCTATTCCCGAAGTTCCGGGCAAACCTCGCTCAAGCCATAACCAGTTCGCGAAGTGCAGGGGATCAATCTACCGGCACCCGGATGCGGCTCTTCGTACTAACGGACAACAGCTTCGCGGCATACCACTAAAGTGCCATCGTGATAGCTCGGATGTTCGCGCAATAATCTGTTGGTGGGATAGCGAAATAGATAATCCCCATGGATAGTTTCTATAGCGCCCCCAGCAATGGCGGGTGCGGGCCCACATAAATCCTGGTCCTTACCGGCCTGACTCGGCCCTCCCAAACTGCCGAGGTAACAGAAGGAGAACGTACTATGCGGAATGCGGTAGCTTTGGCATTTATCGTTGTTGCAGTCGCTCCCCTCATCGGGATCGCGTGGGGACATATGTGGGCGAAGGCGAATCGCATGACTCTGCGGGCGACACCCCCGTCAGCCGAGCAGAGCAATCAGGCCGCATAGAGCTGTTTTTAGGGTGAAGAGCAGCGGGAGAGACGCCAAACTGGCGCGCCCGCTGCTTTTTGCTGTTAGCCACCTTTCGGCTCGGTTGCTGGGCATCTCCTGCCAAAGTCATCGACGATTCGTACCTCCGCGCACTTCTTTTCGCCATACTAGCTGAACCAATCCGCGGAACGAAGTATCCTGTAGAGTGTGAGCACAGATCAGATTCAAATCCAGCTTCCCGATGGGTCACGGCGCGAAGTCGTGCGCGGCACTACTCCCTTTGAAATCGCCACCGACATTTCGCCCCGGCTAGCCGCCGCGGTAGTCATAGCGCGCATCCGCCCGCTGACTGGTTCCGACACAGCGGCAAAGGCCATGCAGGTCGACGCCGATGCCGCCTCCGAAGCCGCGATGTACAGCGTGGCCGGCGCAGGCGACGACGGTGCGCGCCTGGTGGACCTGGCGTCTCCGCTCAACGAAGATGTGGAGCTGTGGCTGCTGAAGGAGGCCGACGAGGCCGCGCTCAAAGTACTGCGCCACTCCGCCGCGCATGTCATGGCGACCGCGATTCTTGAGCTTTTCCCCGAAACCAAGCTGGGCCATGGCCCCGCAACCGACAACGGCTTCTTCTACGATGTCTACCGCGAGACGCCATTCACCGAAGCCGATCTAGCCGCCATTGAAGCACGCATGGCCGAGGTGGTAGCACGCGATGAGCCGTTTGTCCGCGTAGAGAAGACGCGCGATAAAGGGCTGAGTGAGTACAACACTGCGGGCGAATTCATGAAGGTCTACTTCATCGAGAAGTTCACCCAGCCCGGTGACTCCATCTCGCTATACAAGAACGGCGGCTTTACCGACTTCTGCCGTGGTCCGCACATCCCCTCGACTGGGCGCGTCAAGGCGTTCAAACTGACGGCAATTGCCGGCGCTTACTGGCTGGGCGACGAGAAGAACCAGCAGTTGCAGCGTATCTACGGCACGGCGTTTTTTTCGAGCAAGGATTTAGACGCGCACTTCAAGCGGCTCGAGGAGATCAAGGCACGCGACCATCGCGTGCTGGGCAAACAGCTCGATCTGTTTAGCATTCAGGAGGTCGCCGGCGCGGGCCTCATCTTCTGGCATCCCAAGGGCGGCCTCATCCGCAAGACCATGGAAGACTGGATGCGCGAGGAGTGTATCCGGCGCGGCTACGACCTCGTCTTTACACCGCATATCATGCGCCGCGAGCTGTGGAAGATCAGCGGCCACGAGGGATACTACAACGAGAATATGTATCCGCCGATGGAGCTGGACGACGCCGAGTATCGGCTGAAGCCGATGAACTGCCCTGGACACATTCTGATCTACAAGAGTAATCCGCGCAGCTACCGCGACCTGCCGCTGCGCTACGCCGAGCTGGGCAACGTCTACCGCTACGAGCGCAGTGGCACCATGCACGGCCTGCTGCGCGTGCGCGGTTTCACCCAGGACGACGCCCACATCTTCTGCACGCCGGGGCAGATCGAGGACGAGGTAGTCGCATGCATCGACTTTGCGCAGTCGGTGCTGAATACGTTTGGCTTTTCGGAGTTCAAGGTTGAGCTTTCCACGTGGGACCCGACCAAGCCGAAGGACTACACCGGCTCAGCCGAAAACTGGCAGAGCGCCAGCGATTCGTTAAAGCACGCGCTGGAACGCCGCTCTATTCCCTACCGCACCATCCCCGGCGAGGCGGCATTCTACGGGCCGAAGATCGACATCAAGCTGGTGGATGTGCTGGGACGCATGTGGCAGCTATCCACCGTACAGTTCGACTTCAACCTGCCCGCGCGCTTCGAGCTGGAGTACAAGGGAGAAGACGGCGAGCTGCATCAGCCCGTCATGGTACACCGCGCTTTGTTCGGCTCTGTAGAACGCTTCTTCGGAGTGCTGATCGAGCACTACGCCGGAGCATTTCCATTCTGGCTCGCACCGGTGCAGGTCGGCCTGGTTCCTATATCCAGCGATAAACACCTTGTCTACGCGGAGCACGTCAAGGCCACGCTCGAAGCCGCCGGCCTGCGCGTGGAGCTCGATGCGCGCAACGAGAAGATGAACTCGAAGATCCGTGACTTCGGCCTGCAAAAAGTACCGTTCATCCTCATCCTGGGCGATAAGGAGTCCACGACCAACAGCGTAAGCGTGCGCACCCGCGGCATGGGCGACCAGGGCAGCGTAACACTGGATGAGTTTGTCGAACGAGCGCGGAGTCTAGTGGCTGATAAAGGGACAGAGTTATAGCACCCCATCCTCTTGATTCCTCTCTCAGCGAAGCCAGCGCTTGCAATACTCCAGCCAACATCGTTCGATATGTTCATTCATTTACTCTCACTCGGCCGCGTGCCCTACCCTGAAGCGCTGGATATCCAGCAGCGCGTGATCGCGGCGCGCAAGCAGGGCCTCATCGGCGACACGCTGCTTCTGCTGGAGCATCCGCCGGTGCTTACGCTGGGACGCAACGCATCGCGCGCCAACATCCTGGCCAGCGACGAGTGGCTTGCCAGCCATGGAGTGGAGTTGCACGAGGTCAATCGCGGCGGCGACGTCACTTACCATGGCCCAGGCCAGCTTGTCGGCTACCCCATCGTCGATCTACGTGGAGAGTGGCCAGGTAAGCGCGGCCCTCATCTCGGGCCCGTCGACTTTGTCCGCCTGATGGAGGAGGCACTGATCCGCACCTGCGCGGACTTCGGCGTGATGGCCAAGCGCATTCCCAAATGCACCGGCGTATGGACCTGCGGCGAGATGCGCGAGAATAAGCTGGCGGCAATCGGCGTCCATGTTTCGCAGGCAGTCACTTCGCATGGTTTTGCCCTGAACGTCACCACCGATCTACGCGACTTTGACTGGATCGTTCCCTGCGGCATTCGCGACCGTGGCGTCACCAGTCTGGAAGCAGAAGCCGACGCAAGCCGTGAGCCTACGATGGAAAGAGTGATGCATGCGACCGCGCGCAACTTCGGACGCGTCTTTCAGCGCCAGATGGTCTGGTGCAACTCCCTCGAGCAACTTCTCGCGTGCTGTGGAACCGTAGAATCGAAATTATGAGTGCCGATTGCTCCCTCGCGAGCATCTATAACAGTGCGGCCCGCGTTCCTGATTCAAGCTACCACTGGCCCAAGCCTTATAATCCAAATGCGCAGGACATCTCTGGCGGTGCCCACCAACTCTGGAAGGAATCCCATGCCGATTGAAGTAGTTATGCCCCAGATGGGCGAATCGATTACTGAAGGAACGTTGACCAAGTGGCTCAAAAAGGTTGGTGACAAAGTGGAGCGCGACGAACCGCTCTTCGAGATATCTACCGACAAGGTAGACGCCGAGATTCCCTCCCCCGCAGCTGGGACATTGCAGGAGATCAAGATCGCCGAGGGTGCCACGGTGCAGATCAATACCGTGGTCTGTATCATCGCCGAAGGCGCAGGCACCGTTGCTGCGCCACCGGCCAAGGCAACTCCTGCGCCAGCGGCTGCCGCGCCCGCGACAGATCCGGTTGCATCCCCAGCCGCCGCCCCGGCCGCATCTCCGGTAGCTCCCTCCGGCGGAGGCGGAACGGACGTGCCCATGCCGCAGATGGGCGAATCCATTACCGAGGGCACCATCACCAAGTGGCTCAAGAAGGTCGGCGACATAGTGGAGCGCGACGAGCCGCTCTTCGAGATCTCCACTGACAAGGTGGATGCTGAGATCCCTTCGCCCGTGGCCGGCACACTGACAGAAATTAAGTTCCCCGAAGGCTCGACCGTCGGCATCAATTCGGTTGTTGCCGTCATCGGCGGCGATGGCAAGCCGGCAACAGTACCCGCACCCAATACGTCAGCGCCAGCAACACCTACGCCAGTTGCTTCGTCAGTAGTACCCCCAGTCACCTCGACAGCACCCATCGCATCGACAGCCGCGGGCGAACGCGCGCGCTCCTCGCCTCTAGTGCGCAAGATTGCCAAGGACAACAACGTCGATCTTGCCCGCGTCCCTGCCACCGGCCCTGCTGGACGCATCACCAAGACAGACATCCTCGGTTATATTGCGAATCCTGCAGCCAAGTCCGCGCCAGCCTCTACAGCGCCGGCCAGGCCTTCTGCCCCGTCTCCCGCACTCGGCAGCCTGGTCCCAATGACCAAGATGCGCAGCATCATTGCCAAACGCATGGTCGAATCTAAGCACACAAGCCCACATGTGCACACCGTCTTCAAGGTGGACATGACGCGCATTGTTCGACTGCGCGAGCGGGAGAAGTCGAAGTACGAGCAGCGCACCGGAGTCAAACTGACCTACATGCCGTTCATTACGCGCGCCGCCATTGCCGCATTGCGCAAGCACCCAATCGTCAACGCATCGGTCGAGGGTGATGGCATCCGCTACAACAAGAACATCAACATCGGCATCGCCGTGGCGTTGGAGTGGGGCCTCATTGTTCCTGTAATCCACCAGGCCGAAGAGAAAAACTTTCTGGGCGTTGCACGCGCCATTGCCGACGTCGCCGAACGCGCACGCGGTAAGAAGCTATTGCCGGACGAGGTGCAGGGCGGCACCTTCACGCTGACCAACTCGGGCATCTTCGGCGAACAGTTCGGCATGCCCATCATCAATCAGCCGCAGGCGGCCATTCTTGGCATCGGCGGACTCAACAAAGAAGCCCAGGTCATCACCGACAAGGACGGCAACGACTCCATCGCTATTCGCTCCATCCAGCGGTTTGCTCTTGGCTTCGACCACCGTATTGTGGACGGAGCAGATGCCGGCAAGTTCATGGCCGATTTCAAAACATATCTGGAGAATTGGGACGAAGAGATCGTCTAGTAATCTCGAATTACGCTCAATAGAAAATATTCCCTTCATTCTGGGAACGTCTAAACACTTGCTCCGATCATTCTTGCGCCAATTTGCGCAGCAATCCCAAACCCAATCCAACCACTGCGATTAATGCGCATAAATATGCGAATAAATCCCCATGCGCGGAATAAAAAGTAACATCTTGCTCATAATTGAATCCCACATGGAGACTGGTGCGAGTATGCCGCGGCGCGGAAGCAACTACTCGCCCATAGGGATCGATCGCTGCAGTCACTCCAGTATTGGTGGCGCGCAATACCCAGCGATGGTTCTCGATGGCACGCATGCGCACCATATTCAGGTGCTCCCATGCCGCGCTTGTATCGCCATACCATCCATCGTCGGAGATATTCACCAGCACATCCGCACCTATCTCCGCATACTGGCGGACCTCGTCGCCAAAGACCGACTCATAACAGATAAACGTACCGATGCTATGTCCGCCAGTGGTAAAGACCGACCGCCGCGTTCCCGGATCGAGATCACCCACATCGTCCAGCAGTTTTCCCGCAAAGAAGAACAGCTTCTTGTAAGGGACATACTCGCCAAATGGCACTAGATGCATCTTGTCGTACCGGCCAGCAAAGTTCCCATCCGGCTGAATAAAGTCCGCAGAGTTATGTAAATCATAGCCTCGAGCAGCGTCGCGATCCGCTTCTATCCCGATATTTCCAACAATCACCGGAGCATTAGCTGCGCGCGCCAGTCTGGACATAGACATGCGAAACTCCGGATTGTTCTCCTGGAACATCGTCGGAGCCTCTGGCCACACAATCAAATCCGTCGCCTGCATCATTCGCGCGGCGTCAGCATCCGTACTCTGTTGTGGGGCATCGGAGCCTTTACATCGGGTTCCATACATCTCTGGAATTCCATTGCATTCTCCCCCATTGGGGGGAAAAAGACTTAGCTCGGAAAATGCTCGCAGCATGTCATTCTGAGAAAGTAATGGCTCTGAGCTGGCTACCTCCGCACCTACTTTCAGGTTCTCCTGTAGCAGGGTAGCTGTCGCTTCCGTACCCTCATGAATTTGCGGCTGAACTAGTCTTAGCAAATAGACGTACAATAGAATAATGCCTATACACGACAAGGCCAGCGCCAGCCGGGTAAAACGTCGTGGTTTCAACGTAATCCGCGCCAGCCAAAGCGCATTTACAGCGACAATTGCAAACGATAGACCATACGACCCGGCAATGGGAGCAATCCGCGTAAGCAATAAATTATCCACTTGGGTAATACCCAATTGGTCCCAGGGAAACCCTGTAATCCGTGCTCGCGCCAGTTCCACCGCTACCCATGCGAATGGGCTTAGAAGAAGCGCGCCTTGCACTCCCAGGCTATGTTTCCATAACTGAGCGCTTCGAAATGAAACTATGAGCGTTCCAAACAGCGCGTGATAAAGCCCTAGGTAGAGGCAGAAGAGTACCAGAATGCCGGCCGCAGCAGGCTTAGCAATCCCGCCATATAGGTGCATGGTCTCATAAACCCAGTAACAATTCCCTAGGTACCATACAAATCCAGAGACGTAGCCCAATACCGCGCCCTGGTAGGCGCGGAGTGGAAGGCCATGTGTGTCCTTGCCGGTAAGCGCCAGCAGGAGCGGAGTTAATGCAACCCAGCAGAACGCTGTTCGCCACGCCGGCACAGGTCCCGCGATAGGAAACGGTAACACCTGCAGCACGCCCGACAAAATCGCCAATATCCACAGTCGCAACGGAATAAATCGCATTGTTATGCAGTCTAACACTGCAGCTATATCATCACTCTCCCAGGGACTATCTACCCCAGAATAACTCTCGCCAACACCAGGTCGCATGTCCAATAACTTCCTTGAATTGCTCCTCTTCGATCATTGACTAATAAGTAATTGGCAATAATAACTCAAACTAAGGAGACTCTGCACAAGTTCTGCGACCGCAGCCTGATTGCTTAATCAGATAGCTGTGAGGTGAGTTGCGATGAAGC
>CAIZFH010000195.1 GCA_903932155.1 uncultured Granulicella sp. | reverse complement strand
CCGAACATGCGGTTCCACATCATGAAGGCTTCCCAGTGCGAGGCCGAGTACCAGGCCATGAAGACTTCCATGCCGTAGCCGTAGGCGACGATGAAGCCGGTGGCGAGCATGACCTTGCCCATGTTGTCGATGTGGCGGTCGGTGACGAGGTTCTCGAGGTGATAGGCCTTGCGCAACGGAATGGCAAGGGTGAGCACCATGGCGAAGCCGGAGTAGATAGCGCCGGCGACGAAGTAAGGCGGGAAGATTGTGGTGTGCCATCCGGGAAGGACGGCGACTGCGAAGTCAAAGCTGATGACGGTGTGCACGGAGAGGACGAGCGGCGTAGCGAGACCGGCGAGGAGGAGCGAGGCTGTTTCGTAACGCATCCAGTGGCGGACGGAGCCGCGCCATCCGAGAGAGACGAGGCCGTAGAGATATTGAGCGACCTTGCTTTTGGCGCGGTCGCGCATGGTTCCGAAGTCGGGGACCATTCCGATGTACCAGAAGACGACGGAGATGGTGGCGTAAGTGGAGACCGCGAAGACGTCCCAGAGTAGCGGGGAGCGGAACTGCGGCCAGAGGTTCATGGTGTTGGGATAGGGGAGCATCCAGAAGGCGACCCAGGGACGGCCGACGTGGATGAGGGGGAACATGCCGGCGCAGACGACGGCGAAGATGGTCATGGCCTCGGCAAAGCGGTTGATGGAGTTACGCCAGCTCTGCTTGAAGAGGAGGAGAATGGCCGAGATGAGGGTTCCGGCGTGTCCGATGCCGATCCACCAGACGAAGTTGATGATGGCGAATCCCCAGGCGACGGGCTGAGTGATGCCCCAGATGCCGGTGCCTTTGAGGAAGAGCCAGGTGACGGCGACGAGCAGGAATGTGGCCACCGCGCCGCCGATGCCGAAGATAGCAAACCAGCCCATTGGCGTATGCGGGTTGAGGACGACACCGGAGATTTCTTCGGTGACGGACTTGAAGGTCTGGCCTTCTGCAATGACGCGGTACTCGCCCGTTACCGGATCGATGCCTGCCATGTGCGTTTCGGTGTGGCCTTCTTCGTGCTTTTTCAATTCAGTGGTTGCCATGGATCAACCCTTCGCCTTGTGTTCAACGGGGGAAGTTGCAAGTTCTTCGTTCAGGTTCAGGACCGGAGCGACGTATGTGGTGCGAGGACGGGTGTTCTGGTCCGCAAGCACCTGATAGGTGCGCTCGTCGGCGTGGAGCTTTGCGACCTTGCTGGCCTTGTCATTGAGGTTGCCGAAAGTGATGGCGTTCGCCGGGCAGGCCTGCTGACATGCGGTGACGATCTCGCCGTCACGGATGGCGCGGTTTTCCTTGTCCGAAGTGATCTTGACCTCGTTGATGCGCTGGACGCAGTAGCTGCACTTCTCCATGACACCGCGTGAACGGACGCTGACGTCGGGATTGCGCGAGAGCTTGAGGCTCTCGGTCTCGAAGTCCGAGTAGAGGAGGAAGTTGTAACGGCGCACTTTGTACGGACAGTTGTTGGAACAGTAACGGGTGCCCACGCAGCGGTTGTAGACCATAGTG
>CAIZFH010000194.1 GCA_903932155.1 uncultured Granulicella sp. | reverse complement strand
CAATCAAAACCACTTAAAAGTTGAAAATAGTTGGCATACTAGTTATGCTCCATCCGCTATAATTAAAGTAGTGGAGAAGAGAAAGAGAAGCCCAGCGGGTGTGCTCCGCTTCTCTCCTGCGCGAGAAACGCATGGATAATCTGTTTATTTTCTGATATATGACTATAACTACCATCGAATGATGACTTTGCAGTTAATTTCTTGCAAAGTCATCATTCTGGATATTTTAGCTTGAGGGGGGGTGGGGGCCCATGAATCGATACGGAGATATAGACTATTGCACGATTTATCCACTTTCCCTATGCCGTCATAGTCCTTTAACCGCTCTATCCAAAGGATCACTACAATAACCCCATGAAGACGCAGAAAACAGGCTACACAGAGACGCACGCCGCCGCGGGCCTGAACGCCAAGTTCCCCGCGATCGACACCTGGGCCAACCAGTTTCGCGGCTACGAGATCCTGGTCGACGACCCGGAGTTCACCTCCGTCTGCCCCAAGACCGGCCTGCCCGACTTCGGCCATCTCACCATCCGCTACATGCCGCGCAAGCTCTGCCTGGAGTTGAAGAGTCTGAAGGAGTATCTCTTCACCTACCGCAACCTCGGCATCTTCCAGGAGAACATCGTTAACCAGGTGCTGGACGACGTGGTGAAGGCCTGCAACCCGGTCTGGGCCAAAGTCACCGGCGACTTCCGCCCTCGTGGCGGCATTTCGACGATCATAGAGGCCTGCTACCCCCGGCCGAAGGAGAAGTAGATGAATTCGATGACTAAGAACTTAGTGATGAGTTGGACAAAACTTCGCTCTACGTTATCTTCCGATCCACGTTTTTCGGGCCGGTTGGCCGGTGTATTCAAGGGTCATGTGCCAACGGGCTTCAAGAAACATACGCGACGCATCTTATATGTTGGAAAGGCTACAGCGGGGACATTTCATGAGGCAGATGCAAGCGCGTCTGCCTTCTTTTGCAATAAGGCAGGCTTCTGGACCTTCGCTCGTCGTCTGAGCGAGCATGCTGATTGTGAGTGTAGTGATCGCTCAAATCTTGCGTGGAGTAATTTGTGCAAGATAGGAAGGAGTCGCGGAAACCCCAATGCAGCTCTGGCTGAGGTACAGCGACCGCTGGCAATTGAGACACTCCGAGTAGAGATCAAGCGCCTTGAGCCGACTTTGGTGGTTTTCGTAACTGGAGACTATCAGGATCAGTTTGTGTATCAAGCCCTTGGTATCAGTAAAGGCTCACCTGGCGATTTCGAGACTAGGACGCATGGAAAACGTGAGTTGTACTATCGGCGACCCGTTCGAGGCTGGCCCGCATTGCTCTGGCTAGCGCATCCCCAGGGCAAGGACAGAGAGACTATTCAATTCTGGGAGCGGATGGCGTCGGATCTTCTGGAACTGGACGGCTAGAAGGCGAGTATCTTTGCAGCCTGCTATTCTCGCCACAGATGACTGCGCCGCCGCCCAATCTGACGCATTCGCGCCGCCTGCCTTCGGTGGCCGGAGCCGCGACCGCGCTGGCGCTGTTGACCGCGCTCAACTTCGTCAACTACATCGACCGCTACATCCTGCCCGGAGTGCAGGAGCAGGTGAAGCACGAGTTCCATGTGTCGGACGCCGCTCTGGGCTCGCTTACCTTCTGGTTCTTCCTGACGTACATGTGCGCCGCGCCGCTGACTGGATGGCTGGGAGACCGGCTGCCGCGCAAGCCGCTGATCGTGATCTGCGCGCTGATGATCTCTGCCGTTAACGTGCTGACCGGAACAGTACATGCCTTCGATTCGCTGCTGCTGCGCCACGCCATTTTGGGCATCGGAGAGGCCAGTCTGGGCATCTATGCGCCCGCGCTGCTGGCCGACTTCTACCCGGAAGACGACCGCAATCGCATCCTCACCATCTTCTACACCGCGATTCCGGTTGGCGCGGCGCTGGGCTACCTCATTGCCGAGATTGTCGGTGCGCGCTGGGGATGGCGGATGCCGTTTTACGTCTCCGCCGTTCCGGGCCTGATGATCGCGGTGCTGATTTGGATATATCTGCGCGAGCCAGCACGCGGAGCTTTGGACGCGAAGCCTTCCGGGCGTCAGCACAGAGCGCAGGCAATCTCGCTTGCGAGTAACGCGCCGTATCTGTACGCCACGCTGGGTATGGCGATGACGACGTTTTCGATGGGAGGAATCTCGGCTTGGATGCCAAGCTTTCTGCAGCGCGCAGGCTTCTCGCCCAACACGGTTGGCCTCACGTTAGGTGGCATCACGGCCGGCGCAGGACTCGGCGGAACAGCCGTCGGCGGCTGGCTCGCGCAACGCTGGCTGCGAACAAACCATCGCGCGTTGTACCTGGTCTCGGCGTGGTCGGCGCTGATCACGGTGCCCTTTGGAGTGCTGTGCTTCTTCGGCCCGCGCGCGACGATGCTGCCCGCGCTGGCGCTGGCCATGTTCTCCATCTTCTTGGGAACGGGCCCGCTGAACGCGGCCATCGTCAACGCCGTACCAGCCACGGTTCGCGCGACGGCCATCGCCGTGGAGTTGTTCCTGATCCACGCGCTCGGCGATACGCCCTCGCCGCGGCTGATCGGTATGGTGAGCGACCGCACGACGCTAAGCACCGGGCTTGGACTGACGCTGGTGTCGATGCTGGGTGCGACGGCACTCCTGTTCCTGGGCGCGCGCACTCTGCCGCGAGACTACGTTGAATAGTCTGCGTTGATGTGGACATACTCCACCGTCAGGTCGCAGGTAAGGAAGAGGCACTCTCCCTTGCCCTCGCCCAGGTCGATGGTGATGGTGTACTCAGGCTCCATCATTGCCTGGTGCGCGGCAACGTCGTCGAAGCTGGCCGCGCGCGCGCCGTACTCGAAGACAAGCTGGTCGCCAATCCAGATACGAACGCGCTCGGCATCGAACGTGGCACCGCTGTAGCCCGCCGCTGCCAGCAAGCGGCCCCAGTTAGGGTCCGCGCTGGACCAGGCCGTCTTGCACAGCGGACTATGTGCGATGGCCTTCGCCACCAGTCGCGCCTCCGCGTGGGTTGCTGCGCCGCGCACATCGAGCGTTACGACATGGCCTACGCCCTCGCCATCGGCAACAATCTGCCGAGCCAGAGAGCGGCAGACTTCGCCTAGTGCCGTGTCGAAGGCCGGAGCCAACTCCCGGCTCAGGCGCACGCCGCTTGCGCCGCTGGCCAACAGAAGCACGGTGTCGTTGGTCGATGTGTCTCCGTCGATGGAGATGGAGTTGAGGCTGGGTTCGACCGCCGCTGCCAGCGCCGAGTTCAACTCGGCTGTCTCCGCCGCAATATCGGTGAAAAGATACACCAGCATCGTGGCGTGTGGAGGCCCAACAGGAGCGCCCAGTTGCGGATAGATCATTCCCGCGCCTTTGGCCGCGCCCCATATGCGCACCTCGGCTGCGTTGCCGGCATCCTGCGCGGGATCGAACAATGCGGCCGGCACAAGCGCTTGAGCAGTCTTGACCCGCGTATCTGTTGTCATGATGGCACGCACAAAGGCCTCCGCGTGCTGCTCGGTATTGCCAATGGATGCCTTCAACTCGGGTATTGCAGCGACAACCTTCTCAGCGGGAAAAGGGACGCCGATGATTCCTGTGGAGGAGGGAAAGACCTCGTCGAAGATACAGCCGAAGCTCTCTGCCGCGGCCACACAGGTGGCCACGCAGCCCTCGACGCCAGTCGCGCCGGTGGCGCAGTTGGCATTGCCCGCGTTCACCAGCACTGCCGCAACGCGTCCGCCTGTGGACGCCAGATGGCGCCGCCCCACAGTAACTGGGGCTGCTACTACTCGATTGGAGGTAAACATGGCTGCGCCAACCGCTGCGCCAGAACCACTCACGACAGCTATGGCAACGTCCAGATTGCCGCTGGTCTTGATTCCCGCGCGCACTGCGCCCCACAGGAACCCGGCAGGCAGCGGGGATGCCATCAAATCCTCATTGTCCTTCATTCCTTTACTCTACCAAGCCGGAACCCGGTGGACATAGCCAACCGAGGAAGAGAGGCCGTAGTTGGCGTTCGTAACACACCGCACAATCGGGACTTACGCGGCGCAACCAAACGGCGTATCTTGGGTCTAATTCAACAGGAGTTCATAGGGGCCGATCCGAAGAGGCTGTCGGAGCCGGGCCGGATGAATTCCGGCAACTGCAGTCCGCGCAACCCGCGGTTTCAAAGTTTCATCGGGCAAGCGAAGGACCGGCAGTACAAGGTAATTACCATGAAAATCACGCGAGTTTTGATGAGCACGATGCTTGCGGCAGCGATCGCTGGAGCATTACTGTTCGTACCGGTTGCTGCCAACGCACAGGTGGCTGTCTCAGTCGGTATCGCTCCGCCTGTTATTCCGGCTTATGACCAACCCATCGCGCCTGGATACGGATACATCTGGACACCCGGCTACTGGGCTTACGGCGACGACGGCTACTACTGGGTGGATGGAGCTTGGGTCTACCCGCCCTACGAGGGCGCTCTGTGGACGCCCGGATACTGGGGTTGGGGTGGTGAAGCCTACCTCTGGAACGCGGGATACTGGGGTCGCAGGGTCGGCTACTACGGTGGCATCAACTACGGCTTCGGCTACTTCGGCACCGGATTCTGGGGGGGCTACTGGCACGGCGGTCGCTTCATGTATAACGGCGAATATAACCACTTGGGCTTCCGCGACGGCACGGTGTACAACCATCGGGTTGAAGGATTCGACGGACGGCCCGGAGGCGCCGCGTTCGCGCGCAGGGGAGTTCAGGACTTTCATCGCAGCGCGACTGCGGAAAACCGCGGAGCAGGCATTAACGGCAACAACATCGCCAACCGTAGCACTGCGATGACACCCCGGCCCACCTCTAACGGTGCAGCACGCAGCTTCTCCAACTCACCGGCAGCTCGCAGCTTCTCCAACGCACCGGCAGCACGCAGCTTCTCCAACTCACCGGCAGCTCGCAGCTTCTCCAACGCACCGGCAGCACGCAACTACTCAAGCGCACCGGCAGCTCGCAACTACTCAAGCGCACCGCCCGCACGTAGCTATTCTGGCGGAGGCAACTCCGGTGGTGGTACACGATCCTTCTCTGGAGGTGGTGGTGCACGCTCCAGTGGCGGCGGTGGACATAGTGGTGGTGGCGGACACCGGTAAGTATCAGAACCAATCAATCTGAGCAACGAAAGGGCTGAGGCAAACAATCCTCAGCCTTTTGTTTTACTTACTGCAGTTTGAAAGCACTCAGCAGCACTAGCAGCTTGCTATTTAGCCCTTACTCGCCAGATGCAGAATCATAGTTGCGATCTGCTGTGCTGCATCTGGGCGCGCAAGGGTGTGTGCCCGTTCGCCCATCGCGCTCAACTTCTGCGGATCTGCAAGCAGCGTCGCAAGCTCATTCAGCAGACGGTCGGGTTCGGCAAGTTCAGCCTCTGTCAACATGGATGCCGCGTCTGCATTAACGAATACCTCTGCGTTGCGGCGTTGATGGTCGTCCGCGGCAAGGGCAAACGGCACTAGCAACGAGGCCTTCCCAGCAGCGCCAAGCTCCGCCATGGTGCTGGCGCCGCTGCGGCACAGGAGCAGATCGACCGCGGCAAACTCGCGCGGCATCTGGTCCAGATAGGGCTGCACGCGCACACGCTGCGAGTCGGCCAAACCGGCGCGGGCGTAGGCCTCGGCGGTCGATTGCGCGTGGCGCGCGCCCGCCTGGTGCACAATCTCCAGATTTGCAAACTGATCGAGCAGTCGTCGCGCGATCTTCGGCATTGCCTCATTCAGTACGCGTGCGCCCTGGCTGCCACCGAAGACAAGAAGCCTGGGCGGCGCGGTGGCGGATTTCGGCTCTATGGCGAAGAACTCCGCACGCACAGGAATCCCAGTCACTCGCGCATTGCGAAAGTAGCGCTGGGTTTGCGCGAAGTTTACTGCAGCAGCGCTGACCCATCGCCCGACCAAACGGTTGGCCAGGCCCGGAACGGCGTTGGGCTCAAAGGCCAACGTGGGCACTCGCATAAGAATTGCCGCCAACATCGCTGGACCACTAGCGTAGCCACCAACACCGACGACTACCTGAGGGCGAAACTTGCGTAACAAACGTACGCATTCCTCCACCCCAAGCGGAAGATCGATGGCGGTGCGCAGGCGCGTGGCCAGGCTGACATTCTTCAACTGGCCCGAGCGCACCAGATCGAGCCGAAAGCCAGCCTCCGGGACCAGGCGCGTCTCCAACCCGCGCGCCGTGCCCACAAAGCGCACCTCGGCGGCATGCGCGTCGCGCAACTCACGAGCGATGGCGAGCGCCGGAATCACATGACCGCCAGTGCCTCCACCTGCGATCAGAACCCTCAGCGCCTTACCGCTTACTCGCGGACTCGCCGACTCGCCGACTCGCTCTGTCATCAATCGATCTCACGCGTAATGTTCAACAGCACACCCATTCCGGCCAGAGTGAAGAAGAGCGAGGTGCCACCGAAGGAGATGAACGGTAGCGTGATCCCCTTCGTGGGCACCAGCGCGATGGCAACGCTGATATTGAAGAAGGCCTGGATGAGCACCGCGGACGTAAGCCCAAAGGCCAGAAAGCGCGCAAACGGATCGGTGGAGAGGAAGGCGGCGCGCAGCCCGCGATAGCCGAAGTAGCAGAAGAGCGAAACCAGAGCCAGCGCGCCCAGCAGACCCAACTCTTCGGAGATATTGGCGAAGATGAAGTCGGTCCAGGCCTCGGGCAGGAAGTAGAGCTTCTGGCGGCCCTCCATCAGGCCCAGCCCGCTGATTCCACCGGTGCCGACAGCAATGAGCGACTGCGTGATATGGAAGCCCTTACCCAGCGGATCCAGTTCGGGATGAAAGAATATCTCCATCCGCGCGCGACGGAAGGGAACCATCCAGAGCATGTAGTAGAGTACCGGCGAAGAGGCCAGCAGGCCCACACCAATCCACTTGACCTGCATTCCGGCAAGATAGAGCATGGCCATGGTGACCGCGGCGCAGACCAGCGCGGTGCCCAGGTCCGGCTCCTTCAGGATAAGACCGATGAAGACCAGCGGTGGCAGCACCGCTCGCAGGATCGTGCCCTTCCAGTCGTCCATGGTGTGGATGCGTGTTTGCAGGAAGTACGCGAGAAAAAGTACCAGCACGGGCTTTGCCAGCTCCGATGGCTGGAAGGAGAAGCTGCCCAACCTGAACCAGCGGTGAGTATGGTTCAGCGCGGGTATGGCGAAGACGGCTGCCAGAAGCATTCCGGTGAGCGCAACCGCTGAGCCAACAAACGGGTAGCTGTTATAACGACGATAGTCCACGCGCATCAGCGCGAAGAGCGCAATCATCCCGAAGAGCGCATACATACCCTGCTTAGCGACGTATTTATAGGGCGAGCCCGACTCCGCCTGCGACATCACGGCCGAGGCGGAAAAGACCATCACCAGCCCGAAGAGCACCAGCAGCAGCACGGTGCCGAACAGCCATTTGTCGACGCCAACGCGCTTTGCCATTCCGCCCGCTTCCCTGCTTATATTGGACCGCTCGCGAGGCCCTTGACCAGCCCCTTGAAGACGCGCCCGCGATGCTCATAGCTCGTAAACTGATCAAAGCTCGCGCAGGCCGGCGCAAGCAGTACCACATCTCCTGCGACGGCAAGCTGTGTAGCCTGGCGCACGGCTACATCAAGCATGCCCGCTGAGACTATCTTGACGACTCCCGCCAAGTGGCGCTCGATCTTCTCTGCCGCCGAACCAATTGTGTAAACAACTTTCACGCGAGCGCGGATCAGATCAGCTAGTTCGGTATAGTCGGAGTTCTTGTCCTTGCCTCCGAGAATCAGGTGCACGCCGCCGGGGAAGGCCTCCAGCGCCTTCTTGGTCGCGTCCACATTGGTTGCCTTGGAGTCGTTGAAGAACAAGATGTCGCGTATTTTTGCAACAAATTCCAGGCGGTGCTCGACTGCCTTGAACTTGGCGACCGAAGAGCGAATGGATTCGGCAGAAACTCCGCCCAGCTTGGCTGCGCATACCGCCGCGAGGACGTTCTCCACGTTGTGCGCACCCTTCAGTGGAATATCCGCCAACGGCATCACCGGCTCCGGCTTCGCACCCTCGCGCGGGAGGAAGACGATGCTCTCGCCGTGCACAAAAGCACCCTGCTTGATCTGCCGTCGCCCGCTGAACCAGAAGACCTGGGCCTTGGTATGCGCGGCAAGCATTTGGGTTGGCTTGCCTTCGGCGTTGAGGACGAAGAAGTCCTCCGGCGTTTGCTGCGCTGTGATGCGGGCCTTCATAGCGGCGTAGTTCTCGAAGGTGCGATGGCGGTCGAGGTGGTCGGGCGTAATGTTCAGCACTACGGCGATGTGCGGACGGAACTCCACCACCGTCTCCAACTGGAAGCTGGAGACCTCGATGACGCTGGTTGTAAGTGGCGTACTCTGTGCGATCAGGTCGATGACCGGCGTGCCGATGTTTCCGCCAACCAGGGTAGGGCCGCCCGCGTCGGCGAAGATCTTGCCCAACAGGGAGGTTGTGGTGGTCTTGCCATTGGAGCCGGTGATGGCCACGACCTGGCCTTGCAGGAAACGGCTGGCCAGTTCCAGTTCTCCGATGATGGGCAGCCCAAAGGCGCGCACTTGCTTCAACTCCGGCGTGTCGTAGGGAACGCCGGGCGAGACCACAATCAAGTCCTGGCGGCGGAAGGTGAGCAGGCCGTGGCCGCCGGTCTCCACCATGATTCCCGCGTCCAGCAGCGCGGGAATCTCGCCGGCAAGCGCCTCTGCGCTACGCGAGTCGGAGACAGTGACCTTGGCTCCTCGTTCGTGCAGAAACAACGCCGCGGACTTTCCCGACTTGCCCAGGCCAACCACCAACACGCGTTTATTCTTCAGTTCCATCATCAATTTTCCTCAGCAAAGGCCGTTGCACGATTTGACCAGAGAACCCATGCTGTGCGTCCAAGTGGTATGACTCCAATCAACTGAAGCCACCACACTCCAAAGTGAACATAGGAAATCCAACAAAACCCTACTCCTAAAACAAAAAGAAAAACCCAACACATGGCCGGCGACCGCTTACGGAAATTAACAGCAACCCAACTGATAGCTGCTTGCAACGGTAGCAGGAGTGTAAGCATTGGCCATATAGCAGGACGCCCGATGATGAGAGCCATCCAGAATCCGAACGCTGCCACATTCCATAGTATCCACTCGTAACGACGAGCAAGTTTCTCCATACTCACCTCAGCTTGAGCGTAGTCAGCGCGAAGAGGGCGAAGACCAGCGCCATGATCCAGAAGCGGACGATAACCTTGGATTCGCTCCAGCCGAGCAGCTCGAAGTGGTGGTGCAGCGGAGCCATCTTAAAGATGCGTTTGCCGTTACGTAGCTTGTAGCTGCCCACCTGCAGGATGACGCTGGCGGCCTCCATAATGAATACGCCACCGATGAAGGGCAGCAGTAGCTCCTGCTTAATGATGACCGCGACCGTGCCAATGACGCCGCCCAGGGCCAGCGAGCCGACGTCGCCCATGAAGATCTCGGCAGGGTGGGCATTATACCACAGGAAGCCGATGCTGGCGCCCACCATGGCGCCGCAGAAGACTGTAAGCTCGCTGACCATGGGCATGCGCTGCAGCTCGAGGTAGTCCGCGAAGACGACGTGGCCGGAGACATAGGTCAGCACCGCCAGCGCTCCGGCGGCAATGATGGTGCATCCGATGGCCAGGCCGTCGAGGCCATCTGTCAGGTTGACCGCGTTGCTGGTGAGCGTAATGACCAGCATCACGAAGAGAACAAACGGGAGATACGCGATCCAGTGCGCGTGCGGGATGTGGCCCATCCACTGCCAGACGAGGTCTGGGCGGAAGTTCTTGGCGAAGGGCACCATCAGCTTGGTAGAGTAGCTACCGCGTACATCCAGGCGTACCAAGGTGGCGGCGACAGCGGCGCTGGCCGCGAACTGCAGGCCCATCTTCTGCCAAAACGTGAGGCCCTTACTCTGCTTGCGCACGACCTTGAGGTAGTCGTCGGCAAAACCGATGCCACCGAAAGCCAGCGTGGATAACACAACCACCCAGACGTAAGGGTTGGAGAGATCGGCCCAGAGCAGGGTCGGGACGAGGATGGAGATGCAGATGAGTACGCCGCCCATTGTGGGCGTTCCACCCTTCTTTAGGTGGGTCTCGGGGCCGTCGTCGCGCACGTACTGGCCGATTTGAAACTCGCGCAGCTTCTCAATCACATACGGCCCAATCAGCATGCCGATCAACAGCGCCGTCAGGCTGGCAAAGACCGTGCGAAAGGTCAGATACCGGAAGATCCGGAAGACCCTGAAGTACGGAAACAGCTTCTGGTATAGCAGCCAATAGAGCAATCCGCGCCCGCCTTTTAAAGGCGCAGGACTTTACAGCCTGCGCTGTGCACACATGGCTATGTTAACAGGCTATGCGGTGAACCTGGTTAATTACGGCGTGGTGGAATCCGGCGCGGCACGGCTCATCAGGATACGCACGTCGGTGGACTTGTTGATGGAGAAGGCGGGCGGCGAGCTGGGCGCGGTGATGGCAAAGAAGTCCGCGCGATGCACGTCGTCCAGATAGATGGCAGGGCGTGCGTCTGGCGTTACGGGCGCGATCTCAACGTGGCTCATCTCCAGCCGGTTGAGGTGGCGGAAGTAGAAGCCATAGGTGGGCAGCGAGCCCAGCATTCCGGGCTCGGGATAGGCGTCTTCTTTCTCCGGTACCACGATCTTGACCTGATCGGGAGTGCCTCCACCGACGCACTGAACGTAAACATCGGATATCTTGAGGTCTTCGACGGGGTAGCCAGGAATACCCGTGATGTTGGAACCGTACCTGGATACGGTGTTGAAGCAGTTGATGTTGTTGATCAGCACCCGCTTCAGCGAGCCGACCACGGTGTTCGGACCGCCCGGGGTCGTGGCCTTCGGCCCGCGCAGGCGGGCGCCAAGACGCAGATAGATGGGGCAACTGATGATGTCGCGCATGGTGATGTTGCTGACTGTGATGTCTTGCAGCAACGCGCCGTCGACCGTCTCCATCGCCAGTCCCTGGCAGCCTTCGAAGACGCAGTTGGAGATGGCGATATTGATGAAGCCGCCGTTGGATTCGGTACCGAACTTGATGCGTCCGGTGCCACCACCGCCGGTCCTCCGCTTCCATGTGCCGTCGAGGACACTACCTAGCTCCCAGCAGCCGGCAACGTAACAGTTGGTGATATTGATGTTTTCGCACGAACGAGCATAGCCGAGCGCATAGCTCGACTTGGGGACGATGGCGTCATCCCAGGGCGAGTTGACGGTGGTATTGGAGACACGGACGTTCTTGCAGCAGTCGATATCCATGCCGTCGCGGTCGGTATCGATCTTGAGGTTGTCGATGGTGAGGTTGTCGACACCAGTGACCAGGATCGCAAAGTGCCCGCCCTTGAGGATGGAGAAATCGCGCAGAACAACGTTGCGGCAGTTCTTGAGACCGAAGGTCTTATTGCCAACACCGGCCTGCTCGGCGCGGAAACTGAGGTAGTTGCCGCGTGCCCCGCGCGGAGGCAAGGTCGCTTCTGCCGCCGCTGGCGTAGCTGGTGATGTGGGTGATGGCGGAGCGGCGGGCGGTGGTGTGCTTGCCGAACCGGAGCCTGGGGCAGCCGCGGCTGCTGGAGGACGACCGGCACCGACCCCGGCGCTCAGCCCACGGCCCCAGATGAGGCCGGGCCCCGTGATGGAGAAGTCGCTGATTCCGTCGCCCCACAGGAGCGAGTTGTGCCAATGGTTGTGGCCGTAGTCCTGGTAGGCATTCCAAGCGGTATTAGGCTCGGCGGTGTCGTAGGTGCCTCCCATGTAGCCAGTTGTCTGACCGGGAAGTGGCGAATCCGCGGCGATGATCGTGCAGCCCTGCGTGAGGTATAGATCGACGTGGCTCTTCAGGCGAATCGAGAAGCTAAGGTAGTTGCCCGCGGGAAAGATGACCGTGCCTCCGCCAGCCGCAGCAGCCGCTTCGATCGCTTTGTTGATGGCGGGTGAATCGACTGTCTTTCCATCGCCGGTTGCGCCGAAGGTGCGCACATCGAAGAGCATGGGAGAGAGCGGCGGTGCGGCGACTTTCTTGGCTGCACCCAGCGCGGGGATAACGGAGACGGCTGAGGCGGCAAGACCCATGCTGCTGAGTCTCAAAAGATCGCGGCGGGCGGAATCGAAGTTATTCATAGTGCCCGCCATGCTAGCAGAGCCGATGGATGGTTGGAAATAATACTGCGAAAAGGCTTCATCAGGAACGTATATGCAGCTCGTCGCGGTTGTACGACTTCCAAAGTTTGAGATACGCCACCAGACGCGCGACGTGGAAGAAATCCGATGCAACCAGATAGAGAACAGTAACGCCTGCATACCACCATGCCATGAACTGCGGCGTGGCCACGCTCTCGAATGGGAGAGGGGACGCGGAGAACACCATTGCCAGTACGATCAGCGCGATCTTGACGATTCCCATCACCAGGTTGATCTCGATCAGTTTGGAGCGGAGCGACCCAAGGCGAAACGAAGCGGCCAGACTTGCTCGCGCGCCCAAATTATTGAGCATCGCCAGCAGCGGGGCGATCGACAGCGCCCAACTGAGGACAGCCCACAGGGTAAACATTCCCAGTGTCGCAACAATGACAATCGCGCAGTACAGCACAAGGTTCGGTTCGTGGCCCGCCGAAATGGGCAGCTTCACCGCAACCTGCGTGGCCATTTGCAGCAACTCGAACCACAGTGCGAAACTGCCTGCCAGCGCGGTTACGCGTACCGACTGCAACAGTATCAGCGTACCCGGCCGTGCGTGCAGTTGCGCATCCACACGCCGCAGCACGGCGACGCGGCCAAACGAGGAGACGACAATCCACACAACCAGAAGCAGCGGTACGAGCCACTCGGCCACACGCAGCATCGGCGGCAGCAATTGCGTGCTCACGTCAGTCAAGGTTGCGGCGGCACTCATCGGGTCCAGCAGAGATATCTGCTTGAGGGCTGTTGTATCGACCTGCGCGCCGCGCCAGATGCCGAGCGCTTCGTATGCCATCAACGCCAATGCTGGTGCACCGAAGGCCCATCGCCACAGCACCTCCAGCGCAGTCAGCGAAGGGCGTTTCCAGCAGGCTGTAAGGATATGCACAAACGACTGCGTACCACGTAGCGGCGTAACGCTTTCGAGTGCCATCTACTTCACCACGATGTTGACTAGCTTGCCCGGCACCACAATCATCTTGACCATGATCTTGCCCGTAATTCGTGCCATGACCTTGGCATCGGACTGCGCCGCAGACTTGATCGTCGCCTCATCGCTGCCAGCGGGCACAATGACGACACTTGCGAGTTTGCCGTTTACTTGAACGGGTATCTCCAACTCGGCCTCGCGAGCAAGCTCCGCATCGGCCACCGGCCACGCGACGCGGAAGACAATGTCCTGGCCACCAAGTTGCTCCCACAATTCGGCTGCGAGAAACGGGGCGAAGGGTGCAAGCAGCAATGTGAGCGTGTTAAAGACTTCTTTTGTGACCTTCGGCGAAACTGATCCGACAATCGCGTCTACATTCTCAAATCCGTTCTCCATTGCCAAGTCATAATCCGCAATCAGGTTGACAAAGATCATGATCGCCGCAATCGAAGTATTGAAGTGCCAGCGCCCATCGAAATCAATTGTTATCTTCGCAATCGTCTGATGCATCGAGCGAAGCAGCTTCTGATCACCCTCACTCCCCATCGCTGTTGCATCTGAGTTCGCTGTAGACTTCTGCAGCTTCTCCGCGTACTTCGATGTCAGGCGATAGACCCTTGCCAGAAAGCGGCTGATGCCTGCAACGCCGTCTTCCTGCCAGTCCAGATCGCGGTCCGGCGGCGCGGCGAAGAGGGCGTACATGCGCGTCGCGTCGGCGCCGTAGCGCTCGATCATGAGGTCGGGCGATACGACGTTTCCCTTCGACTTCGACATCTTGGCGCCGTCCTTGATCACCATTCCCTGGGTGAAGAGGCGCGCGGCGGGCTCGTCGTTTTGGATCATGCCGAGATCACGCATCACTCGCGTCCAGAATCGCGAATAGATCAGGTGCAGGATCGCGTGCTCGACACCGCCGATGTACTGGTCGATGGGAAACCAGTAGTTGGCCTTCGCTGAATCGAAGGGAGCGGATGCGTTCTTTGCGTCGGTGTAGCGATAGAAGTACCAACTGGAATCGACGAAGGTATCCATCGTGTCGGTCTCGCGACGCGCCGGACCGCCGCAGACCGGACAACTCGTGTTGACGAACTCCGCGACGCGGCCCAGCGGCGAACCGCCTTGCTGTGTGATCTCCACCTGCGCGGGCAGAAGCACAGGAAGTGCGCTTTCGGGCAGCGGAACTACATCGCCCGGCTCAATTCCCGCGTGACCATTGGTGCAGTAGACCATTGGAATCGGCGTTCCCCAATAGCGCTGGCGGCTGACGCCCCAGTCCTTAAGGCGATAAGTAACTGTTGCGGTGCCAAATCCGTTCTTCTTGGCGAATGCGGCCATCTGTTGTTGCGCATCGGTACAAGATTGCCCTGTCCATTGGCCGGAATCTGCCAGTGACGAGTCGTCTTCGGCGAGATACGGAAGCTGCGGAGAATCTCCAGTAACGCTATTCGGCACAATTACACGACACACAGGAAGCCCGTATTTGGCGGCGAATTCAAAGTCGCGCTCGTCGTGGGCGGGAACGCTCATGATGGCACCTGTGCCATAATCAGCCAGAATATAATTTGCAACCCAGATGGGAACAAGTTCTCCATTGAATGGATTGACTGCAAACTTGCCCGTATCGACGCCATGTTTCTCGATCGCGCCGAGGTCGCCCGCCTCGCGCGCGGCCTTCTGTTGCGTTAGCATCTCGTCGATCTGTGCGGCCAACACCGGATTGCTTGCTGCAAAACTTTTTGCCACGGCGTGCTCCGGCGCAAGCTGCACGCTGGTGGCGCCGAAGATGGTATCGATGCGCGTGGTGAAGACTGTGATCTTCTGAGCGGCCTCGCTAACGGCAAAGTCCACCAACGCGCCTTCGCTGCGTCCGATCCAGTTGCGTTGCATGGTGCGGACCTTCTCCGGCCAGCCATCCATCTGGTCGAGGCCGTTGAGCAACTCATCCGCGTATTTGGTGATGCGGAGAAACCACTGGGTGAGATCACGCATCTCGACGATTGTGTCGTCGTGACGCCAGCATTTGCCGTCTACCACCTGCTCGTTGGCCAACACCGTCTGGCATTCTGGGCACCAATTCACCTTGCTCTTCTTGCGGTATGCCAAGCCTTTCTCGAACATCTTCAGAAAGAACCACTGGTTCCAGCGGTAGTACTCCGGCAGACAAGTGGTGACTTCAGTTGACCAGTCGTAACTGAGGCCCATTCGGCGCATCTGCAGACGCATGGCACTGATGTTGGCCAGTGTCCATTCCGCGGGCGGCGTGTTGTTCTTGAGCGCGGCGTTCTCAGCGGGCAGACCGAAGGCGTCCCAGCCCATCGGATGCAGCACGTTATATCCGCGCATCCACATGAAACGTGCGAGCGCGTCGCCGATGGCGTAGTTGCGCACATGTCCCATGTGCAACTGGCCGCTGGGATAAGGCAACATCTCCAGGCAATAGAACTTGGGCCTGGTGGAATCGTGGCCTTCGGCAGCATATAGCAACGGATCGGCATCCCAACGTGCCTGCCATTTGGGTTCAATCACAGCTGGGTTATAGCGCTGTTGCTCTTCGTTGGCAGTCTTTACCGACTCTTCCATATCGATGATTGTAAAGAAGCTGCAGGAATCCTGCGAAAATCTGCATTTCCTTGCCGATCCAGGGGGTCCCCCCCCACCCCCCCTCAAGCTAAAATAGCCAGAATCATGACTTTGCAGGAAACTGCCTGCAAAGTATTCATTCGATACTAGTTACAGCCAAGCATAAGAAATAAAATAGGTTATCCATGTTTTTCTCGCGCAGGAGAGAAGCGGAGCACACCCGCTGGGCTTCTCTTTCTCTTCTCTACTACTTTAATTATATCGGATGGAGCATAACTAGTATGCCAACTATTTTTAGCGTGAAAGTGATTGATGATAAATTGGTTAGCTTGGTTTTTGAGCGTCAAGGGCCTTGACATGCTGATTTACTGGGGAATTTGGGGAAAAAACTTTACACCTATTGACACCGATAAAAGCACAGATAAGGACAAGGCGAGAACGTGATGAAACAAAGGCAAAGACAACGATGGAGATTCTGGTTACCACCCTAGCCAGCAAGCTGGCCGGGGACCCCGATTCTGCGCCAGAATGACGACCCGTGGGACTGGAAGCCTCACTCAGCCGCGAGGGCTTTGAGGGTGGCGACGTTGCGGGCCTCGTCACCGGGGTTGTCGACGGGGGTTTCGGCGATGAAGGCGCAGTGGGCGAAGCGCGCATCATGCAGCAGTCGGCGGAAGGGTGCGGCACCGATAGTTCCCACGCCGATATGCTGGTGACGGTCGAGTTTGGAGCCGAAGGCGGCCTTGGCGTCATTACAGTGCCAGACCTTCACGGTATCGAAGCCGATGGTTGCGCCAACCTGCTGCATGGTGTCTGCGTAGCCCGCGTCGGAGACGATGTCGTATCCGGCGACGTGGATGTGGCATGTGTCCAGACAGACGGCGACCGGCGCGCAGGGGCGGAGGCGCTCCACCAACTCGGCCACCTGCTCCAGCTTTCCGCCGAGGGAGAACTCCGCGCCCGCCGTGTTTTCGATAAGGATGTGGAAATTGGCGCCCGTGAAGTCGATGTCGGCGGCGGCGCTTCGGATGGACTCAGCGGCCAGGTGCAGGCCTTCGTCGCGGGTGAGTCCCTTCCAGCTACCGGGATGGAGGACGAGAAACTCCGCATGGAGGGCGAGTGCGCGCTCGACCTCGCCGCGAAGAGCCGCGACGGAGTTGGTGCGCACGGCTTCTGTCTGGCTACAGACGTTGATGAGATAGCTGGCGTGGATGGCTACGGGGCCGATGCCGTGCAGGGCGCGCAGCTCGGACATTTTCTTCGCGTCGGCCGGCTTGACCGCCGAGGCGCGCCACATGCGCGGGCTGGAGGAGAATATCTGGAAGGTGTTGGCGCCGATCTCGACGGCGCGCTCGACCACCGTCCAACTGCCGCCGGTGGTGCTGAGATGGACTCCGATACGCCGCGTTTTGCTGATTTCCGTCATGTCTTCGAGGCTACCTTATAAGAAACTTGAACGCATAAGCAAGCTGCCTGTGTATCATCACTTTGTCTGTAGCTTCTGCCGTTCGCCGTACGGCGAATGTACCGCGAAATTGTGAAATCTGGAAGACTGAGAGGACCCAAACGATGTCCGAAGCTCAAAATTTCAAGAACCACGTACGCTGGGACCCTGCATGGCATTTTTTCATAGCGCCGATGCTGATGCTGAACATTGTGTTTGCCACCTACAAACTGGTGCATGACTGGCACCTAGAGAACAACCATCATGTTGTATTTGGGTGGTTGATCGTGATATCGATTGTGCTGTTCCTGGCGATCATGAAGTCGCGCATGTACGCCTTGAAGGTGCAGGACCGGATCATTCGACTGGAAGAGCGGTTGCGGCTAGTTGCGCTGCTGCCGGCGGACGACCTGGCGCGCAGCCACGCTCTGACGGAAGACCAACTGATCGGGCTGCGCTTTGCGTCGGATGGCGAACTGCCTGCCCTGGCCGCACGGGCCTTGAAAGAGAACCTGACACGGACGCAGATCAAGGAAGCAATCGTGAACTGGCGAGCGGACAACTTCCGCGTATAGCAGATAAGGGTTAGTAGATGTCGCGCTGGTAACGTTTCTGCTGCTTCATGGCGGCGAGGTATTCTGCTGCGCGCTCCTGTGTGGTGTTGGATCCTGCTGCAATCGCATTGAGCAACTCCAACTCTACCGCTTTGGCCATATTGACGGCATCTCCGCAGACATAGAAGTAAGCGCCACTCTCCAGCCAGGCATAGAGCTCGGCTGCGTTCTCTCGGATGCGATCCTGCACGTAGATTTTATGGGCCTGGTCGCGTGAGAACGCGGTATCCATTCGGGTGAGCGTTCCGTGGGCGAGCATCTGGCCCCACTGCTCTTCGTATAGGAAATCGGATGCGCAATGCTGGTCTCCGAAGAAGAGCCAATTTTTGCCGGATTCCCCTTTAGCCTGCCTCTCCTCGAGGAAGGCGCGAAAGGGTGCGACACCTGTGCCGGGGCCGACCATAATGATGGGGACCGAGCCATCCTGGGGGAGGCGGAAGTTCTGGTTTGAATGGAGGAAGATGGGCAGATTAGCTCCCACACCCGCGCGCTCTCCCAACTGACCACTGGCGACGCCCTGTCTGCTGCGGCCATGCGTGTTGTATCGCACGACGCGCACGGTCGTCTCGGCGGTATCGGGATGCAGCATCTGGCTGGACGCGATGGAGTACAGGCGGGCAGCGAGGCGTGGCATCACATTGAACAACTCCTGCGGATTGGCCACAGCACCGGGAAAGTCTGTGATGAGGTCGATGAACTCACGTCCCCAGCAATACTCCTCGGCACGGGCTTTGTTCTCCGGCCCGCACAACTGCTTGAGCGCATCGTAACCGAGCCCGCCCACGTTTGGGGCACCGGCCAGTTTGGCATACTGCCCAATGGTGCCGCGCGTCAGCTTGCCGATGGTGAGCCATGCGCGCAACGCCTGCTCGAAGCTGATCTCCTCCTTGTAATGGTTCAGTACTCGCTCATTGCCTGAGAACCCGAGCGCGGCGAGCACCTCTTCCACTGCCTCGGCACGGTAACCGGGAAGCACACCGACGGAGTCTCCCGGCGTATAGGTCATGCCGGCATCCAGGGACAACGCGATGTGCCGCGTCTCTTTATCGCAACTAGCGCCGTTCAGGACGCGGTTGAGCACGATTGTGGAATTGTAGGGATTATTGCGTGTGAACCTGGCAGGTGCAGTCACATCCGCGGGGGCCTGACCGGTAGTAGCACTCGGTTCCTGAACATTATTCATACCTCTATTGTAATCAAACGACGGCGGTCTCACCTGCATGGGTTCGGAAGGAAAGCCGCCGGGAAGAATGTTTGTGTGATTCCAAGAGCCGTGGGAATGCTCTAGAATCAACCCATGACACAGCTTGATGTTACCTACCACTACGGCGCTGCCCCCAGCGAGCAGGCTCTGCTTGCGCTGTCGAAGGTCAGAGACGTATACGGCGTGCGCCTTGTGGAGGTGCGTGAAGCGGACAAGAAAGTACGCGTGGAATACGATGCAAGCCGGCTAAACGAGGCTGTGATACATCAGTTGCTGCGCCGTGCCGGACTGGACATTGTGGAGACTGTTGCAATGATTCCCGATGTGGAAGATATTGCGCTGCCGGCCCCGGTTAAGGCGTCGGTGACGTAGTAGAGCAAGCCTGTAAGATTGAATCGCGGATGAAGTGTACCGCAGTGTGCGCCCGTAGCTCAGATGGATAGAGCATTTGGCTTCGAACCAAAGGGTCGGGAGTTCGAATCTCTCCGGGCGCACCATAATTCACACCCTTGTGCGAGATAGCGCCTGCGGGCGAATGGGTTCTGTTGGCTTGCGCAGTTCTGGCATGAGCATGAGCGAAGCAAACAGTATGTCATTACAGCGCGGATGGGCTTGTGATGGGCATCACTGAATGGCGCGCCATTCAAGCGAAAAATTGATTCGGATCCTGGAAGAGAACTTATCGCGGCCGAAACGGCTGGCGATTGGGTTGCTGCGTATGCATACCGCTGCGCGGCCGGGAGCCAATGGGCCAGATGCGCTCGCGCAGAGAGGGGCTATCAATCCGAGCTATGTTTGCGAGATTCCGGTTGGATCGATGGTTCGGGTGGGCGCGGGGCGCAAGGATTCGAGTGGTTGCGCTGCGTCGAGCGTCGCAGGTCTTCTTCCTGCTGCTGTTCCTGTTCCTGCTGCTGCGGACGGAGTTCCGCGGGACGGTGGGCGCGGGCGGCGACGTTCGGATGCACTGGCCGGTGCGGCTGTTCTTTGAGCTTGATCCGCTGGCGGCGCTGGGGAACGCACTGGCGACCCATGCGCTGTATCGCGGGCTGTTGTGGAGCTTGATTATTCTGCTACCGGTGATGTTTCTAGGGCGGTTCTTCTGCGGGTGGATCTGCCCGATGGGAACGCTGCACCACTTCTTTGGCAATCTGAAGTCGGAGAGCAAGCGCGGTAAGCAAGGCATTGAGGCGAACCGCTACAAGCCGTGGCAGCGGACGAAGTACGTGGTGCTGATCGTGGTGCTGGCGGCGGCGGTGTGCGGGACGGGACTGGTGGGGTGGCTCGACCCGTTCAGCCTGCTGGTGCGGTCGATGGGGCTGTCGATTTTTCCCGGCGCGAACTATGCCGCGAATGCGGCGTTGAACGCGCTGAGTCACAGTAGTATCGGGCCGGTACAGGCGGCGGGGATTGGGCTGCACACGGCAATGACGGCGACGGTACTGAACTTCAAGCAGCCACATTTTCGCCAGGGAATATTTTTAGGGCTGATCTTTTTAATCCTGCTGGCGGCGAACCTGAGGGTGACACGCTTCTGGTGCCGAGCGCTGTGTCCGCTGGGCGCGCTGCTGGGAGTGGCGTCGAGGTGGTCGATCCTGGGGCTGCACAAGGACGCGGCGAGTTGCGACAAGTGCAATCGCTGCCTGCTGCACTGCCAGGGCGGCGATGACCCAATCGGCGCGGTGCCGTGGCACAAAGCGGAGTGCCTGATGTGCATGAACTGCCTGGATGCGTGTCCTCACCAGAGCCTGGAGTTCCGCTTCTTCCGCAAGGAGGCGGAGGTTGTAGGACCGAACCTGCCACGGCGCAAGGTGCTTACCGGGCTGGTGACAGGGATTGCAGCAGTGCCGCTGCTGCGAGCCAATACGGCGCTGGGAAAGAGTCGGGATGAGCGGCTGATTCGTCCGCCGGGGGCGCTGGATGAGACGGACTTTCTGGCGCACTGCATTCGTTGCGGCGAGTGCATGAAGGTGTGTCCTAACAACTCGCTGCAACCGGCGCTGACCGAAGGCGGGCTGGAGGGCCTGTGGACGCCGGTGTTGACGCCGAGGATTGGGTACTGCGAGCCGAGCTGCGTGCTGTGCTCGGAGGTGTGTCCGACGGGAGCGATCTGGAAGCTGACACCGCAAGAGAAGGGTTGGGTGGTGGGCGTGGGCCAGGACAAGGCGCCGTCTGTGCGGCTGGGGACGGCGTTCTACGATCACGGGCGATGTCTGCCATGGGCACTGGCGACCGATTGCATTGTGTGCCAGGAGTGGTGTCCTGTGTCGCCGAAGGCCATTTATCTGCAAGAGGCCGAGGTAGTAGACGCGGACGGCAACAAGAAGGTGCTGAAGCAGCCGCACGTCGATCCCAGCCGCTGTGTGGGCTGCGGTGCGTGCGAGTACGCGTGTCCGCTGCAGGAGCATCCAGCGGTGTATGTGACCAGCATTGGAGAGAGCCGGTCACCGGACAGCCAGATTCTATTGACCAGGAAGAAGGGGAAGGCGCAGTCATGATGACAAAGGTTATGAGAAGCAAAGGAGTTGCCATCGCCGCACTGTTGGCGCTGGTTGTATTGGCAGGCGTGGGATGCAAGAAGAAGATCGCCGATCCCTTCCCTGCCTCGGGAGCTGTGACGGGATGGGACAAGGGCGAGAAGACGCAGAGCTTTAATGCGGCGAATTTGTACGAGTACATTGATGGCGGGGCCGAGCAGTACATCAGCGCCGGCGTAGTGGGCGTATCGACCTCGGACTACAAGTTCCAGGGAAGCCTGGAGGCGACCGTCGATGTGTACACGATGAAGGCCACAGGCGGCGCGAAGACGATCTTCGACGCCGACCCACCGACGATCGACAGCAAGAGCGTACCGCTGGGCGATGCCGCGCGGCTTTACGGGCAGAGTGTGGTCTTCCGCAAAGGGCCAACTCTGGTGCGGATCACTGCCTTCGAGGCAGCACCCGGCGAGGGCGACGCTCTACTGGCGTTGGCGCACGGCGTTGAAGGCAAGTTGCAGGACTGATTTGAGTGCAGAGCAAGATAAACGACGTGTCATTCCGCAAAGGAGCAGTATGCAAAACCGACGTGAGTTTGTGAAGGAGATGGTGGCAGGGGCCGCTGTACTGGGAGCAGGAACGAAGTACGCATGGGGACAGGGGAAGGTAGCGGAGAAGTCGCGGGTGGTGATTGTACGCGATGCGAAGCTGCGCACACCGGGCCCCGCGCCGGACGAGAAACGTGTGACGGCGATGCTGGACCACGCGATGCAGACGTACTATAGCGCGCAGAATCCCGTGCAGCCGTGGAAGCAGTTGGTACGGCCAGGACAAGTGGTAAGCCTAAAGATGAATGCCCTGGGCGGCCGCGCGATTGCGCCCAGCGTGGCGCTGGTGACGGCGATCTGCGAACGGCTGCAGCAGGCTGGCATCAAGGCGGGCGACATTGTTGTGTGGGACCGCGGGAGCCGCGATCTGGAGGCGGCTGGGTTCAAGCTCTCGAATGTGCCGGGGGCAGTGCGCTTCGCAGGCTCGGACACGGAGGGGTATGAGGATGCGGCGGTGAGTTATGGATCGGTGACGACGAAGCTCTCTAAGATCCTTACGCAGAGCGATGTCGTGATTAACATGCCTGTATTGAAGAACCACAATATCGTCGGTGTAACCATGGCGATGAAGAACATGTATGGCGTGATCAACAATCCCAGCACCATGCACGGCACAGGATGCAATCCGTATATTGCCGACCTCAACATGATTCCGCAGATACGGCAGAAGGTGCGATTTGTAATTGGCGATTTGAAGACTGGGGTGTACGAAGGCGGGCCAACGTACCGGCCTGAATACTCGTGGAACGAGGACGGACTGATGGTGGGCGAGGACCGTGTGGCGATCGACACCATCAGCGCGCAGATTGTGGAGCGCAAGCGCGCCGAGGAGGGCCTGAACACGCTGGACCAGAAGGGTACGCCGCTGACGTATATTGCGACGGCGGCGGATGCGCAACACAAGCTGGGGACGAACGACCTGGCGCGGATTGCGCTGATTGAGCAACGGATTGCGTAAGGAGACTGGGATGGCTTCCGAGAATCCGGCTGCCAACAATTCGACTACTGAGAGTCCGGCGTGCGGCAATGCAACCGCGAAGGACCGGCTGACTCGGCGCGAGGCGATGGTGCGGTTGCTGGGTTTAACGGCTGCGGGGGCGGGCACGGCGGCGGCGGCGGTGTGGCTGTCGAAGCACAGCGCACTGCCGGTCTCGACCACGGCGACTGATGCGCGGCGCGATCATACGGTGGAGGCCAACGCCACGCTGCCGGAGGTGGTGGTGCTGCAGGGCGAAGATCCGCGCGCGCTGGTGCGGCGGGCCTTCGCGGAACTGGGCGGAGTGGGCCGGTTCATTGCACGCAACGACGTGGTGGTGCTGAAACCGAACATTGCGTGGGACCGAACCCCGGAGCAGGCGGCGAATACCAATCCGGATCTGGTAGCCGAGGTGGTGAAGCAGTGCGTGCAGGCCGGAGCGAAGCGGGTGATTGTGACCGATGTAAGCTGCAACGACGCGGAACGCTGCTTTCACCGCTCCGGCATTGCGGCCGCAGCACGCGGCGAGGGTGCGGAGGTAATACTGCCGGATGCGTCGCGCTTTCGCGAGGTGAATCTTGGCGGAGAGATTCTACAGAACTGGCAGGTCTTCGGGCCGTTTCTGGAGGCTGACAAGGTCATCAATCTGCCGATTGCCAAGCAGCACGACCTGACCGGGGCAACGCTGGGATTCAAGAACTGGTACGGCATTCTTGGTGGAGAACGTAACCGGCTGCATCAACAGATCCATCAGAGCCTGGTGGATCTGGCAGCGTTCATGCTGCCCACGCTGACCCTGATGGATTGTTACCGCGTGCTGTTGCGCAACGGACCGACCGGCGGCAATCTGGAGGATGTTGCGCTGCACAAGACGCTGGTTGCGGGAACCGATCCGGTAGCTGTGGATGCCTATGTGGCCAAGACCTACTGGAACATTGACCCGGATGCGCTGCCGTATCTGCATCTGGCCGAGCGGCGGGGACTGGGACGGGCGGATTTTTCGCAGGTACGGAGCAAGTTTCTCCAGATCACGTGAGAGAGGGTTAATAACCAACGCGCCGGACGAACGCTGGTACAGGATGAAGGGGACGGCGGACAGGATTCCGCAGACCATACCACTCAACGCAACGCAACACTAGAAACACACGAGCCCCGATTTGAATTCTCTTCGGCAACAAAATGAATTATCCCTGGTGAGCGGTGACGAAGCGGTAGCCATGGCCGCCATCGACTGCGGAGTGGCGCTGGGCACTGGATATCCGGGCACACCTTCGACGGAGATACTGGAGACGTTTGCGGCACTGGGCGGGCGGGCACAGTGGTCTCCCAACGAGAAAGTGGCACTTGAGGTTGCGATTGGGGTTGCCTTTGCCGGCGCGCGCGCCCTGGTGACCATGAAACATGTAGGACTGAATGTGGCTGCGGACCCCTTGTTCACGGTGGCGTCGACGCGGCTGGACGGGGCGCTGGTGGTGGTATCGGCGGACGATCCGGGGATGGCCTCCAGCCAGAACGAGCAGGACAACCGGCGGTATGCGCTGTCGGCGGGCGTTCCCATGCTGGAACCCTCGGACTCGCAGGAGGCGTACGAGTTCATGGTGCGCGCGGTTGAGATCTCCGAGCGCTGGCATGTGCCGGTGTTGTTGCGCATGACGACGCGCGTGTGCCATTCCAAGACCGTTGTGCAGCGGGGCACGGTTAAGGTAGCACCACCGGGCGAGACTCACTTTGAACATGATCTGCCCTCGCGGGTGATGATTCCGGCCTACGCCCGCCCTGCGCATCCTCGGCTACGCAAGAAGCTGGCGGAGATGGCGGCATGGAACGACGAGGATGGACCGAACCAACTGATTGCCGGATCGACCAAGCTGGGGATTATTACTTCCGGGGTGAGCTTCCACCATGTGCGCGAGGTTGCGCCGGAGGCCAGCGTACTGAAGCTGGGGATGACGTATCCTCTGCCCGCAGAACTGATGCGTTCCTTTGCTGAGAGCGTGGAGCGCTGCATCGTGATTGAAGAGGGCGATCCATATCTAGTGGAAGGCGCACGCGCCGCATGCATCGCGGTTGAGGGCAAGCCAGAGAGCTTTCGTTTTGGCGAACTGAACTGCGCCCGCGTACGCCGCATACTGGACGGCGACTGTACGCCTGAGCCGAAACGGGTTGCCGGCAAGACTCCTTCGTTCTGCCCCGGCTGTCCGCATCGCAGCGTCTACACGGCGCTGAAGAATCTGGACTGCATCGTTCCGGGCGACATTGGCTGCTACTCGCTGGGGGCGTTGCCGCCGTTCGAGACGATGGACACCATGATCTGCATGGGCGCATCGATTGGCGTGGGCCTGGGATTGCGCTACACGCTGCCGCCAGCAGAGGCAAAGCGTGTGGTGAGCGTGATCGGCGACAGCACTTTTGTGCATAGCGGGATTACCGGCCTGATCGAGATGATCTACAACCCGCCGGAGAGCGGCCATGTAGTGGTGATTCTGGACAACGGGACCACGGCGATGACGGGGTTGCAGGAACATCCGGGGACCGGGCGCACGCTGGCCCATGCGAAGACGGGCAAGGTGGTATTCGAGGATCTGGCACATACGCTAGGAATCCACAGCGTTGCTGTGATCGATCCCATCCTGAATTTTGAGAAGTTTCAGGAGACGATACAAGAATGCCTGAACAAGCCGGAGCTATCGGTGGTGATAGCTCGGAGGAACTGTCTACTGGCCAACCGATCGATCCGCGAGTACGAGAGGGGCAATGATCAACCAATCGATTGATACAACGAGCAACAAGCCGACGAATGTGGTGATTGCGGGGTTGGGCGGAATGGGCGTTCTGAAGGCTTCGGACATTCTGGCCGACGTAGTATTCAGCGCGGGCCTGGATGTGAAGAAGAGCGAGTTGCATGGGATGAGCCAGCGCGGCGGATCCGTCTCCAGCGATGTGCGGTTTGGCGAGCGGGTGCTGAGCCCCATGGTTCCGGAGGGCGAGGCAGATTATCTGCTGGTGATTGCGGAGGACCAGGTCCCGGTGAATGCATGGACGCTGCGCGCAGGCGGCGTGCTGATTGAGCCTTCGCAGATCGACGAATCCAGTTTACCCAACAAGAAGAGCGTCAATGTGGCGCTGCTGGGGGTGTTGAGCTGCCATCTGCCATTCTCCATTGAGGCTTGGACTGCCGCTCTGCGCAGCAACCTGCCGGAGAAGCTGCACGAGGCGAATTTGCAGGCGTTTTCCATGGGGCGGGCGATCGGGGAGAATGCTGGACAGGAAAGATGAATTCGACACTAGAAGCGAATATCGCCGACTGTACTTCCGTGAGTGCGCAGGATTACACGCCGGTTGCCCGGATGCGCGAGCTTCAGATGCAGCGGTTGCAGGCTGTGGTTGGGCGCGCATGGCAACAGGTTAAACTCTTCCGCACGCGTATGGGGGAACGTGGGCTTACGCCGCGGGAGATTCGTACTCTGGAGGACGTCCGTAAGCTGCCATTCACGGCAAAGAGCGATCTGCGCGATACGTATCCGTTCGGACTCTTTGCCAGCCCCATGAAGGATGTTGTGCGGCTGCATGTCTCCAGCGGAACCACGGGCAAGCCCATCGTGGTGGCATACACGAAGGAAGATGTGGATGTATGGACCTCGGTGATGGTGCGCTGCCTGGCCGGTTGCGGGTTGCATCCTGGAGACATTGTTCAAGTGGCGTATGGGTACGGTCTGTTCACCGGCGGTCTGGGCGCACACTACGGGGCCGAGGCGCTGGGGGCGACCGTGGTGCCAACCTCGGGCGGCAACGCCGATCGCCAGATCATGCTGATGAAGGACTTTGGGGTAACCGCGATCTGCTGCACGCCCACATATTTTCTGCATCTGATCGATCGCGCCGCAGAACTCGGTGTGGATATGAAGGAGCTACCGCTACGGGCGGGGGTCTTCGGCGCGGAGCCATGGACGGACTCCATGCGCAAGCACATTGAAAGCATGAGCCGGATCGAGGCGTTCGATATCTACGGGCTCTCGGAGATTATCGGACCAGGTGTGGGGTGCGAATGCAGTCGCCACGACGGGCTGCATATCTTCGAGGACCACTTCTATCCGGAGATTGTGGATCCCACAACTGGCGAAACGCTGCCAGACGGGAGCGAGGGCGAGCTGGTTCTGACTACCTTGAGCAAGCAGGCGATGCCCATGGTGCGCTACCGCACACGCGACATCACCATGATTATGCCGGGGCGGTGCGAGTGCGGGCGTACGTTGCGGAGGATTGCACGCATCGGACGGCGCAGCGATGACATGCTGATTATTCGCGGGGTCAATGTATTTCCTTCGCAGGTGGAGGCCGCGCTGCTGCAGATCGAGGGCACACTGCCGCATTACCAGATTGTGCTGACCCGCGAGCAGGGACTGGACCAGATGGAGGTGCAGGTGGAGGTGACGCCGCAGATGTTCACCGACAAGATCGGAGCGTTGCAGGGGCTGCACGACAGGCTGCAGGGCGCGCTCGATCATGTGCTTGGCATCCGGGTCGAGGTTGCGCTGGTAGAGGCGTATACCATCGAGCGAAGCCAGGGCAAGGCAAAGCGCGTGATCGACAGGAGGGCAACGTGAAGATCCATCAGATCTCGCTATTCGTCGAGAACAAGCCGGGACACATTGTCGCCCCGGCGCGCCTGCTGGCGAAGGAAGGCGTGGATATCCGCGCACTTTATCTGGCGGACACCAAGCAGTACGGGATACTGCGCATGATCGTGTCAGACTGGGAGAAGGCCGCACATACACTGGAATCCCACGGGTTTGTGGTGAAGGTGACGGACGTGCTGGCCATCTTTGTACCGGATCGTCCGGGCGGGTTGGCCGACGTTCTGGAGGCGCTGGACGGTAGCGGCATCAACATCGAATACATGTATGCTTTCTCCGATGTACGCGGCGACGAGGCGATCCTGATCTTACGTTTCGCCGATACCGACGCGGCGATTGCGCGCTTGCAGGCGGCGGGCATCAACCTGCTGGCCAGCGATGAACTTCTGAAATAAGAGCAGGCCTCCCCTTATGCCGGTTGCAAAGACCATTGCCAGACAACTCGAGAACGCCTCCTGGATACGACGCATGTTCGAGGAGGGCATCCGGCTGAAACGCGAACGCGGGGCCGACGCTGTGTTCGATTTTTCACTAGGCAATCCCGATGTTGAGCCGCCACCCGCGGTGCTGGACGCATTGCGGCGGGTAGTCGATGGCAATCGTGCCGGATCGCATAGTTACATGCCGAACCCAGGGTATGCCGAGGTACGCGAGGCCGTTGCCAGCAAGTTGCAGCGCGAGACTGGCCTGGGCTTCACGGGCGAGGACGTGTTTATGACGGTCGGGTCGGCGGGCGCATGCAATGTAATTCTGAAGTCGATCCTGGACCCCGGCGATGAGGTCATCGTACTGGTGCCCTACTTTGCGGAGTACCAGTTTTATATCGCCAACCACGGTGGACGCATGGTTCCAGTGGAGACCGACGCATCGTTCCTGCCTGACGTGGAGCGCATAGCGGCAGCGATTACACCACGCACGCGCGCCATTCTACTGAACACGCCGAATAACCCAACCGGCCGCGTCTATCCGGAGGGCGTGTTGCGCGATCTACAGACAATGCTGGAGCGCACGGGACAACCTATTACCGTGATCAGCGATGAGCCGTACAAGTCCTATGTGTACGACGGAGGGCGGCAGCCGGAGGTGGCGTCACTGATTGCGAATACTGCGATCTGCAACTCGTGGTCGAAGTCGCTGGGACTGGCGGGCGAGCGCATCGGGTACCTGGCGCTGTCGCCGCGGCTGGAAGATCGAGTGAACCTGCGCCGCGCCTGTGGGTTCAGCAATCGCATACTGGGATTCATCAACGCGCCGGCGATCTGGCAGAGGGTAATGCTGGAGTCGATGGACGAGACGATCGACCCGGCAATTTACGAACAAAGGAGGAACATTCTGTGCGATGCGTTGGAGGCGATTGGATATGAGGTGAGGCGGCCCGAGGGATCGTTCTTTGTCTTCCTGAAGACGCCGATTGCAGACGATATTGCGTTTACAAAACGGCTTGCGGAAGAGGGTGTACTGGCCGTTCCGGGTACCGGTTTCGGGCGATCCGGGTATATTCGCCTGTCTCTGACTATTCCGCTGGAGAAGATCGAGGGATCGATGGGCGGATTTGGGCGGGCCTTCGCCGCATCGCGCCGGTGAAGGCCAAAGAACCAACAGCTCCGTAAACGCTTGAATTATAAGATACATTTTAACATAGTGGGGCAATTGTTTGGATTGAGTGGTATGTCTGTGGGCTGGATGGGGCTGGGGGGTGAACCGAGTTCGATAATTCAATTTATTTTGCAAATTCACGTCATCATTCGCCGTTTATTCGCTACAATCGGCGCATGGCTATTACACGACGGCAAAAAGAGGTCATCGACTTTCTCACCAACTTCACACAGAAGAACGGCTACTCGCCTTCGTATGAGGAGATCGCACACGGATTGGGCCTGACTTCTCTGGCGACTGTTCATAAACATGTCACCAACCTGCAGAACAAGGGACTGCTGCAGAGGGCACACAACCGCAGCCGGTCGATCGATGTGCTGCCTCCACGCTCGAACAAGAAGGGATTTGAGCGCCTGCCGTTGCTGGGGCGGATCGCGGCAGGCAAGCCGATCGAGGCGATCGAGATGGCGGAGAGTATCTCGCTGGGCGACATCATCGGCAACCGCGAGGTCTTTGCGCTGGAGGTACGCGGCGACTCCATGCGCGACGAGCATATTGTGAGCGGCGACTATGTATTGGTGGAGCGCACCGCAACCGCACGCGAGGGCGAGATCATTGTGGCGCTGGTGGATGGCTACGACGCGACACTGAAGCGCTTCTATCGTGAGGGCGGGATGATCCGCCTGCAACCGTCGAACAAGGAGATGGCACCGATCTTTGCGCCGGCGGCCAACGTGGCCATCCAGGGAAAAGTGCTGGGAGTGCTGCGCAAGTACGCCTGAACCTTTTTTATGGAACCGCAGCAACTCATTCTGCGTAAAGCTGGATAGTCTTGCGCGCCGCACCTGAGAGGAGTCTCCATGAATCACTTTGCCGTCCTAATCGCCGCCTTTACCCTGACCGCAACCGCGGCCTTTGCAGCCGAAGGCAATTTTGAGAAGACGTTGGCAGTTGGTGGGACACCGAACGTGACAGTTACGACGGGTTCCGGCTATGTGCATGTCTATTCCGGCTCCGGCAGCCAGGTACACATACTTGGCCGCGTCCACGTTCGGGCTGGTTTGTTTGGTGGCAATGCGGAGACCCGGCTCAGGAAGATCCTGGCCGATCCGCCCATCAAGCAGTTAGGCAATACGATCACCGTCGGAGCCGGCCGCAGCGATTCCTCTTTCTTCAATAACGTCTCGATCGACTACGAGGTGACAGCGCCAAGCGGCACCACGTTGAAGGCCGAGACGGGAAGCGGTGACCTGGAGATCGGCGGCATTGAGGGCGCGGTGACCGCGGAGACTGGTTCAGGAGATATGCATGTCGATAATATTGGCGCAAATGCTCGTATGGAGACTGGCTCCGGCTCCATCCGTGCCAATAACGTACATGGCGCAGCGACGTTGCAGACGGGCTCGGGCAATCTCGATCTCGATGTGAGCGGTGCAGGCGACGTGAAGGCGCAGACAGGGAGCGGATCTATCCGCATCCACGGCATCAGCGGTGGCCTTCATGCCGAGGCTGGATCGGGCAACATCGACGTTACAGGCAACCCAACCGACGAGTGGCGCCTGGAGAGCGGCTCGGGCAGTATCACTGCGCATGTTGGAAGCGCGGCTAAATTCAACTTGAACGCGGAGACTGGCAGTGGTTCCGTCCACGTTGACCAACCCATGCTGTCGCAAGGCACGGCCGATCGACAGCATGTTCTAGGGACGGTGAACGGCGGTGGCCCCACCATCCGCGTCACCACCGGCTCCGGCGAAATCGCCATCCGTTGATGGCGCGGAGCACGCGCCTTGCTATGGCTTCCCCCTCGCCGGTTTAGAATGAACTTTGGCACCATCGCTTGCGCTGCTTGTACCTACGGCGGGCCGCAGGCGTCAGATCTCGCCGGAAAGCGTTCCCCCACAGCTCATGTATCGCTGGTCGCATCTCTTCATTCCCACTCTTCGCGAGGCTCCTGCCGACGCCGAGGTCGCAAGCCATAAACTGCTGCTGCGCGCGGGCTACATTCGCCAACTGGGCGCGGGCATATACTCGCAGCTTTTTCTCGGCACGCGCGCGATCAATAAGATTGTGGCCATCGTGCGCGAAGAGATGGACACCATCGGCCAGGAGATGCACCTGCCCGCGCTGAACCCGAAGGAAGTATGGACCGAGAGCGGGCGCTGGGCAATTATGGGCGACAACATGTTCCGCCTGAAGGACCGCAAAGGCGCGGAGTTGTGCCTGGCCATGACCCACGAAGAGGTGATGACCGCGATTGCGCGCTCCGAGCTGCGCAGCTACAAGCAGCTTCCCCAGATCTGGTACCAGATCCAGACCAAGTTCCGCGACGAGCCGAGGCCGAAGTCCGGACTGCTGCGGGTGCGGCAGTTCCTGATGAAGGACGCCTACTCGTTCGACATCGACGAGGCGGGGCTGGACGCGAGTTACGCCAAGCACGAGGCAGTCTACCGGCGCATCTTCACGCGCTGCGGGCTGGAGTTCCTGGTGGTGGAGGCCGATTCCGGCGCGATGGGAGGAACGGGATCGCAGGAGTTCATGGTGTCTACCGAGGCGGGCGAGGATTTGATCGCCAGCTCAAGTTCGGGCTACGCGGCGAATGTGGAGAAGGCGACCTCGAAGCTCGCGCCGGTTGCAGACCTTGTGCCAAGCGGCGATGGAATGCCAGAGTTGGTACACACGCCGGGGCAGAAGACCATCGACGAGGTTGGGGCGTTCCTGGGCGTTGAACGTATGCACCAGATGAAGACGATGGCCTATATCGTCGAGCACCCGGAGAGCGACGAGAAGCAGATTAAAGTCGTGGGCAAGACGCGCGCGGTAGTTGTGTTTCTGCGCGGCGATCATCAGCTGAACGAAACCAAGCTGGCGGGAATCGCGGGCGGAGAACTTCGTCCGATGCAAGCGGAAGAGATACTTGCCACCTTCAACGCACCAGCCGGATTCCTGGGGCCAGTCGGTCTGACTGCTGCGCCACACCCGAAGAAGCCGGGAACACTGGTGATCCTGGACTCAGCTCTGGAAGGACGTACAAACCTGATAGCCGGCGCAAACAAAGAGGATCATCATCTGCGCAACGTGACGCCGATGCGTGACTTCAAACCGACGGTGGTGGCAGATGTGCGCAGCGTCAACGAGGGCGAACTCGATCCCATCGGAGGTGAGCCGCTGAGCATCGCCAAGGCGGTTGAGATCGGGCACATCTTCAAGCTGGGCTACAAGTACTCGAAATCGATGGGAGCGTCGGTGCTGAACCGCGACGGCAAGGAGACGACGCCGATCATGGGCAGCTATGGGATTGGCATCGAGCGCATTCTGACGGCGGCGATCGAGCAGTCGGCGGCGAGGTTTGCCGCGCAGAACATGGGCGAGAGCTACGCGCTGCCTCCGTCGATAGCGCCGTTCCATGTGGTGGTGACGATCACCAACGTGCGCGAGGCGGAACTGCTGGCCGCCGGAGAAAATATTGCAGCGGAGCTTAGCACAGCGGGGATCGACGTCCTCCTGGACGACCGCGACGAGCGGGCTGGAGTGAAGTTCAAGGACGCCGAGTTGATCGGCGTGCCCTTCCGCATCGCCGTTGGCAAGAAGCTAGCCGAGGGCAAGGTGGAGCTGCTCAACCGCCTGACTAACCGGACCGACGACATTCCTGTTGACGAGGCTGTCGAGCAGATGCAGGCCGCGTTGGGGTTATCTAAGGAAAGCTTGAACGATCGATAGACATTCCCTCAAGAGAGGAAGGGGTTAAAGAAAACATTGCAGAGCGGATGAAAGGCGTACCTCAGCGGCTAAAGCCGCATTGCAATTGTTTGCCTTTCGGCACGGCTGAAGCCGTGCCCTTAAGCAAGACTGAGACTCGCTCGGTCATTCGCTGACCACTTATCGCTATCTTTATGGCCATCAAGCTCAAACTCGGCAGCAACGGCAGCGCGCATGGAGGCCGTCTGGGCCCCAGGCATCGCTTACTGCGCGGGTTGCTGATAGGCGGACTCGCCTGCCTTCTGCTGGGGACGTGCGTGCTGGGCATCTTCTACTTCAAGTACCAGTCGGTGGTGGATGATCGGCTGGCGAGTGGCCCCATCTTTGCCAATGTTGCGCAGATCTACGCCGCACCGCGAGAGGTGCGCGTGGGCCAGCGGCTGACTGTATCGTTTATCGGGCAGGAGCTGCGCGCGGCGGGCTACAACAACAATCCGCAACTAGGCACATACACCCTGAATGGCAACAGCATCCAGATCAAGCCTGGCCCCCAGAGCTACCACTCCACGGACGGGGCCACGATTACTACCGGCCAGGGAACCGATGCGGGCACGGGCCCGACGGTGCAGTCCATTACGGCCGAGAACGGCGCATCGCTGGCCGCCTACCAACTGGAACCGCAGCTTATCACGGCGCTCTCTGGAGCGAACCGCACCAAGCGTCGCCTGGTAACCTACCAGGAGATTCCACCCAACATGGTGCATGCAGTGCTGGCCATCGAGGACCGCCGCTTCTTCGAGCACGGCGGCATCAACTACGGCCGCACCATTGAATGTGTAGTGCATGACATTATGGCTGGCCGTAAGGACTGCGGCGGTTCAACGCTCACCCAGCAACTGGCTCGCGGATTCTTCCTCACGCCGGACAAGACCATCACACGCAAGATTGCGGAGCTGATGATCACATTTCAGCTCGAGGCCCGTTTCAACAAGCAGCAGATCTTCGAGATGTACGCTAACCAGATTCCACTCGGCCAACGCGGCAGCTTCGGCCTTAACGGTTTCGGCGAGGCCTCGCAAGCATACTTTGGCAAGGACCTCCGACAACTCGATCTGGCCGAATGCGCGATGCTTGCCGGCATCATTCAGCGGCCGAGTTACTTCAACCCCTACCACCACCTCGACCGCGTGATGGAGCGGCGCAATATTGTGCTGGACTCCATGGTGGAGACCGACGCCATCACCCAATCGGAGGCAGACCGAGCCAAGGCCGAGCCCATTCGTCTGACAGCGTTAAGCATCGACGCATCCGAGGCTCCCTACTTCGTCGACCTGGTGCATGACCAGCTTGCGCAACGCGTGGGCGACCAGGAGTTAGGCCACGACGCACTGCGCATCTACACCTCTCTGGATCCCGAACTGCAGCGCGCCGCCTCCGAAGCGGTGGGCGCCGGGATGAAGGGCGTGGACGACCTGGTGCGCAAGCTGCACAAGAAGAGCACTGCCAACTTTCAGTATCCTCAGGTGGCGCTGGTGGCGCTGAACCCGCATACCGGGCAGATTCTGGCACTGATCGGAGGACGCAACTACGGCATCTCGCAGCTGAACCACGCCACGGCTGAGCGGCCCACTGGCTCCATCTTCAAGCCCTTTGTCTACGCCACTGCGTACAACACCAGCCTCAATGGCGAGGACCTGGGCGGCAACGGCATCTTCACCGCGCTGACCAAGCTGAATGACGATCCGCATACGTTCATGTTCGATGGCAAGCCATATGATCCGGGCAACTTTGAAAAGGGCGAATACCCTGGAATGGTGACGGCGGCGCAGGCGATTGCCCACTCGCTGAACATTGCTACCATTGGCCTGGCCGAGCAGCTTGGCTATGAAAACGTTGCAGCGCTGGCGCGTACGGCGGGCATCGTCAACGCACGGGGAACGCCTTCTGTTGCGATCGGAACTTACAACGCGACGCCCATCGACATGGCGGGTGCCTACACCGTGTTCGCCAATAACGGCGTCCATCTGAAGCCATGGATGCTGGCCAGCGTGCGTAACGCCAACGGCGACATTGTGGCGGACTTCGCTCCCGAAGCCAAGCAGGTGATGGATGCTCGCGCTGCCTTCCTGACGCAGGGCTTGTTGCAGTTCACGATGAGCTACGGCACGGCATCGGCGGTCCGCGGGCATGGATTCACAGCTCCGGGCGCGGGCAAGACAGGCACATCGCACGACGCATGGTTTGCCGGCTACACCTCCAATCTGCTGTGCATTATCTGGGTGGGCAACGACGATTACACCGATATCTCGACTGGACTAAGCCATTCGCTGCAAGGCGCGGACACAGCCGCGCCCATCTGGGCGGAGTTCATGAACCGCGCGATCAAGCTGCCCCAGTACTCCGACATGAAGCAGTTCAGCGCGCCGGAAGGAGTGCAGATCGTCCCCATCGACAAGAACACCTGGCTACCCGCCGACAATACGTGTCCCAATGACTACTCCATCGCCTTTCTGAACGGCACGGTTCCGGCGAATACATGCAGCCATATGAGCGAGGCCCCGCAGAACATGCTGGAGAAGATCTTCGGCATCGGCGGCAACAAGCAGCCGCAAACATCAGAACAACCAGCCCCAACCACTCCTGACACCACCGAGCCCAAGAAGAAAAGTATCCTGGAAAAGATATTCGGCGGCGGGGACGATAAAGCAACCCAGCCAGCAACTCCACCGCCATCGCAGTAGAGCATTATCCCTGTATTTGAGAACCTGCTCTACATGTAATCCACGCCGTACTTGACGGGGATCTGGGTAAAGGAGATGCGGGTGGGCGCGGACTCCTTGGCGGGCAACATTCCGGCAAAGTGCAACGTCGTATTGCCGTACTTTTTATTGAGCGTATCCATTGCGGTGGCCAGATCCGCGCGGTGGTCGGGATCGGCGAAGAGCGAGGCTTGCAGATCGTTCTCCACGATGAGATTGTGCATGGTGACGGCGACGTGGAAGGGGCGAGCAAACTCGGCCTCCTGAGGCTGCTGGGCCCACATGCCGCGCAAGGCCTGGAGCAGGGTGAGCGTGTCCTGGCAGGGCGAAAAGCGGGCCTCCATTCCCCAGCCGGCGTGGCGCAGTCCACTGAAGTGTTTCTTGCTCTTGCTCCTGTGCTCGGCCTGCTCGCGAGTGAGCGCGTAGCGGATGGTTACACTCATCGAGCTGGCGGTGAGGCGCTCCATGCGCAGACGCATGGAGGCCTTGTGCAGCAGTTTGTGCGCCACCGCCCACGCTCCCTCGGGGGTACGGTAGCGCGGGGCCATGACGTGCGAATGACCGAGGGACTTCTGCACGGCGGAGTCGGCCATCGCGCCGTCGTCACCGGTTTCGTCGCCGCGCAACCAATGGTAGAGGCGGTCGCCCCAGACCGAGTTCCAGAGCGCGTGCATCTGCGTGCGGTCGAGCGCGAGAAGCTGCGGCATGGTGTGGATACCCTTGGCGTTGAGACGTACCTCGGTGCGCGAGCCGACGCCAGGCAGGTCGCGGAGTTCGAGGTGCGCGATAGCGCGGGGAAGCTGGGATGGAAGGAGGCCGATGAGGCCATCGGGCTTCTGCATGTCGCTGGCGATCTTGGCCAGAAAGCGATTGGGGGCCATGCCGATGGAACAGCGCAGCGACTCGCCCACGTCGTCCTTGATGGCCTGCTTGATGGCGAGGGCGATCTGCCGTGCGCGGAGCGGTTCCTGCTCACGGCCCATGAGCTGGCATACCATCTCGTCGATGGAGGGCGTGTGGGAGACGGGGCAGCAGCGTTCTACAGCGACTGCGATACGCTGCGAGTAGTCGGCATAGACGCCGTGTTCGCCCATGACGAGGACGATCTGCGGGCAGATGCGCTTGGCCTCGCCGACCTGAGTTCCGGTCTTAATGCCGAGGGCCTTGGCCTCGTAGCTGGCTGCGATGCAGCAGGTGGTGTCGACCATGGTGGGGACGACGGCGAGCGGACGGTTGCGATACTCGGGATGCAACTGCTGCTCCACGGAGGCGAAGAAGCTGTTGAGGTCGACGTGTAGGAAGGCGAAGCGGTCGGGTTGGAGATCGTGGGGCATAAAGTCACCGTCGGCCTCTATTGTATTCGCTTTTTGTTTGCTATCCAAGTCCAGCTCTCCCTTTCTGCTGTGGAGGAAGAATCGCACACTTTCACGTTGAGACTGTGTGTGAAAGGATAGGGCACCCGGCAGTTTGAGAAGGAGGACGGAATGGAGAGGCGAGAGTTTGTGAGGGCTGCGGTTGCGGTGGCGGCGATCGGTGCGGAGGGGAAGGCGATGGCGCAGGCAGCGTCGAAGACGGGGCAGGAGTTTTATCAGCTAAGGAAGTATGCGCTGCGGAATGGGCCGCAGACGGCCCTGACGCAGGGATACTTTGAGCGGGCGCTGATTCCGGCGCTGGGGCGGCTGGGGATGGGGCCAGTGGGGGCGTTCAAGCTGGATATTGGGCCGGAGACGCCAACATACTACGTCCTGATTCCTGCGACGGATGCGGCTGCGCTGGTAGAGCTGGATGCGCGGCTGGGGGCGGATGCGGAGTATGTAAAGGCCGCGGCGGGGTTTCGCGATGCTCCAGCGACAGCGCCGGCATTTGAGCGGGCAGAGCGAACGCTGCTGGGGGCGTTTACGGGATGGCCAAAGCTGGTGGCTCCAAAGCTGGTGGATGGCAAGCTGCCGAAGCGGATCTTTCAGCTAAGGACGTATGAGAGCCCGAGCCAGGCGGCGCACGCGCGGAAGGTGGCGATGTTCAACGAGGCGGAGATTGGGATCTTTGTGCGGACGGGGCTGACGCCAGTGTTCTTTGCGGAGACGCTGGTGGGGACTCGGATGCCCAGCCTGACCTATATGCTGACCTTTGCGGACACGGCCGAGCTGACGGCGAAGTGGGCTGCGTTCGGCGCGGATGCGGCGTGGAAGGAACTGTCGCGCAAGCCGGGCAATACGGATGCGGAGATTGTGAGCAACATCAGCAATCTGTATCTGAGTCCGCTGGGGTGCTCGCAGGTCTAGGTGTAAACCCACTCATGCCGCAAGGTACGCGTCATGAATGGGGCACCCGAAATCCCACATTTCAAAGCGAGATGTGGTACCCAAAATCTGTACCACACAGAGAAAACCGGAAGCCTGCAGTATGCAGACTCCCGGCTCTTGTTTGTGGCGCGGTCACAGACCTGGGTGGTAGTGCGCACGCACAAACAACCTTAGATACCCGTGGAGAGGGTGGAAGAACATCCAGTCACGAGAGCTACGGCCAGGCAAACGCTGCCGTCAACGCCAAGAATTCGTGTTGACCTGGAGCGATTCAAGCAAAGAAAGTTCATGGGGCTCTCCCTGGAGGGTCTGTGGACGCCAACCCGTTCGCAGCAATAGACGGAGAACCTGTGACATGGTTTACAGGGCAGACAAAAAAACCTTGCAGGATGCATGCGAGTATGCGATAACTACGTTATGCGTAGTACTCGAAACGTAGTAGAGACTGAAAACGACTCAGGATTGGGGCACTATTCCGACCCTCCGCTGCTTGTGCTTGCCAGCCTTGCCAACGGGCCGAAGCACGGACACGCCATGATCGAAGACATTGTGCGCTTGTGCGGGACTCGCCTGGGGCCTGGAACGCTGTATGGGGCGATAGCGCGGCTGGAGCATCAGGGATGGATAGCGCCGCTGCCGCCGGAGGAACGGCGGCGTCCCTATCGGATCACTGCGGAGGGCCTGCGCGTCCTGCGGGCACGACTGACGACGTTGCATCAGTTTGCCAAGACTGGACTAGGCAGGCTGGAGCCACTATGAAACTGGTGAACGAATGAAGCCGAGGCTAGCCCGTATGCTTACGCGCCTGTATCCGCCCGCCTGGAGAGATCGCTATGGCGAGGAGTTTGAGGCAATGCTTGAGCTGGCACCCGGCGACCTGGGCACGGTGGCAGACAGCGTATGGTCGGCGCTACGTGAGCACATTATTCCTACACGAGGAGGCAAGATGGAATCGGACACAAATTCATTTGGCGCAATGATGAGGCGACCAAGCGCGTATCTTCCGGTGGCGATGTCGCTGGCTGCATTCATGATGGTTCTGAGCGCGGTTGCTGTCGGCGTTGCGCGGGGAGGCCACATCGCTCGCGATCCGGACGAAGGATCCGTCGCGCACCTCTTTCAGTTGCTGATGACGGTACAGTGGCCCATTATGCTGTTCTTCGCGGTGAAGTGGCTGCGGCGCGCTCCGCGACAGACGCTGGGGGTGCTGGGGCTACAGGCCGCGGCGTGGCTGGCGGGGTGCGCGCCGGTATATTTTCTGCATCTGTGATTCAGGGTCAGGAGCGGGCTGGGTCGGGGGCGGCGATGGGGAGGGTGAATGTGAATACGGAGCCGTGGTCGAGCTGACTGGTGACTCCTATGGTGCCGCCGTGGGCTGCGACGATGGCGCGGCATATGGCCAGGCCCATCCCAGTGCCGCTGACGCGGCTGCGTTGTCCCTGGCCACGATAGAACTTATCGAAGATCAAGCCCTGCTCCATTGGGTCGATGCCGGCACCGCGGTCTGCGACGCTGATGGCCAACATATTCTTTTGCGGGTCGGCTGCAATGAAAATGGGCTGGTCCAACGGGGAGTATTTGGCTGCGTTTCCCAGCAGGTTGGCCAGCACCTTTTCGATCCAGGATTTGTCGGCGAGCACATTGGGCAGGAAGCTGGAGAGGGAGACGCGGAAATCGCGGGAGGGGTATTCTGCACGGCACTGCTCGACGGCGACATAGATCAAACCCGCGATGGACTGCGGCTTCAACTCCAGTTGGACCTTGTTGGCGTCGAGCTGGGACATCTCGACGGCTTGTTCGATGAGGCGGTTGAGACGGTCGGACTCCTCGTCGATGATGGTGAGCAATTCCTTCTGGGTGGGGGCATCGAGGGCCTGCTGTGAGAGCAGTGAACTGACGGAGGCCTTGATGGAGGTGAGCGGCGTGCGCAGCTCGTGGGTGACGGAGTCGAGCAGGGCTGTGCGGAGTCGCTCGGTCTCCTTGGCGGCCTTGGAGCGGGCGCTGTCTTCCAGGGCCTCGGCGCGTTCGATGGACATGGAGACGAGGCCGCTGAGTCCCTCCATGGTCTCGCGGGAGAGCGAGGCGGCTTCCAGCAGCACGGCCCCGCTGGGACGCACACCGACACGCAGGGGGATAACGGCGGGAAAACCGTCGGCAGTGGAGGTGGTGACGGGATGCAGCATGGCCTCGCGCAGATCGCGAATAATCTCGGCACGAGTACGTTCGTTGCCTTCCGGGCTGCTTGGCGTATCGCCTGGATTCCAGGCCACCGTTGGGCTGGAGATGCGTTTGGGGTCGGAGAGATAGATGCGGTCGCCGTCGCAGAGATAGAGGGTTACGGCCGGGCTATTGAAGGCATTGGCCACGCTGGAGGGGATGAAGTTGAGCAGTTGTGCGACGTTTTCCGGCTGCAGCAGTTGACGCCCGAGGCGGTAGAGCATCTCGGATTCGAGGCGGCGGGTGTCTGCCTCGTGCGACTCCTCGCGTATGCGGGAGGCCAGGTGGCTGGCATAGAGAGCGGTGCCGAGGAAGGCGAAGAGCGCGACCCAGTTCTGGGTGTCGTTGATGGTGAGGGTGCCGATCGGAGGGAGGAAGTAAAAGTTGAACAATACGGTTGCGGCAAGCGAAGCAACGATTGCGTAGCGCAGACCCCAGCTTCCGGCGAATACTAGCACCATCAAAAGCAGACTTAGCGCGACGGTAGTATTGTTTGCCCGATTAAGATAATGATAGAGAGCTACAATACCGGCAAGCCCACCGGCCATGAGGATCCAGCGTACCGCCTCGACTATGCGTTTGATGGACACACTGAGAATTGTATAGAAAGATAAGCCAAATGAATCCAGAACAACCTCATATTAAGACTCCTGAAGAATGGCTTGCCGCAGCGGAGGGCCAGAAGCGCGGTCGATTCAAGGTGTTTCTAGGGTACGCGCCGGGGGTGGGCAAGACCTTCAGCATGTTGAGCGAAGCGATCCGCCGGAAGAGCCGCGGGGAAGACGTTGTGATCGGCATTGTGGAGACGCACGGGCGATCTCGCACGGCGGAGCTGGCGGCACAACTGGAGCAGGTTCCACGCAGGCAGATGGAGTACAAAGGCGCGCTGTTCGAAGAGATGGATGTGGACGCGGTGCTGGCCCGGCGGCCGCAGGTAGTGCTGATCGACGAGCTGGCGCACACCAACGTGGAGGGCTGCGCGCATCCGAAACGCTTTCAGGACGTTCTGCAGATTCTGGAGGCGGAGATCGATGTACTGTCGACGCTGAACATCCAGCATGTGGAGAGCATCACGCCGCGCGTGCAGAGCCTGACCGGGGTTACGGTGCGCGAGACAGTGCCCGACTGGGTGCTGGACCGGGCCGACGAGATCGTGATGAGCGACCTGACGCCCGAAGCACTGGTGCATCGCATGAGCCGGGGCGACATCTATCCGCAGGAGCGGGTTGAGCGGGCGCTACAGAACTTCTTTCGACGCGGCAACCTGATTGCGTTGCGCGAGATGGCGCTGCAACGAGTGACACGCGCGGTGGACCGCACGCTGGACGACTATGTAACGCGCAAGCAGTTGAGCGGGCACTGGCAGATAGCCGAGCGGGTGGCCGTCTGCATCAGCTCCAATCCAGAGTCCCGCGACCTGATTGCGCGCGGGGCGCGCATGGCGGAGGCGATGAATGGCGAGTTCTTTGTGCTGCATGTGGAGGATGAACAGGAGGTACCGGAGAACCTGCGACGGTCGCTGGAGGCCAATATTCAGTTTGCCGAAAATGTGGGGGCGAGGGTGGTACGGCTGAAGGGCAACAGCGTCCCGGCGGTGACCGGGGAGTATATCTCGAGGAACAGAATTACGCAGGTGATCTTCGGGCGTTCGGCGGTGAAGGGATGGAAGAAGTATGCGTACTATCTGGCGCTGCAGCAGTTCATGAATGAAGCACAGCATGTGGATGTACACCTGGTGACCCAACAGACGAAGTAGGTACGAGATACCAGGCACGAAGAGAGAGATGAAGGGTTGGGGCCATGAGAATCCTGATTGTCGACGATGAGCCGCAGATCACACGGGTACTGCGGACTTCGCTGCAGAGCAATGGGCATGAGGTGACGGTTGCGCAGGACGGCACGGACGCGCTGGCGCGCTTCATGAAGGCAGAGCCTGAGCTGGTGATTACCGATCTGGCGATGCCGGGGATGGATGGCATTGAGCTGACGAAGGAGATTCGCGCGCGGTCGCAGGTACCCATCATCGTGCTCTCGGTGCGCAGCCAGGATGTGGCCAAGGTGGCGGCCCTGGACGAGGGCGCGGACGACTACATCACCAAGCCGTTCAGCATCCAGGAGCTGCTGGCGCGGGTGCGCGTGCAGTCGCGGCGCATGGTTGCGGCGACCGAGCCGCAGGAGAGCCTGATCGAGCTGGGCGACTTCCGCGTCGACGTGGAGCGGCACCAGGTGCTGGTGCGCGACGTGGAGGTGCATCTGACGCCGAAGGAGTTCGACCTGATGTTGTACTTCGTCCGCAATGCGGACCGCGTGCTGACGCACAAGGTGCTGCTGCGCACGGTGTGGGGCGCGGCGGGGGCTGACCAGCCGGAGTATCTGCGCGTGCTGGTGGCGCAACTGCGCAGGAAGATCGAGCCGGGCGGCGAGCCTCGCTATATCCTCAGCGAACCGTGGATTGGGTATCGATTTGAACCCACTGGGACAGATAAACTTACCGACTCTTAACAGATTGTCTACGGACTTCCTACAGGTGACGGCCATCTCATGGAGATATGAATGAGGTCGCCATGAGGTTGCTTAGGTATTGCATCGTTGCCGGACTAGTGGGGTTGGCCGCGCTGAGTCGAGGTGCGATGGGACAGTCGACGCAACAGGGAGGCGTTGCGGGACAGACGGAGGCTCCGCGGCAGGCTGCCGCACCGGCGCCTGCCCTAGCACCAGCGGCCGCGCCGGCCCCGCTTTCCACATTCGTTCTCACGGGGCCGCTGCAATGGCTGCCGCCGGCGATCTTTGACGCCGGCCCATTGGGCAAGCTCTCCGTCAACGGCATCATTACCGGTTTCGCGCAGTTCCAGAACAACTCCGTCTCCCCAGACCACGAGACGCAAGCCACTCTGAGCAACGGCCAGCTCTTCATTCAGAAGCCGGACGGAAAGGTCCAGTACTACATCCAGGCTGGCGCCTACACCATGCCGACGCTTTCCGTGCAGTTTGCTAACGCCCAAAACACCATGAACAATTTCTACGGGCCTGTCCCAGTTGCCTTCCTGAAGTTGCCGATAGGAAAGACCACGTCGTTCGAACTCGGTTCTCTGCCGACGTTGATGGGTGCCGAGTCCACGTTTACATACCAGAACTTCAACATCGAGCGCGGCATCGTTTGGAATCAGGAAAACGCCATCAATCGCGGTATCCAGGTGAATCAAACACTGGGAAAATACCTCTCCGCATCGGTCAGTTGGAACGACGGTTACTATTCCAACCGCTACTCGTGGCTCTCGGGCTCGCTGACCTTTCTAAAGGGACCTCATAGCCTGGTGTACGACGGGATGGGGAACCTCGGGCAGACCGCCTATCAAACGACGGCCACACCGGTGCAGAACAATAGCTACATGCATGTGGTGATCTATACCTACACCAAGGGCCCATGGATCGTTCAGCCGTACTTCCAATACAGCAAACTGCCGGCCAACTTGAAGGTAGGCGTCCCCAAGGCCACATCCGCAACTGGCGGCGCGTTGAATGTCAGCTACGCATTCAAGAGCGGCTTCTCGCTCCCGGTGCGCTGGGAATATCTTACGAGTTCGGGGAGTGCAACCGATGGATCGCTCAACTTGTTGGGTTTTGGACCGGGCAGCGCAGGCACCACTATCACCGCGACGCCAACCTACCAAAAAGGAGGCACATACCTTCGCAGCGATCTCGCGTGGGTACACGCAACGAACTACACGCCGGGAGATGTCTTTGGTGCGAAGGGAACGGATCAGAGCCAATTCCGGGTCGCACTTGAATTCGGCTTCATCTTCGGCAGCAACATTGAAAAATAGCGGTTGATTTTTCATCGAGTCAACCAACTGAAAGAGGCTTCAAGGCAGATGTTTTGAACTAGAATCAATCAACCATTCTTCCTGACGGACCAGACGGGTGTGTTGAGCAAATCACAGACGAACGCCTCGCTTGGGCTTGTGTACTGGTGGGGAATGAAACAAGGCAGTTGGTAACTGGAGGCGCAGATGCTCGACCTTATCTTTCTTGCGGTTTCGCTTATGTTCTTTGTCATCGCCGTGGCGTATGTCCACGGCTGCCAGTCCCTGAAAGGCGGCGGCAACAATGCTTGAAAACATCCTTCTACTTTTATTGACCGCGGGCTTGCTGGTTTACCTGGTGTTTGCACTACTACGTCCGGAGAAATTCTGATGACTGCGAACGGTTGGCTGCAAATAGGTGTGTTCTTTGTCCTGGTGCTGGCACTGGCCAAGCCTATGGGCCTGTACAT
>CAIZFH010000193.1 GCA_903932155.1 uncultured Granulicella sp. | reverse complement strand
TGTATAGTCCTCAAAGTTCGGCAGCTGCGTGAGGTCCTTATAGAAAGTCACCGGCAGCCGGCCTGCAGGGTTGTTCTTGCCGCTGAGTGTCTCGGCGACCGCCGCCCCGCCTTCCTCGCCGGGATACCACGATTCGAGAACGGCATTGGCATGTTCGTTAATCCAATTGACGGCCAGAGCGCTTCCATTCATCAGAACGACCGCAACAGGTTTTCCGGTGGCGACGACTGCTTCCACAAGTGCCTCTTCCGGTTCGGGAAGGTCGATGCTGGTACGATCACCTCCGAGAAAGCCGGGTTCAGTTACCGGCATCTCTTCGCCTTCCAGCGAACTGGTGATGCCCACGACGGCGATTACGACATCGGCGTTCTTGGCCGCTGCAATTGCCTCGGGCGAAGGCACATTCGTCACCTTTGCCCAGATCAGCTGCACACGAGGATGCCCATCCGTACTGCCATAGCTGACGTTGAGTGCGACCTTCTGCCCCTTCTCCAGATGAACGCGGCTCACCCTTGAGTCGGTTCCGTCCCCCCCTCGCCCAGTTGTGGTCACCTGCTTGCCATCGAGCATCAGCCGGCCAAAGCCATGGGCGCGCATACCGATCAGGTAGTCTCCGGAATCCGCAGGCATTAGGAACCCTGACCACTGCACGCCGAAGGACGTCTTCCCGACAACTTGCGAAGGCAAATTGTTTCCTGACAGATCGATGTTCAGCTCATTCCGTGTGGCAAACGGTGCCGTGGGGGCTGCTGCTCCGGGGCCGGGCCGGCCTCCGCGATATTCGCCATATTCCGCCTTGAGTCCGGGTTTTCCGTCCGTATTCGTTAAAACGCTGTCCGGCACCGGATCGCCGTCATTGCGCAGGAACTGGGTTCCCGGAACATAGACGATGCTGGCGGTCGGGAACTCCGCATGAAGGCCGTCCGTCACCGAAACGATATGAGTCGGCTGTCCGGCGTAGTTTCCTATCAAAGGAGTGGTCTGGTCAGCGAGCGGGCCTACGACCGCAATCTTCTTGACATCCTGCTTGATTGGAAGTGTGCCGTCGTTCTTGAGAAGCACCATGGATTCATTGGCGAGCTTGCGGGCGTATGCACGATGCTCGGTGCTGTCCATTTCTTTCTCGTCAATCTTGTTGTACGGAACCATATCAGGAGGATCGAACAAGCCCAGCTTGATACGAGCTGTGAAGAGCCGCACCACAGCCGTGTCGACGACACTCTCGGGAAGGTACCCCTGCTGTACGGCATCGATAAACGGCTGGAAGTCCTTGTTATCCCTGGGGGCGTTAGACATGCCGTCGGCGCAGTCGCTATCCATGCCGCGAATAACTGAAATAGCCGCGGATTCCGCCTGCGTAGTCCGGTAGTGATGCCCGGTAAAGATATCCTTGACCGCGTCGCAGTCGGAGACAACATATCCCTGAAAGCCCCATTTCCCGCGCAGTTGGTCCTGTAGCAGAAATTGATTGGCGCATCCCGGCTCACCGTTGATGGAGTTGTACGAACACATGATGGATCCGGCTTTGCCTTCGGTAATGGCGGCGCGGAACGCAGGCTCGTAAGTGTCGAGTTCGTCGTGCCTGTTAACATCCACGTCAACAAAGTGTCGGGTTGGCTCGGGACCACTGTGCACGGCGTAATGCTTTGGCGTCGCGATCGCGCGGTAATACCTGGGGTCGTCACCCTGCATTCCTGTGACAAAGGCGACTCCCATGCGACCGGTGAGGTACGGGTCCTCGCCGTAGGTCTCCTGGCCGCGACCCCAGCGCGGGTCGCGGAATATATTCAAATTCGGGGCCCAGAAATCGAGACCATCTGCGGCATTGCCTCCCTGTCGATCAGCCACCATATGCCTAATCCGCGCCTCAACACCGATGTCGATGCCCATGGCGTGAACGCCAGGAGCGTCGAAGGTCGCGGCGAGACCGATCGGCTCAGGAAACTCCGTGGTGCCGTTGCTAACGAGGCCATGCAGAGCCTCGCTCCAGAAGTTGTAGGCCGAGATATTGAGACGTGGAATCGGACGGGCCTGATTGACCAACTGCGAGGCCTTCTCTGGAAGTGTCATGCGATGCACCAGGTCGATTGCGCGCTCCTGGGCCGGGTAATTCTGGTTCATATAAGGCAGTTTCGCTGCCTCTTGGGCATTTGCGGGTGAAAGAGTGAAGCCAAAGAGGAACAACCCCGTCAAGATAGCAATGCCAGTCAATACGCGTGTTGCGCTGTTCTTCATAATTCCTTTCCACGTTGGGCGTCGGCTACAGGCGTGATCCTCACCAGTAGGAGCTTGAAGGGGCAGGTTCCGCTGATGGCACATAATACGGCGTTATGGGAAAGTTCGCGAACTTGGTGAAAAGCTGACTTCAGAGGCAGTTCGACCACCGCGCGTCAGCCGTACTGTTCTCTGTCATGAAGTTCGTCCGCCCGCCCTAAATGAAAGCGTCATCGCCGCCGACTTCATCAACCCCACCTGGACCAGCTACACCCTCAGCACCGCCGGCCTCTACCGCACTACCAAACCGCGAACTGAGCTGCATGATATATTGCCAATAACGATTCCGCAGACGGGCCACGCAGCTTCCATCGAGGTCGTGACCGTGATCGACTCCGTCGCACCTACCAGCCCCATAGCACGCTCTGCCCTGCGCAAAACCTCTTTGCGCCTGATCCCTCTCATCGCCCTCGGCTACGGCTGCTCCTACATGGATCGTGCCAATGTCTCCTTCGCCGCCCTGCAGATGAATCAGGCCTTGCACTTCAGCGGCGCGGTGTACGGATTCGGAGCGGGAATCTTCTTCCTCAGCTACGCCGCCTGCGAGGTCCCCTCCAATCTGATGCTCTACCGCTTTGGCGCCCGTCGCTGGCTGGCCCGCATCATGTTCACCTGGGGACTTATCGCGGTCTGCATGCTCTTGGTCCGGACCCCGCTCCAGTTCTACATTGCCCGCTTCTTTCTCGGCATGGCGGAGGCAGGCTTTTTTCCTGGCGTCATCTTTTACCTCATGCAGTGGTTCCCGCCGGAGCTGCGCGCTCGCGCCGTCAGCCGCTTCTACATCTCCCTCCCGCTCAGCGGAGTCCTCATGGGAACCATTGCAGGCGCACTCCTGAATCTCAATGGCCATGCACATCTGGCCGGCTGGCAGTGGCTGTTCCTGGTGGAAGGCATCCCGCCCATTCTCCTCAGCGTTGCCTTTCTGCTGCTGCTCCCCGACTCACCCGCCGAAGCGCCCTGGCTCACCGAACCCGAACGCGACTGGATCATTAGCAACGTCAACCACGAAGGCGATCACATCCATCACCCGGCCGAGCCCATCCATCGCATCCTGATCGACCCGCGCGTCTGGCAGCTCGGCATCTTTGGATTCCTTTTGAGCACGTCCTCCTATGGCTACGTCCTCATCCTTCCCCAACTCATCCAGAGCTCCACCCACTTCAGCGTCACCCGCATCGGCTTCGTCACCGCCGGTATCAACTTGCTTGGTGTGCCTGCAATGCTCTTCGGCGCAAAGCTATCCGACCGCTCGCCGCATAAGCGACACCAGCACGTCATCCCCTGTTGTTTCCTCATGGCGCTGGGACTCGCCGCCTGCGGCCTCTCCAACGCACCCGGCATCGTCATCTCTGCGCTCTGCTGCGTCTCCATTAGCTTCAACGCCATGCAGGGCCCGTGGCTGGCGATCATCCCTAGCCTCTTCCGCGGCCGTTCCGCCGCGGCCGCCATCGCAGCGGTCAACACCATCTACATCCTCGGCGGTTTCGTTGGCCCCAATTTCATGGGCTTTCTCAAGGACCTCACCGGCAACTACCAGCGCGGACTCGGCGCCCTCGGTATCCCCATGCTGCTCGCCGCTGCCATCATGCTCTTCCTTCACCGCCAGGCCGTCCGTGCGGCTAAGCCGGTTCTTTTCCCGGTGACGATTGACGATGCACTTGACTCGCCGAACCTATAGCATTTAGCCAAGTTCAGCCAGTCCCGGTAACGCGCCGACGCGAACTTGGCGAAAAGCTGACTTTTCAGGAGCTTCAAACCAGCCGATGACTATCACTCATGTTGGTTTAGAAATGCCGGGCCTAGGGGGTGTATATGTGCAGGGCATGCAAAATGGAAATTCCGGATAGAAACCACTTGTGTTAGATTTCTCCCCATGAAATACGGGCCACGTATTACCGTCCTGACTATTCTGCTCGTTCTTGGAACCACTTCAGCCATATATCCCGCGCAACCTACATTTCCTTCAAAGCCTCTGGACCGCGCCCAGGTGCTGGTCTGGATGGACTTCGGGGACGAGAGTGGACGCGTCATACAGTTGATCGGTCGCGTGGGAATCGACTTTCAGCCAACGGCGGAGTACCTGCAACTGCTGAAAGACAGCGGAGCGAGCGCTGCGCTGATCGATTCGGTGACACACGCGAAGATGAAGCCGGCGGATGCAGCTATGGGCGATGCAGTGTTCGGACATCTCTCCGGGTGCATGTTCCTGGCGCACAAGAAGCAATTTGCGCAGGCGCAGATGGAATGCACTGCGGCCACGTCGGAAGAGCCGAGCATTACATACTTCGCACTTGGTAATGTCTTGTTTCATACAGGTAACACAGCGGCGGCACTCGGTGCTTTGCACTCTGCACAAATAGCGGATCCCCTCATTCCGGAGACCGACAACTATGTGGGCATGGCTATGCGCATCAATGATCTTGACGACGCGATGAAAGAGTACAAGCTAGCAATCAAGGAAGACCCTGACTACGAAGTCCCGCACAGCAATCTCGCCGAAGGAATGATCCAGAAGGGTGATTTGAAGGGCGCTGAGCGAGAAGCTCGCGAGGCAATTCGCATCGCCCCAGACTCTGCTTCGGCGCATAACAACCTAGGCGGCGTTTTCTACAAGCAAAATAAACTGCCGGATGCGATCGCAGAGATGCGCAAGGCCGAAGAGCTTGAGCCAGATTCGGGATTTCGCTACGCCAATCTCGCAGCCTTACTCGACCTTACGGGCGACCACGCGACGGCGGCGACGGAGTATGAACGAGCCGTTGCGCTCGAGCCAGACAACACAAGCTTCCACGTTGGCTTGATCCGGGCGCTTGCGGAGAAGAACGATATGGGCGCATTACTGACCGAGTGCGACACAGCGGAACAGCACTTTCCCACGGACGACCGCTTCCGCCAGGTCTGTGCCGTTGTTCGCGGCCAGGCCCGTTCGGCGGTGCCTCCAGCGAACGTACCTTCTGCGGCAGCGGACGCCTCGATGTTCGATGTGGGAACCATTCCCGCAGCGTTTCGCGGCAAGGCCGGCGAGATGGAGATGAAGCTGATGGCGATGAAGGAGGCCGACTTCGCCACGGTTCAGGAGAAGGCCGCGGCGGAAGATGCGGAGTCAGAGATGCTGGTCTGCGGCGCATACCGGCTGGGCAAATTTGTGGCCCAGGACGATGCGAAGGCATTTCCCTATTGCCTGAAAGCTGCGCAACAAGGGGATGTCGCAGCACAGGACAACCTGGGGTCGATGTACATGTTGGGGCGAGGCGTTGCGCGGGATAATAAGGCGGCGATGGAGTGGATGAATAAGGCCGCCGCGCAGGGCTCCTATGCGTCCATGACCAACCTGGCTTCAATGTACGCCGATGGCGTTGGGGTTGCGCAGGACTATGGGAAGGCGATGGAGTGGTATCGCAAGGCGGTCGAGCATGGCTCCATGTCGGCGCAGACTGACATCGGCATTATGTATCTGATGGGACAGGGCGTGGCAAAGGACCCCCAACAGGGCATTGCCTGGATTCGCAAGTCGGCCGACGCCAACTATCCGTATGCAGACTTTCTGCTTGGCATGGTCTATCAGCTGGGCATGGGAGTTGCGCAGTCGTCGAAGGACTCGATGAACTGGATGAAGAAGGGCGCGGCCCTCGGCGAAGCCCGATGTGAAACCGGGTTGGGCTGGATGTATGCAAACGGTGTGGGCGTCTCTCGCGATTACAAGGAGGCCGTGAAGTGGTATCGCGAAAGTGCGGAGCAGGGCGATGCCGCCGGGGCCTTCGGTCTGGCGGTGCGATACATGGCAGGGCAGGGCGTCTCGCGTGACTACGACGAAGCGGAAAAGTGGCTGAAGGCAGCCGTGGAGAAGGGCCACGGCGACGCCGCGTACAACCTGGGAATTATCTACGAAAGACACGCTCCGGGACTCAGCGGCCCAGCCGACCACATTGCCGCCGCGAGGTATCTGCAGATCGCCGCCGACCAGGGTATCGCCGACGGACAGTGTATGCTCGGCACGCTCTACGCCGATGGCAACGGCGTCGCCAAGGACTACATCGCCGCATACGAATGGATGACGCTGGCTGCACAGAAAGGCAACGCTGGATGTTCCCAGAGAATCACGCCTTTTCTATCTCAGATGACGCCAGATCAGATTGCTGAAGCAAAGCGTCGGGTCGCGACTTGGACCCCAAAGCCGCATCCACAGTTCAACTATTGAGGGGCTGATTGATTCCAGTGCGACCGAGAGGGAGATTGACGCCTTGTGACGTGTCAGCAATATGTACTTTTGAACCTCGTTATTTGGAGCGGAACGGGCGCTTGGCCTCGAACTTCCCGTAAAACGGCGTTATCGGTAACTTCGATCTCCCCAGACTTCAAACTGAACCACTACCCACTGTATTTCCTGTCAAGGGGCTCGCACCTTCAAATTCCCCCTAACCAACTCCATCCAAATCACTTAGTAGTTCAAAATAGTTGGCATACTAGTTATGCCCAACCTGCTATCCTTAAAATAGAGTAGAAGAAACAATCTCCCGGCCCATTCGCCGTGTCCTTTGTTTTCTAACACATAACCGTAAGTCCTTTAGAAAGGACACATTACAACTAAGTTCGAGTAATTTCAAGATTTCAAAGACTTTATCGTAGGGGTATCCCCCCGGACAATGGAATGAGACCCAGACTCTGCTCCTTCGTCAAACCCGATGATCTACCCTGCCGCGCTGTCGCCCTATCCGGATACAGCCGCTGCTTCGCCCACCAGCGGCAGTTGCGCCGCCAACTGGCTCGCAGAACCCCTGCGGTCCGTCTCGGTTCTCTCGCAGATCGACGGTCCATCCTGCGCGCTTTCAATCGCGTATTCCAGGCCATCGCCTCAGACACCATCCCCGAGGTCAGGGCCATGGTTTACCTACAGCGCATCAGGCTCGCCGTGAACAGCACAGTCAGGCCACAGACTTGCCCACCCTCGGGCACCGCCCTCGCCGCTGCATGGCTGCCCACGGCGGGAGTCTGGCGTTGCTCTCCGGAGGCGGTGGCCACGGAGGCTACGCCTGAAGCGGCCAATCCAGCTAAAACGTCACGTCTGGAGACAATGGTCATTCTGATTCTCCCCCTCCTGGGCATTTACCGGGTTTGGACTGTTCAACGCGATTGGCAAGCCTTTAGCGATCCGCCAGTGGCAGTGACAGGCTCAACGCAGCGCGCCTTTGATGATATATATTTTCGGCATGTCTATGCCTCATGGCTTCCTTGCGGAGAAGGCTCTATTCCAAGCCGTCGTGATTTTATCTCTCCATGCTTGGCTGTCCCCCGCGGTTGTAAACGCACAATCTGTCCAGAGTCACAACTCCAGCTTGACGCCTATCGAGCTCCGGGTTTCGGGCCTGAAAGCCCCTGTTGGCTTGGAGGAACAGCAGCCATTCTTCGGATGGCGACTGGATGCCGGCGATCTTGCGCGACGCGATGTCACGCAGTCAGCTTATCGAATCCTGGTGGCTTCTTCGGCCGCCGTGTTGGAACAGGGGCGAGGCGACGTCTGGGATTCCGGGCGAACGGAGAGCCATGAGTACCTCCATGTGAGGTACGCGGGGACGCCTCTTCAATCGCACACAACCTATTTCTGGAAGGTTTGCGTTTGGGGCGGTGCGGGCCATTCATCGGCGTGCGGTGCTCCTTCACACTGGACTACCGCGATCCTGCATCGTGAAGACTGGGTTGCCAAGTGGATTGCAGCGAAGCCAGACGGCCCCCTTGAGCTACAGGCGCGAGAGGGAGTTGGCGAAAAGCACATGACCCCGGAGACCTTGCCGCTTTTTCGGTATTTCTTTCAGATGTCCAAACCCGTACGGCAAGCCATCGTCTTTGTCGCAGGTCTAGGACAATACGAGCTGCGTCTGAACGGTCGTCCGGTCACAGACGCGGTGATGATCCCCGGATGGACGAACTACCGCAAGACGGTGCTTTACAACACGTACGACATCACCGATCAGATCAACGCGGGGGAGAATGTCATAGGCATCATGCTTGGAAACGGGATGTACAACGTTCCCGGCATTGAGGGCCGCTACACAAAGTTCATCGGGTCATTCGGTAATCCGAAGATGATCTTGCAGATGCACGTCACCTTCGCCGACGGGACCCAGCAGGTTATAGCAAGCGATAGCACCTGGCAAACCGCGCCGGGTCCAATCGTGCTTTCCTCGGTCTATGGCGGGGAAGATTTCGATGCTCGCAACGAACCAGAAGGGTGGGATAGGACACCTTCGACCACGTCATGGACGAGTGCTCTCGAAGTTGCGGCCCCCAGCGGGTCCACAGATCCTGGCGATTCGCTGATGTCCTTGCTGATTCCGCCCATGAAAGTGATGGAGGTCATCCCACCTTCGCGGGTGTCTGGGCCGCGCCCCGGCACGCAAATCTACGACCTGGGAAAGAACTTTTCGGGGTGGCCAGACATACAGGTGAAAGGCCACACTGGCGATACCATTCGTATGTTGCCGGGAGAACTCCTCGATTCCAACGGCGAAGTTAGTCAACGAAGTGCCTCAGCCAGTAAGAGCAACCCGGTACTGTTTACCTACACTTTGCGCAGCAATGATCCTGAGACCTGGCATCCGCACTTCGCCTATTACGGCTTTCGATACGTGCAAGTGGACACGGTGCCTGCGCGGGAGAGTGCATCGCCGCCGAAGATTCTCTCGTTGGTGGGTGACTTCGTTCACGATGACGTTACGGTCAACGGACATTTCCAATCGGGATCCCCCCTTCTGGACGACATACATCACTTGATCGATCAGGCTATTCTCAGCAACCTAGCGAGCGTTCTCACCGACTGCCCGACCCGCGAGAAACTTGGGTGGTTGGAGCAGACTTATCTGAACGGCGGTTCTGTCATGTACAACTATGGAGTCGCTGAGCTTTACAGCAAGATCGGGCTAGACATGGCCGAGGCTCAGGTCTCCGACGGCATGGTGCCGAGCATCGCGCCTGAATACGTCGCGTTTGTGGACAAGGGCGGCATAAGCACAGCCTTTCGTGACTCGCCGGAGTGGGGCAGTGCCGTCATTCTCAGTCCCTGGGAAGCCTACAAGTTCTATGGCGACATAGTGGTGCTTAAACACCAATACGATTCGATGATCCGTTATGCGGCTTACCTGAAGAGCAAGTCGGTCGATCGAATGCTGGCCTTCGGCTTAGGTGACTGGTTTGACATCGGACCTCACGGCCCCGGTCCTTCGCAACTGACTAGTAAGAGCTTGACGGCAACCGCAATCTACTACCAAGATCTTGTAACGCTCGCACATATCGCAACGCTGCTAAACAAGCCCACAGATGCACGACGATATACGGCTGAAGCGGCCGATCTGAAGCTTGCCTTCAACCGGGCGCTCTATCATGCAGACACAAAAAACTACGATGGGGGGAGTCAGACTGCGAATGCGATGCCTCTCTACCTCGGGTTGGTTCCGGAGCAGGATCGGGCTTCTGTGCTGGCAAACCTCATTACAGATATTCGAGCGCACAAAGATCATGTCACCGCTGGGGATGTCGGCTTCCACTATGTGGTTGGCGCGCTCTTGCAGTATGGCCGTTCCGACGTGCTGTACGACATGGTGACGCGGACAGATTCACCAAGTTACGGTTACCAGCTATCGAAAGGTGCGACGACGCTTACGGAGACCTGGGACGCGAGCCCTGGCGCTTCTCAGAACCACTTCATGTTAGGTCACGCAGAAGAGTGGTTCTACCGTGGATTAGCGGGTATCGACTTCGATCTTAGCCGCGGAGAGGGCGACCGGATCTTGTTGCGGCCCGCACTGGGCTCCGGCGCACCCGATGCCTCTGCGACGGTGGATACGGTATTAGGAACGATTGGTTCATCTTGGCACCGGAGCGGTAAAGACTGGTCTGCCGACTTTTTGATCCCTGCCGGCGCTCGGGCCACACTAATCTTGCCAACTGGAGCCGTCTGCAGAGAAGCCGGTGTTCACGGTCGACACATTCAAGGCAATAAACATCATGGCACTAGTCTCAGTACTGAGAAATGGATGCTGGGCTCAGGTAAATACACCTTTACAGGTCATCTCTAAGCACTTCGTAGAGTTCATTCTGCGTTTCATATCAATACTCGCGGGCGCAGTATTGGAGATTCGTTACGCCCAGGAAGGCAAAGCTGTGCTCTTCCTGATCGACGAAATACTGAGCGGCACCAACTCACTAGACCGAAGAGCGGCTGCCGAGGTTGTCATCAAGAGGCTGGTACCTTGCCATGGTTGGGCAAGATTGAGCGTCCGCACTGTAATGGGGAAGTCGAGGATAGCGAACTGAGCATGCAATTCGGGATCAACTGTCGGATAGAGCAGAATCCCTTCGCACGGTCCTTTCTCAGGATACCTATTCGCCAAGTAGCTGAACAACTGATACCTGAACACCGTATGCGGGATCAACCGCGTCGCCATCCGCTCCACTCCAGGCACAATCAGTGTCGCCGCTGCCCGCGATGGTTTGAAGCCTGCCCAGATCCAAATCGTTACCAAGGCAGTCGATCTGAAGGATGGATTGTCGACTCTAGCGGCACAACGTTTGCAGGCTCCGGAGTAAATGAGGAGCATTGACTTGGAATTGCCTGAAATGACGCTGGCAAAGAGGAGACGTGACGCTTCGCCTTGCCTAGCTTCATTTGATTTCCGTAACCAAGCGGACGTCGCCCAGAAGGCCGGACGAGATGGGCATGACCTGGTTGAGGTCCTGCATCTGGAAGCGGTCGCCGTACTTGGCGATCAGGGGCTTGAAGTCGTGGGGCGGGAGCGCGGACCAAGCGTTGAGGGCAGTGTTGTATACGTGGATCTCGATGTGGTTCTGGCCGAGCTTGAGGAGCCTGGTGACGTCGAGGCGATAGGGCGGGTGCCAGAGCGCGCCGGCGGGTCTGCCGTTGATAAAGACGAGTGCGGCCTCATGTATGGGCGGGTCGTAGTAGGCGTGCATACCGGGGCCGGGGCCGGTGACGAGCGGGTTGGGCAGGCCGTCGGGGCCGAGGACCGGGGTGGCGATGTGCTCGGGCAGAGAGCTGGGCGCGCCGAGGAGGGCCGTGCCGCCATCTACTTCGAGGTAGACCGAAGAGCCGGGATTGACCAGTGTCAGATCGCGGCTATAGACCGCTTCGCCGGAGAAGAACCTGGTGTCCGGGTTTGCCGTCCAGTCGGTTAGGGTGGACTCGATCTCGGTCTTGTTCGATCCTGTGAATTGGACTTGCCAATTGCTGGAAAGATCGATCTCCCAAGGGTGTGGCTCCGCCGCGACACCGCGACTACGTGGTGTCTCGGCCCGTTTTGGCGCGGTGTCGGAGAAGACGAAGACGCGCGAGCCGTAGGGATCGAGATGGATGGGCTTGGAGGCTACCGTGGCGGGGGATGACGCAGTGCTGTCGGGGTCCCACTCCTCGGCGAACTTGTAGCTGGTGGCGAAGGTTGCCGTGGTGTCGATGTGCTGGTTGGAGGTATTGACGACGAAGTAGATGTCGGCGTTGGGGAGCTTGCGGCGGACGAAGCCGATCTGGTCCTTCATGGGAAAGTTTGGGTCTGCGATTTTGAAGTCAGGAGCGGATGCTATGTGGAGGGCGTCGCCGAGGTGGGTTTCGTCGGGGACAAAGGTGCCAGCGGGGAAGTCGAACAACTGCGGCGAGAGGGTAGCGATCTCAGCGGCGGATTTGCCTTCTGGATCCATGGACGGAGCGTGGCCGATAGCGATGACGTGTCCACCGGATTTGACCCATGCGGCGATTATTTGCAACGTTTCGACCGGGATGCGGTCTGTGGGAGGGATAACGAGGATCTGATGCGTGCCTAGGCCGACCTTATCGATCGCGTCGGCATCGATATAGTCCACGTTGTAGCCGGCGGAAAGGATGGCGGACATGAGCGCGGGGGTGACGAGCTTCGACATGGCCCCAGTGACGGTGGTGTGGGTGGGGGAGAAGCTGGCCCAGGCGTCGTCGGTGGGGAGCAGGATGGCGACCTGATTGGCGGGCTTGCCTTGGCGCATGAGGTAGCTGAGGCGCGCGATGTAGGCGGTAACGGCGGGCATCACCGGATGCCAGGGGTTGTTGTCGTTGAAGTTGGCGGCGGCGTAGAGCGACCAGCCGGGGTAGAAGGCCTGAGGCGGGGAGTAAGGCCAGCCGTGGAAGATGAGCAGGTTTTCGCCCATGATGAAGTCGATGTCGGCCTCGGTCTTCATGTCGAGCGGGGTGGCGCGGAAGACGGGAGAGTGCAGCCAGGTGAAGGTCTCGCCGGAGGAGACGTTGTGGCCGAAGACGTGGTTGGCCGAGGTGGCCCAGCGCAGGGTGGAGAAGGCTCGCCACTGCGGGCCTTCGCCTTCGGCAAGGCCGGCTAGGTTCTGGCTGGTGAAGGTGACAGCGGGTTCGCCGTAGGTCTGGGAGCGGAACTTTGTGTGGTGGGCGATGGCCCAGTCGTCGATCTGGGTGAGGTAGTTCTGGTTGACGAGTTCGGTGAGTGTCTTGCCGTAGTCGTGGCGGATGTTGTCGGCGGCGGGTGTACCTCCGGCGACCAGCTCGGGGAGGAGAGGGATGAAATCGTAGCCACGGCGCTTCTTGAACTCCTCCGGAAGCTTCGGCGTCCAATCGGCGCCGTAGGCTTCGAGCGAGTCGGAGAAGATGGCATAGGGTGGGGTCGCCCCGAAGGCCTTGACCAAGGGTTCGCCGACGGTGCGGAGATAGGTGGCAACAGCGTCGTGGGAAAAGGGATCGAGCACGTAGCCTTCGGCCCCGACGGCCGCGCGCTTGACCTGCTGCTTGGAGTGGGACTGGATGAAGAAGACGGCAACGCGTGGCTTATCGGATGCTACAAAGCTTGCTGTATTACCGGTGAGACTGATGGGCTTCGCCGTGGCGGGATCGAATAAGGGCGGACGCGGGCCCACGTTGCTGCCACTGTCGGCGGGCGTCAGCAGAGCGGCGTGGGAGGGTTCGGCGATGACGGCGGAGATGATGGACTCTCCTTCTGAAAGCAGAGGCTGGCCTCCCGACCCAATAAGCTGGACGGATGTTGCGTTGGCGGCGACTGGAGCCTCGGAGATGCGCAGACGGGTGACGGCCTGAGCGAGGGTGGTGTTGGGGCCGCCATAGGGCCATCCGGAGCAGAGCGTGACGTCGATGCGGAGGCCGAGCTTGCGGCCTTCGGACTGCGCGTAGGCGACGTCGTCCAGCATCTCGGGCGAGAGGAAGCGGAGGTTCTTCAGACCGGTGGCTGGGTCGTCGAGCTGCTCGGCGTAGACGAACGCGAGTTCGGCCCCACCAATGCCGTCGGCCTTCATCTGCCGGAGTTCCTTTAGTATCTCGGGCTTGACCACGGCAGGGCCGAACCACCACCAACGCACCATGGGCTTGGCGGCGGCTGGCGGATTGACGAAGTTCTTGCGCAGGATCTCAACGGTAGGCGCGGGCGCCTGCGCGGTGAGCGCGGGAGCGTGCGCGAGTAGAAGTGTCGCGGCCAGACTACATGCGGCGATGTTGCGGAGGGAGATGCGGATTTGCGTAGGCTGGTTCATGAGATTCTCCGAGCTGGCGTAAGGGCTTTGTCCTGCGATTGGCGATTCCCGAGCCGGAGGGCTGTGTCATTGGATTCGGTTGCTCGCCTTTCCATGTCGTTAGGCTGAAATTGTACCCCTCCTAAAGGGTCTGGCGAGATGGGTATATGAATGAAGAAATCATCGATCGACATGCCTGAAATGTCAGCGTTTGCGGTAAAGTGCCCCAGACGATACCGTGCCCGCCAACTTTACCCGTAATCCCTATTTAGGGAAGTCCAGAGGCTCAATTCTCCGTTGGCGTCTCGTCGATGTGGTCGAGGATCAGAAAGGGAAGGGGCAACGGCTGCTTCTCCAGCCTCACGCCAAGCTCCTTTCGCACCGCATCCTCGATCGCCAGCCCCTCAACCGGCTCTGCTATCGCCTCTCCGGCCTGCTTGGCCGCCGCCTGCGCCGCAGCCATATCGATGGATGAGCGCAATGAATCGATGAGTGCTGAGTGATTGAACGAACCAAGGCCTGCGCCTCACGAGGAGGTCGCAGGCCCTGATCAAATTCCGTTACCGATCTCAATCCTTCTGACTACGGTCAATGGTTAAAGTTGGGTCCGCCATTACCGTTGCCCCAGTAGTAGTTATAGCTGGAGTTGTCGGGCCAGTTATCGTGGTCGAATTGGCGATTGGGGCTAAAGTTGCCGTCGCGGTCGCAGTGCGCATCGTTCCTGTCCCTGGGGTTGTAGACGACCAGGACACCGTTCACGAAGTTGAGCGTGTAGTTGCCGTTCTTTGCTGCGAGGCTGCCCGGAGCGATGATGATGGCGTAGATGCCCACCGGGCTGCCGGTAGTGGCAGTGGTAGAGCAGCACGCCGGCGCGCCGGTGGTCGCGCTGATCTGCGTATCCCCGTTGACGAAGCCGTTGATTGTGTAGCCGAAGGCCGGGTTGGACTGGTTGATCTGGCGATTATATGAGTTTGCGACCACATACAATTTGGCCGGGGTTACGGTCACTGTGCCGTTTACGAACACCAAGGTATAGTCGCTGGCGTAGTTCCGATCAAATGACAGGCTGCCTTGCGTGATGGTAATGGGATAAGACCCAACGTTGCTCTTTGCGGTAGCGGTCGTGGTCAGGGTAGGCGAACCATCCAACACCTGGTTCTGCTTCTGGTTATAGGCGAAGCCAGTGACGGTGTAGTTCAGGTGGCGCTCCGGGTGACCGCAGTTATCCGAATCCACATCACCGTAGACAACACTCTGGCTGGTGGCGGTAACCGTCAATACAGCTGGGACGATGGTAAGCGGCGCGGATACGTAGTTGATGGTGTAGTCGCTGGTGTAAGCCGGCTTCAGCCTGAGGCTTCCGGCTGCCATGGTGATGGTGTAGCTGCCGACGGGACCGCCCTCGGGCGTGTTGCTGGTCTCCGACGGAGTGCCCGTAAGGTCGGTTACAGCAGTCTGGCCAGGCGCAAAACCAGTGATGCTGTATGTCAGCGGGTTTGCCAAGCTGTCTGCGTCGTTGTCGCCGTCACCACCGCCGTAGGCAAAGGTTAGTCGGTTAGCTGCCACAGTGAGGACAGCGGGAGTAATGGTCAACGTGCCGGGCTTGTAGCTGATGATGTAGTTCGCATCAACTGCGCCCGAGCAACTCGTCGAGTAACTTCCCACATTACTTGTGCTGGTCGCCGTGGTCGTGCAGGTCGGCTGCGTGGTCAGGCTGGAGGCGCTATCGCCGGGGATGAATCCGCTGTAGCTGGGTACGATCGTAGGCAATGTGCTGCCGTAGATCGTCGTCGGGCTGCCCGCAGTGATGGTGAGAGCAATCGGTGTAACCGAGATGCTTACGGATGACGTCGCCGTCGTGTAGTCGGTTGTGTCCGTCGGGGTGAACATCGCAGACAAGGTATGGGGTCCAGCAGCAAGCACACTCCCCGAGGTCGGATTATATGAGAAGGTGCCGGCCACGGACGCAGCAGCATTGAGCTGTGTCGCACTCAGATGCGTTCCATAGGCGATCGCGCCAGGGTTCGACCAAGTGATCGTTGGCGTAACCTGGGTCACCACCTGAGTAACGACTGCGGTTGCCGTTGTGTAATCAGTCGTGTCTGTTGGCGTAAAGGTCACGGACAGCAGATGTGAACCAGCCGCCAGCACACCGCTCGCCGGACTATAGCTGAATGTTCCAGCCACTGAAGCTGTCGCATTCAGTTGTGTGCCACTCAGCGCCGTTCCATATGCGAACGAAGCCGGTGTGGCCCATGTAATCATCGGCGTCGCCTGGTTCACCTGTAACGTCACAGTCGAGGTGGCCGTGGTGTAATCTGTCCCATCTGATGGCGTGAAGGCCACCGACAGCGTATGCGATCCAGCACCAAGCACAGTCCCCGAGGCTGGGCTATAGCTGAATGCTCCAGCCACAGTCGAACTTGCATTCAACTGTGTCCCGCTCAGTGCCGTGCCATAGGTGATCGCAGCCGGTGTCGGCCAGGTGATCGCCGGTGTCGCTTGAGTGATCGTAAATACCGCTGTGTTGTAGTTGATGTTGTAGTTCCCTAGAACAGCCGTTGGACTTAGGGCGGCGCTGATTGTATAGCTGCCTGCAACCGTTTCGCCTACTGTGCGGCTATACGTGGCCGTCACATTGTCCGATGCAACAAAGCCACTCAGCGTTCCCGTGAAGCTCGGGTCAGTTGTGCCGTAAATCTTAGTAGCAGCAGCCGGAGTCACTGAAGCCGTCGCCGGGGTGATGGTGAACGCTGCGGTGTTGTAGGTGATGTTGTAGTTCGACAGTACAGCCGTCGGACTCAAGACGGCGCTGATTGTATAGCTGCCGGCAACCGTTTCGCCTACCGTCCGGCTGTATGTGGCCGTCACATTGTCCGATGCAACAAAGCCGGCGAGTGTGCCGGTCAGCTCTGGATCAGTTGTGCCGTAAATCTTAGTAGCTGTCGCCGGAGTCACTGAAGCCGCCGCCGGGGTGATCGTGAAAGCTGCAGTGTTGTATGTGATGTTGTAGTTCGACAGCACAGCCGTCGGACTCAGAACGGCGCTGATCGTATAGCTGCCGGCAACCGTTTCGCCTACCGTCCGGCTGTATGTGGCCGTCACATTGTCCGATGCAACGAAGCCACTCAGCGTTCCCGTGAAGCTCGGGTCAGCTGTGCCGTATATCTTAGTAGCTGTCGCCGGAGTCACTGAAGCCGTCGCCGGGGTGATGGTGCCCGGGCCGGTTGCTACGGCCGGGAGAATGTAATTCGTTAGCAGCCCTGAGGCCGCGCTGAAGTTCGCCGCCGACAGTGCAGCCGTCACTCCCTCAGATCCAGCAGTCGCTGCGGCATAGACACCCGAAGGCTGCGTCACCGTAATGGCATCCGAACCCACCAGTGGCGAGATCTGATAGTTGGCTGAATTGAGCATTGCGCTCGTGGTTCCGTCGTACGTCTTCGTCGGATTACCGATGATGGCTGCGGTCAGCGTCAATTGCGCAATCGTGAAGCTCGCGTTCTGCGAACCGGCAATGTAGTTGCCAGCCGCAATCTGCGAAGCCTGCACTGTGACCGGGCCTGCGCCGGTAATACTCAGCGTCGATCCCGATACAGTTGCCGGTCCGCTTACCACCGAGTAAGTAATCGGCGCTCCGGAGTTCGACGTCGCCGCCAGAGTAACCGGTGCGTCGCCGTAGGTATGGTTCGGCACGGTAAACGTAATGGCTGGTGCAATCGGAGTCACGGTCAGTGACGCCGAGCCTGAAGTGATGGAGAAGTCAGTGTCAGCGGCAAGCGTCGCGGTAATTGTGTGCGTCGTCGCCGACAGCGTGCCGGTCGGATAGCTTGCCGTGCAGGTCAGCGGTGAAGATGAACCAGCACAGGTTGCCGTTACAACGCTGCCGCCATCGATCATGAAGCTCACCGCCCCAGTGGGAGCAGTCGCGCCTATATAGGCAACAGATGCCGATAGTGTTGTCGGATCTGTCGCGTAGCTGATCGACGCTGGTGTAACCGTCACGATAGCGGTCTGCTGCGTGCCTGTGCCGCTCAGCGGTGCCGTCTGAACAGCTCCCGCCACATTCAGGTTGTTGTCCGTGATCGTTACCGCATCCGTCAACGGACTGCCGGGAACCGTCGGCGCAAAGCTCACGCCAATGGTGCATGTGGAGTTGGTGGCCAGGGTTGTGCTGGATGTGCAAGTCGAAGTTCCGTCTAGCGTGAAGCTGGGCGTGGCCGTCGACAAGCCGCTCAGCACCAAGGGTGCGTTGCCATCGTTGGTCAGCGTCACCGTCTGCGGGCTGTCGCTGCTGGTCGATCCCTCCGGGGTGGTAGCAAAGCTCAACAGAGCAGGAGTGGCCCTGGTCAGCTTAGCGATGGTGTTGGCACCACGGTCTACGACCAGAACATTGCCGCTGGGATCAAGCGCAACGAAGGCCGGTTGCACAAAGGAGCCAAGAGTGGTCGCCGCATAGGTCACAGGCGCATATTCTTCCAGTTCCGCGCCGTTGATGACGGCGATGTAGATGTTTCCGGCGGCATCCAATGTGATTCCGGCCGGGGTAGTGATCCCGGTGGCAATGGAGGTCTGGGTGATCCCGTCAGGCGTGACCACAACCGCTTGGTTGCCATCCCGGTCCGTGATGTAGACATTCCCTGCTGCGTCAACCGCAACGCTCTGCGCATGGCTTAGGCCAGTTCCGTAAGTTGTAGACGGGGTAAAGCTGCCTGCCAGCAGTTTCACGACGTTCCCGCCGACGGCTACATACAGGTTCCCCTGAAGATCGAGTGCAAGTCCTTCCGGGTTCGGCTCTGTGGCGATCACGATGGGACTTCCAGTTCCGCCCAAAAGCTCATTGACTGTCCCGGTGCCGAAGTCCGAATAGAAGACATTGCCCGCACCGTCGATCGCTACACCGGACCCTAACCCAAGACCGCTGGCGAGCTGGGTAGTAATCCCTGTGGCTGCTGCGATCTTATACACGCCGCTGTTACCGGGCTGGTAGGTCGAGTAATACACATTGCCGGACGCATCCGTGGTAACCCCATTCAGAGCGTAGGGTGTGTTCTGGAAGACACTCTGACCACCGTTGCTGAATGTCGCTAGCGGTCCTGTGCCAGTACCGCTCAGGTAAATGGTCTGGAGGATGGCCCCGTTGGCGATCACCTCGACCGCGCCAAGGCGCACCCCAGGCGCCAGCGGGTTGAACACCACGCTGACGCTGCATGTGCCGCCCGCGGAGATACTCTGGTTGGAGCAGGTGTCGCTGCTGCCGGGCAGGAAATCAAGTCCAGTCGTGCCTTGGGTCACTACGCGAGCGGTCAATGTGCCGCCACTGCCGCTCGGGAATACAAAAGTAGCCGTCTGCGCCGCCGTGGGAGTACCCACCTGCTCCGATCCGAAGTTGAGGTTGGCCTGGTACACCGTCAGCAGCGCGCTGGCCGTGTCCGCGATCAGGTTCCCGTTGGGATCCGCGAAGAAACCTGCGAGGTTGGAGAAGGATGCCTGCGCCGTGAACGTACCGGGCGCCGTGAACACTACCGGCACGGTGGCCACGCCGTTGGCGTTAGTCGTCCCGGTCTGCGGACCTGGCGCACCCGTCCCACTAAAGGAGAAGGTTACTGTCTGTCCGGCCACCGGAACTCCGCCCGGAACGGTCACCAGGGTCGCGCTCAACGTCAGCGGGCTTCCTGCTGTGCCGCTCACCGGCGCTAGAGCCAGCGACGTCGGCTGGTAGACCGTCACCAACGCGAACGACGATGCGGGAGTCAGCGCGTCAGTGCCCGCAAACTGCGCAGCGATGCTGTATACGCCGCCTGCCGTAGGCACGAAACTCACCGACGCCAGACCATTAACAGCCGTCGTCGCACTCAATGTCGTCACCGCGCCACCTGGAGCCGTGAGCGTGAAGATAACCGGCAGACCAGCCACCGGACCTGCGGGGGCACTGACCCGGTTCAGCGTCGTGTTTACCGTCAGTGAGCCGCCGACAAATGCAACCGGCTGCACGCTCAGGGCCGACAGGCTCGTCACGGCCGGCGCCACAATCACCGGTGCGCTAGCCGTGTCCGCTATCAGGTTCCCGTTGGGATCCGCGAAGAAGCCCGCTGGATTGAAGAAGGACGCCTGCGCCGTAAACAAGCCGGCTGCCGTGAACACTACCGGCACTGTGGCTACGCCGTTGGCGTCAGTCGTCGCCGCCTGCGCCGCGGGCGCGCCCGTCCCGCTGAAGTTGAAGGTCACCAGCTGACCGGCCACGGGAACTCCGCCCGGAACGGTCGCCAGCGTCGCGCTCATCGTCGCCGTGCTACCTGCGACGGCGTTCGTCGCAATCAGCGCCAGCGACGTCGGCTGGTAGACCGTCACCGACGCGCTCGACGAAGTCGCAGCCAGCAGCGCACTCGAGCCAGCATAACTAGCCGAAACGCTATACACGCCATTCACAGTGGGTGTGTAGGTCGCCGACGCCACGCCAGTTGCACCCGTTGTTCCATTCAGCGTTGTCACTGCACCACCTGGCGCTGTGAGCGTGAATACGATCGCCGCACTGGCCACCGGCCCTGCTGGGGCGCTGACCCGGTTCAGTGTCGTGCTTACCGTCAGGTTGCCGCCGACTAAAGCGGTCGCAGGCGCATTCAGGGCGGACAAACTCGTCGTGGCAAGCGCCACCGTTACTGATGTGCTGGCCGTGTCCGCAACCGCGGGAATATCCCCGGCGGCATCTGTAAAGAAGCCTGCGGGATTGGAGAAAGACGCCTGCGCCGTGAACGAGCCGGCTGTCGTGAATACCACCGGCACCGTGGCCACGCCGGTGGCAGAGGTCGTCGCCGTCTGCGGGCCTGGCGCGCCCGTCCCACTGAAGGAGAAGGTTACCGTCTGACCGGCAAGCGGAGCTGCGCCTGGAACGGTCGCAAGGGTTGCGCTAAGTGTTACCGCTGCACCGGCAGTGCCGCTCGCCGGAGCCAGCGCCAGCGACGTCGGCTGGTAGACCGTAATGGTCCGTGTTACCTGCGCGGCTGCCGTGTAGGTGCTGGTCGCTGCCGAGTTGGCCGCAATCGTCACCGTGCCCGCAGTTGTATAGTTGACGGTCGATCCGGTGATCGTCGCTGTACCAGCTGTCACCGTGTAGGTCACCGGATCGCCGTTGCTGGCGAATGCAGTGAGAGTGGCGGAGCTGCCCGACGTCACAGGTGTCGTCGGCTGCGGGAACGTGATCGTCTTCGAACCCAAAGTGCCTGTGCCGGAGAGGGGTATGTTCTGCGATGTTCCCGTCACATTCAGTGTGTTATCGACAATGCTTGCCGTGCCGGACAATGTACCAACCGCAAGGGGGGCAAATACTGCGCCGACAGAGCAGGTTGCACCGGACGCAAGGCTGCCGGTCGCGCAGGTGTTGCCTGCACCGCCCACATTGAAATTCGTAGTAGCGCTATAACTCGTGATGGCCAACGGCGCGTTACCGTCATTTTCAAATTCCACCGTCTGCAACGAGTTGCTGCTGGTGCCGACCGGGGTATTGGGGAAGGTCAGACCCGGGGCTGTAGTTCGAGTGTATTCGGCAATGGTGGTGTCCGTCGTCAAGGTATAGAGATCGCCTGCGCCGTCGATGGCGATGCCGCGCTGGCCCGCAGCAGGCAGCACGGTCAGGCCATAGGTGCCAGCCGCATAGCGCAGTATGTTGCTTCCGTTGATGTTGGTGACGTAGATATTCCCCGCCGGATCGACTGCGACGCCGTGCGGATTGGAGAGCGAGCCGCCTGTCACAAGCGTGGTCAGGCTGTTCGCTCCATAGGGCAGTTCAAACAGGATGTTGTTATTGAAGTCGGGCGCATAGATGTTGCCGGCCGCATCCGCCGCCATGCCGATGAAGCGATGCCCCGACCCGCCGGCAAGCAGTTGCGTCAAGGAATGGCTGCCCGTATTTACTTTGTAAATCGCGCCCCCGTTATAGCAACTGAAGTACAGGTTGCCCGCGCCGTCCGTTTCCAGGTTGTCGTCGTTGCCGCAGGTGCCGGTGACCAGGGTGATCGCGGGCGCTTTGCCGCCGACCAACTCGTAGATTATGCCGGCCGCCTCGATACCCACATACAGGTTGCCCGCACCATCCACGGCGGTAGCGGCTGTACCGGTGCCGAGCGTCGTCAGTGTGGTTACGGTGTTGGTTCCCGCCGCAATCTCATCGACCTTGCCATTGCCGGTCTCCATCACATACAGGTTGCCGTAGCCATCCGCGCTAAGACCGCGCACGCCATTCAGGCCCGTCACGTTCAACGTCTGCGAGGTGGTAGTAAACAGGCCCAGCGGAGCAGTGCCCGTGCCTCCAAGATAGGATGTGCCAAGCACCGTGCCGCCGCTGGTTTGTAGCACTACGGCGCCTTCACGCGCGCCGGGATACAACGGAGTAAAGCTATACTCCACGGTGCACGCCTCGCCTGCCGTATATGAAGTATTTGTGGCGCACGTTCCGCCCGTTACATACTTGAAGTCGAGGTTCGGCGCGCCCTTCGTTACCACATTAATCGAACCAAGCGTGCCCGCAGCCGTAAAGTTCACAGTCGCGGTCTGCGTCCCACTGCTACTGCCAACGG
>CAIZFH010000192.1 GCA_903932155.1 uncultured Granulicella sp. | reverse complement strand
CGGCCTGCACCAGCGATTCGCTCTCTGCGTCCAGCGACGATGTAGCCTCGTCGAGAATCAGCACCGGTGCATTCTTCAGCAGGGCGCGGGCGATGGCCAGGCGCTGCTTCTCGCCGCCACTTAGACGGAAGCCTTTTTCGCCGATCACCGTATCGTAGCCTTGCGGCATGCCCAGAATGAAATCGTGGGCCAGGGCGTTGCGCGCGGCCTCTTCCACCAGCTTCATGTGCGTGTCAGGCTGGCCATAGGCAATGTTGTTGCGCACCGTGTCGTTGAAGAGGATGGTCTCCTGCGTAACCTGGGCCACCTGGCGGCGCAGCGATGCCAGCGTCAGGTCGCGTAGGTCGTGGCCGTCGATGAGTATGCTTCCGCTGGTTACGTCGAAGAAGCGCGGAATCAGGTTGGCCAGGGTAGTTTTGCCCGCGCCGCTGGGTCCAACCAGCGCCAACACATCGCCGGCCTTCATGTCGAGATCGACGTTATGCAGTATCTGGTGCTCGCCCTCCTCGGTGGAGTAGGAGAAACCAACATCACAAAAGCGAATGGAGGTTGTAAAGCCCTTCAATACCGCCGGATGCTCGCGCTCCTTGACGTCGTCCTCGGTGTCGAAAAAGCCGAAGATCGACATGGAGGCGCCCATGGCTCCCTGGAAGCTGTTGTAGAAGTAGGCGAACTTGCGCACCGGGTCGTAAAGCTTGAAGAGCAAAAAGATAAACGCGCCAAACATGCCCATGGTCATGCGCCCGTGCAGAATCGCATCGCGCCCAACCCACAGCATCATGGCAATGGCCATTGCGCCGATCGAATCCATCAGCGGCGAGCTGATGGACTGAATGCGTACGCTGCGCAGATTGGCGCGGAATAGGCGCCGGGCCGCTTTTCTGAAGCGCAGAATCTCCCACAGTTCGGTGTTGAAGGCCTTGACGATGCGGTTGCCGGTTACCGTTTCATGAAGAATGTTTTGAATTTCAGCCAGCTTGTCCTGGCCGGTGCGAGTGCGCGTTCGAACCTCACTGCCAATCTTTCGCGCCGAGGTAACGACAACAGGAATAAACAACAGCAGCGCCCAACTGAGCTGTCCTCCGAGTTTGATAACGAAAACCAGGCCGACGACAAAGGTGAAGAACTGCTGCAAGAATTCGCTGATGACCGTGCTTACCGCAACCTGCACGCGGTCCACGTCGTTGATGAGCGTGGAGAGGATGGTGCCGGTGGCGTGTTTGTGAAAGAAGCTGGAGGAACGCCGCATCGTGGCTTCATAGAGTTGGTTACGCAAATCCATGATGGTGCCAAAGCCGGCGTAATTGACCAGGTAAGTGCCCGTGTAGTCGCATAGGCCCTTGACCACTGTGGCAATGACCAGCGCATAGGCCACCACCGTCCAGGCATTGTGTATGTGTAGAAAATGTGGAATCACTTGCCGCAGATCGATATGCCATGGGCTCTTGGCGACGCCCAGCGTGATGGGGCCTTCGGGTGCGTGGGGGTCCAGAACCTGGTCGAAGATGGGCTGAAGGAGGAGGATGCGAAAGGCTTCTAGTAGTCCCACCATGGCCAGCAGCACTACGCCGGCCAGCATATACAGCCAGTAGGGCAGCCCGTAGCGCAGCAGGCGCAGAAATCTTTTCATGCCGGTTGACCCGTCGGGCAGACGCAAGAGTCCATCTCCACATTATATCTGGATCACGAGGCCATCAATCAGCAGCAATCCAACTGCGGGAAGATTTAGAATGATTGTTGACGAACATTCATTCTCTT
>CAIZFH010000191.1 GCA_903932155.1 uncultured Granulicella sp. | reverse complement strand
TCATCTCACACAATCCAAACCTCTTCCACCTCAAAAATAGCCAAAAATAGTTGGCATAGTAGTTATGCTCCACCGCGTATCATTAAAGTAGGGATCAAAACAGGAAGGTCCGGGCCGATGCATGTACCCCCCAAAAAATCCGCAACCAGGGACGGTCTACGGATACCCCCGGTACATATGCCGTATACCACCGGTACATATACTTTTCTCTTTGTTTTGTATACTTTACGAAATTGGGGGGGGGGAGGGGGGGTACCGCAATCAGCCCTGCTGTGTCAGCAGCCGGATCAGGCACTCCTCGAACTCATCCAAATCCGCGCCCAGCTCCCGCGTCGCGCCCGTATACACCAGCCTGCCCTTGTTGATCACGCTGATCTCGTCGCACAGGCTGCGTATCTCGTGCGAGTCGTGGCTGCTCAGGAACGTCGTCACGTTTTCGTCGACAGCCAGCCGCCGCAGCAGGTTCCACATCTCGCGTTTCGCCGGCAGGTCGAGCCCTCGCGTCGGTTCGTCCAGGAACAGCACCTTCGGCTTCCCCATCAGCGCGCGCGCAATCTCCACCCGCCGATTCATCCCCGTGCTGTACGTCCCAATCAGTTTCCCGCGGAATGCAACGTCCAGCCCAACTTCATCCAGCAGCCGCTCCACGTGGTCGCCTGCATCCGGAATATTGCGCAACCGCGCAAAGTACCCAAGATATTCGCGCGCGGTCCACGCCGATTGGCTCTCGCTCGTCTCGTCGCTCACCAGCCCCACCAGGCTGCGCACCGCCAGCGGCTCCTTCACCACATCGTGTCCCCAAATCTTCGCGCTTCCAGCGCTCGGCGGCAGCAGTGTGGTCAGCACGCGGATGGTCGTCGTCTTGCCTGCGCCGTTCAGCCCCAGAAAACCATACAGCCGTCCCTTGGGAATCTTCAGCGTCACGCCATCCACCGCCGTGAACTCGCCAAAGCGCCGCGTAATGTCATCCATCTCCACGGCAAATTCGCTCGTCGAATTCATTTGGCCCGCAGCATTCATCGCGTCCGCCTCCAACGCCGGAAGGCAGCCCCAAAGCAGAACAGCGGCAGTAGGATCGCGGCCAACCCCATCTCATAGATCGCGCTCGCCACCTCGGCGTCAATCGCCGCCCGCGCATTGAACGTCCGCGCCTGGCTCTCGCCCGCAACCTGGTATGTCGCCGCAATGGTCAGCGGATAGCGGTCGCCGCCAATGTCCCACGGCTTCGTCGGATCCAGCGTTATCGGGATGCGCACCATCCAGCCCGTAGTGATGTGTTGTCCGTTGGCAGTCGTTGGCCCGGAGTCGTTCGTGTAAGTGTGCGTCTCCAGATTGGGCTCTGCCTGGTTCAGCGCACCGGTCTCCGCCGCCACCATCAGCCCGTTGTCACCGGCAATCGTCGCATGTAAATTCGTCACCCGCTGACTCGTATCCACCGGCAACAGCAAAAGCAAATCTCTCTGCGAACTTTGATCGGTGCCCAGCGGCCAATCTTCGCGGTTCAGCACCGAGTTGCAGCATCGCCGTGAGGGTTGTCCGCCCGGTTCCACCAGCGCCACGGGGATTCCTGCTCGGGAAAGTCCCCGAATGGCCGGTGCATTGTTAGCGCGTGGCGCCACCGTGTCGTAATTCGTGTCCGCCACGAATGCTGGCAGCAGTATTATCGCGAGCATCGCCAGCGCGATCGTCCAACGCTGCCTCCGCGTGGTCTCCCATGTCTCCACTCCTTGCGCGCGCAGAAATACCCACGCCGCAAGCACCAGTGCGCCCGCTACCACCACCAGCAGGCTCACCCATGTCCGCGTCGTCGAGCTGGGAATGCGGTTCGTTGCCAGCGTGAATCCAAGCGCGTTCTTCAGCAGCACCGCAGGGCTTGTCAGCGTCAGATGCCCCGTCCGTGTCGCTCCGTCACCGCGCGCCACCATCAGTTCCTGCAGCGGTATCAGAAACGCATACGCCAGCAGTACGCCCATGCCTGCCCCAACCGGCGCGGCCAGGCTGCGCCCGATAAACAGCACCCCCACCAGCGTGCCAACCACGAGGCTCACCATCAGCAGGCCAGGCGTCCAGATCAAAAATTTGTGCAGCAGCGGCGGCAGACCCACATGCCCCACATACACCAGCATCATGGGAACAAGAGATGCGTAATAGGCCGCGGCCATCGTT
>CAIZFH010000190.1 GCA_903932155.1 uncultured Granulicella sp. | reverse complement strand
CATCACGGCGGCGGTGGCGGCATCGAAGCCCTGCTCGATGCACCAGGCGACCCAGATGGCGACCTCGCTGCGGTAGCTGCGGACGGTGTCCGGGGAGGCATCGCCACTGGCCACGTCGATACGCAGGAAGTCGGCGAAGGCGGCGTGGAAGTCGGCCTGTGGGGCGGCGGGGGTCAGTGTCGGTGCGAGAATTACAATCGAAGCCATCGAGTTATCCTTTGTACGAATTGAGGATGCGACCCCCATGAACGCTCTTCGGGGCCGAAGTATCAAGTCCTATGCCGAAAGCGGCGTAGGTCGGGATCTCTTGAGAAGAAAAGGTTCCGGTGTCAGAGACGGTGAAGATCTTTTTGGTTTTGAACCGGGACTGGACGCCGACTCCGTTCTGGACCGTAGTCGGGCACGGACGCTAGTCTGCTATTGTCGGAAGATGGCCAGCCCCATTGATGAAGCAACTCTCCAGATGGCATTGATCGGCTACCAAGCCGAGCTTTCCAGAATCGAACAGAGGATGGCCGAGATACGAAGCCAGCTAGGTGGCCGGGTTGATCCGGCTGTCGCCACGAAGGCGATGCGGAAGCGGACCATGAGTGCAGCCGCCCGAGCGCGAATTGCAGCCGCACAGAAGAAGCGGTGGGCGGCGTTCCACAAGGGCAAAAAGGCGGCTGCGGCGTCGGAAGCACCCAAGGCAAAACGCCGCATCAGCGAAGAGGGTTTGCAGAGGATCATCGCCGCCACGAAGAAGCAATGGGCGGCAAAACGGGCGGCAGCGGCTAACCCGGCTAAACCGGAACCCGTCGCCGCCAAGAAAGCCGCTGGCAAGAAGGCGGCGGTGAAGACGGTGCCAGCACGGGCGGCGAAGCAGGTTGCGGCGAAGGTTGCCGTCCAGAAACCGGCACCAAGGAAGTCCGCACCGGCAAAGGCGGCGAAAGCTCCGGTCAAGAAGGCTGCGAAGAAGTCGGCTTCGGTCGCTGCGCAACCTACAGGTCCGGCGAAATCAGCAGCGACGGCGGAAGACGTGGCGCAGTAGTTTTCGTTCACAGTTCTGGTTTCCGCACAGGATAACCGCGACCGGAAATTCTCCAATGTTCTACGGCAGCACGAAAAACCTCCTGGAAAGCATCGTCCGGTGGTTGAAGACCGAACCTTCTCAAGACGATGCCGAGTGGCCAGCTCACACGGATCTCGTTCAGGCCTGTCTTGCGGAGATGGTGGAGATGTCGGAACCCACCGTCAATGCGTCGAAGGGGCCCACGTCGCGATATGCTTACCGTCCCGTTGCGGATAAGCTGAATCGAGCCATGCCGCACGTTCGGTCCATGTTGACGGCCATGCGGGACCGTGATCGTGCTGTGGTGCGCAAATATTCCGTCCGGCATGAAAATTGCTAAGGAAATTCGCCGATGTAACGTCGTGTAACGTTGACCACGCGGGGCGGACCATGGCATAGCAGGGGGGGCAGCACCGCTCACGAGCGTCCAGGAGATGGCGAGATCGGTAATCGGGCACGCGAGAGTGGTCCTGGCGAGACAGAAACATCTCTCAGGAGACACCGCTCCTCGCGCGCTCGCCTGCGAGCAACGATGGAATTTGATGTCGACTGCAGTTAGGCGACTTTTTTCAGCCGGTACCGGTGGCGCAGCCCACCGAGAATGGGCGTGGCTTCGATCTCGTAGCCTTCTGCGATTTGGTGCCGACCCAGGGCCGGCGGTGGTGGCGGCCCGATCAGTTTAGGAATGCGCGGCACTCCGTCGGGATGTTTCCCTCGATGTGGTCGATGGTGGTTGTAGTAATCCACCCACTCGTTGAGAATCAGCTTGAGGTGCCCTTCTCCGAAGGCAATTAGGTAGTCCAGGCATTCCCGCCGTATCGTGCCGATCAGCCTCTCGCAATAGGCGTTCGCCTTGGGCGCATGGAACGGCGTCTTCTTCACTTCGATGCCGACTGCCTCGGCAACCTCATCAACCTCCTTGGTAAAGGCGCTGCCATTGTCATGGATGAGGGTCTTGTAGTTGCGCTCAGGAGAAAGCGCCTCGCGAAACTGCTGGGCCGTCCACTCCGCGGTAGGATGCGCGGTGACGTTGTAGTGGATGATCTCGCGGCTTCCGACCTCCATCATCACGAAGACGTACAGCGTGCGGAAGGTGGCCGTCACGACCGTGAAGAAGTCGCAGGCCACGATGGCGTTGGCGCGGGCGCGCTTGTGGACGAACTTGAGCCAGGTCCACGACCCGACCGGCTGGCCCTTTCCTGGATCCCGTCGTCGGGGCCGGTACTTTGCCACACTGCGCGGCGCCACCAACAGGTTGAAGATCCTCAGCAGGATGTCAGCCACTTGTCGCTGGCCGATTCTTTTGTTGTCGCCGATCACCTGCCGGATGAGTTCCCGCAGTTTCTTTGGGAGCGATGGGCGCCCGCAGCGGCGGGATTTCCAGCGCCAGAAGAGGCGGAAGGCGTGGCGGTGCCAGCGGGCGAGCGTATCCTTTTGCACATGGACGATATCTGAGACATCGAAGCGGCGGGTCAGCCACACGAATGTCAGGCGGGCGCCATCGGTGAGCCTGCGTGGGCGGACATCGCGGCCGCGATATGCAGTCAGTTCCGTGGTCAAGGAAACGATCTTGGCGGCCTGGATGTTGTTGGGAAGCGACGCCCAGAACAAATAGGAGGCCACCCTACCCAGGCACTCCGCGAGGGTGACGAAGAGATGGGACAAGTTGCGCAGGAGCATATTCCAGATGTACGAGTCTGAAACATATCACATCGCACATTGGCGCGCCCAGGTGGACGTTGTCGTACGATTGTCTGACGCTACCGGTTATCTATGCTAATCCTGCACGCGGCCGCGACCAAAGCCATGGACGGGACGGTGGTCATTTGGAGCGAAGTGGATCGAGAGGCTCGCTCGCAGCCGAAGGGGAAGGGTCTGTGGAAGTGGCTGGCAGGCGCCGGCGAGCATCCTTACCACGGTGGCCGCGACCGGTTGAGCGCCATGCTCCCAAAGGTGTTGGCTGCGGGAGAGTGGCTTTGGATGACGGCATGGCTGCCGAGCGATTCCGGAGGTCCCCTTGCTTCGGATGAACGGATCGCGGCGCGTGCGGGCCGGCGCGGCGAGCGTTTGGCGCCGTGGGTTGTGCGTACGCTCATGCTTTCCTCTGGTTCCTTACATGAGCTGTTTCTCCTTTGCCGCGAGCGGCCATCTACAGAGCTGCAGTTGAGCGATGATGCCGCGTTTTGGCTGCGTACACAGGAGCTCGCCGGCTCACTCGTAGTGCGGCAGCAGTTTGTGCCCGGGGTAATGGAATTGAAAGGCCACTGGTTTGCAGACTGGGATCCGATTTACGAAACCAAAGACCTCGAGGAAATAGAAACGCTGGCGGAGGCGATGCCGATGGCGGCTTGCGCGCTGAACCAGGATCCCCGCAGACCGCCTGCCGATACCCGGCGTTGGATACTTCACAGCACCATCCGCGGTTTGCTCCGCGCCATCGTGATGAATGCAGCGAACCGGAACGAGACTTGGAAAACCGTTTCACAGACGCGAGGCAGCTCGAAAACTGTTCCGTTGCACAAGCGCTGGGTCGAAGCGCTGTTGTCGCCCGGGAGCGAAACCCAGCGTAGTGGGCAGGAACTGATGGACTTCGCGGTGGAGATCGGCCTGTGGAGAGAACCGCTGTTTCGCTT
>CAIZFH010000189.1 GCA_903932155.1 uncultured Granulicella sp. | reverse complement strand
GCTAATCGAGTGGCGGATCTTCTGGACGGTGGTCGGCTCGGGCCTGACGGTCCTGTGTCTACTCCTGGACCGCAACAGGAGCGATTGGTGGATCAATGGGATCCTGGGACTCGCTTTAGGCTTCGCCACGCTTGATATGGCCACTCAGCGTCTAGGTGTCAGCCCGGCTGGTGTCCTCATTCGACGCTACGCGAGGATCAGCCTCATCCCTTGGTCAGACATTGATCAGGCCGTATCCGTGCCCGCCAACTGGCGCCGAACTGGGTGGTGCGTTGGGATTCGATTGAGCAACGGACGCGTCAAACGGAACCAGGCAGTCTGGGGTTGGCGAGTAGACAGCCGGGCAATTCAGGCTGCCTGCAACTACATCAACCGCCTTGCCGTCGAACAAGCGACCCAGCTCCGGTCAAACTAGGCAACGCTCGCTCTTACCGACGGCGCGAACACGACCTGGCCTAAAGGACTCCCCTAGCGAAGTGATCGCGAGGGGAGTCCTTCCGTCATCGACCGCGATTCCGAGCCAACACATCGACATTGCTGTATGCACAATCGCGAGTCTGACGCTCACAACAGCGCCAGGGACTAGCCCAGGTTCAAGGAACTAGAGAGCGCGTCCTCTGTGCCCACAAAGGGAACAGTTTCTGAATTGAACGGGGAAACCTGACCGGAGGGCGAGACACCAAAGCGACCCTGCGGCCCGCCAACGACCGCGAAGTATCCAGGTGCGTATTCCCTAAGAAAGAGAACCGCGGTTTGCCCAACTGAAAACAGCGGATCGTCATCAATCTCCGTCGTGAGATTCCCTGAGACGGACCCAGTTTGATGAACGCGCAGAGTCCCACCCAATGCGGGAACTCGGGCCAACGGGTCGTACAGAACCTTGTCTACGGCGAAGGAGAACTCCGTGTAAGGGATACCTGTAGTCGGCGCAAATCCCTGGCTGAGGACGCCCGTAAAGCGACCGGCGACGGCAACGTTGGTACTGGCTTTGAGGTCCGCGAGAGACTGGTAGCGAACAGCCCAACTGACGTGCATAGACTGCGTTCGCGGGATAACTCGCACCGCGAAGTACCCAGCAACGATTGCGAGTACTGCAACCCCCGCGACGATGACTGCGAGTCGCCGACGTCTAGTCATGTCCATCCTCCCGCTCACGTTGTGCGACCTAGTAGAGAGCATTGATCCCATTTACGTCATCTGTTACCGGACCGTAGATGCCGCAAGAGTTCCGGGTCGTGGTGTAGGGGGTCATGAGCACACAGCCCGAGGTGTGGGCCAACCCCATCGCGTGGCCTAACTCGTGAGCAGCAATGCCCTTGTTTGTGTTTGCCGAGTAGTGGGCGGTGTAGTAGTAGTTCAAATACACATTGGCGTAACTGAAACAGGTTCTTGTGTAGGGGTAGCAAAGGTGCCAACCCCAATACGTGATGCCATCCCATGAGGCGCTCGCGTCGTAGGTGTCGCCCGCGGTTAGGGAACCATTCGCACTCTGCAAGATCACATTGGCCGGGCTGTCGTTCCATGCGGTCATCGCGCTGGTGACTGCCGTCTTGTCCACGGTGTACCAAGAGGAGGAAAGTTGAACATTCAGAGTGGCGCAACACCCGCTAGTCGGTGTGCCATCCCAGTGGGGTCCAGCGAGCGTGTAGGCCCAGGCCGCCGGAGCGATTCCGAATAATACAAGCAGGGCAGATAGCAGTACGGTCGCACGACGTTGCCCCGGGCGCCTGCCCCTGACTTCTCTGGTGATACTGGCGTTTGCCACCGCTGCACCCCAATCGCAAGAACACTCAAATGCCCAAGAGATTCCCAGATTTGAAGGTACGCCGCTGTGGCGCGAAAAGCAACGAAGGTTGGTGAATGGGTTGCCGCAACCCAGGTTGTCCCGCACTGCACCCGTGGCTGGGTATGTCGTTACGGCTGCGGGACTTCGACGGCGTCGAGCGCGCTCGAGGTTTAGCACGGGCGACTAAGTCGCCGGCGTAGCCAGAGGGAGACGTAGACGAGCGCAACCAGTGCCGGAACTTCAATGAGCGGACCAATCACGCCGGCTAGCGCCTGCCCGGACGTCACCCCCCAAACACCGATGCTGACCGCGATAGCCAACTCGAAGTTGTTGCCCGCCGCGGTGAATGC
>CAIZFH010000188.1 GCA_903932155.1 uncultured Granulicella sp. | reverse complement strand
GAACTGCGGTATGAGCTGGTTCAAGCGGGAAGACAACGAGATTGTCAACGATGCTCGCAAGACGGTGCGGACCGAAGGGCTTTGGACGCAGTGCGGAAGCTGCCGGCAGGCGATCTTCAAAAAGGACCTGGAGGCGAACCTAAATGTGTGTCCGAAGTGCGGATACCACTTCCACATCAACGCAAAGTGGCGGGTCCGCATGCTGCTGGAGCCTGGATACGAGCTGGTGGACCTGGAACTGCGCTCGACCGATCCGCTGGAGTTTACCGATTTGAAGCGCTATCGGCACCGGCTGACGGAGGCGCGCAAGAAGACGGGGCTGAACGACGCGATTGTCAATGCGGTGGGGATGCTGGGGCCGCACGCGGTGACGGTGAGCGCGATGGAGTACGGATTTATTGGCGGCAGCATGGGTGCGGTGGTGGGGGAGACGATTGCGCGCGCGGTGGACCGCTCACTGGCGACGCGGAACCCGCTGATCATCATTGCGGCGTCGGGCGGTGCGCGGATGATGGAAGGGATCGTATCGCTGATGCAGATGGCGAAGATCAGCGCGGGAGTGGCTCGGCTGGACGACGCGAAGATTCCCTACATTTCTGTAATGACGGACCCGACGACAGGCGGAGTGACGGCGAGCTTCGCGATGCTGGGCGACCTGAACATTGCAGAGCCGGGTGCGCTGATCGGGTTCGCCGGGCCGCGGGTGATTGAGCAGACGACGCGTCAGAAGCTACCGGAGGGATTCCAGCGGTCGGAGTTCCTGCTGGAACATGGGTTCCTGGACGCGATTGTAGAGCGCAAGGACATGAAGAGCTATCTGGTGCAGGCGCTGAGTTGGATGGGGAATGGCGCATCCGCCGCGAAACAGGAAACTCCTGCGTTGAGTGTTTAGAGCCAGGCACTGACGATGCGGCCGGCAGAGCCCATTACTCGAAGATCATCGGTACGGTTGGCGAAGTAGCGGGCGTTGATCTCTGGGGTGCCGAGGTCTTCGATGCTGCGGAATGCGGCGATTTCGGTGGCGATTTCGGTGGGCGTGATGAAGAGACGGAAGGACTCGCCGGCGAGCTGGACGCGCGAGGCGAGCGAATCGTAGGCGAGCTGCTCGAGCGGTGGGAGTGCGGCACGTGGCTGGCCGTAGTCGAAGACCACTCCGCTGCCGAGTGGTTGCGATGCAATGAAGGCGAGGGTGGAGCGAAAGGTTTCCAGCGAGAGATAAGGCACAACCCCGAGCCATGCGAAGAGGCTGGGCGCGGCAGAGTCGAGTCCGGCGGTGTGGATCTGCTCGGGGAGCGACTGGCGCTCGAAGTCCACGGGGACGTAGGTGAGGCGCGTGGGGAACGGAAGATTGGCATTGGCCAACAGATCGCGCTTCCATTGCTGCGTGGCGGGGTGGTCCACCTCGAATACACGGAGGTGCGGGAATGGATTGCGGTGGGCGAAAGTATCCAGGCCCGCGCCTAGCAGGACGTACTGGGTGGCTCCGCACGCGACAGCCTGGGCGAGAAGATCTTCCGTGTAACGGCTGCGCGCGACGAGGAAGGCGCGGAGGCCGATAGACCAGGGGCGCGGCTTGTGCGATGGATTGCGGCCCGGTGTGCGTTGCAACTCTTCGGCATAGGGGCCGAGGATGGGAACAGCGATGGGATCGTTGAGGACGAGTGGGGGGGCGTCGAAGAGCTGATGGGCAGCGCGGCGCATGGCTACACGCAGTGCGGAGCGTGAAGGGCGAGCCTGGTCCATCAGCTATGCCGCAGGATGCGCCTGAACCAGAGTGTGCCGAGTGTGCCGAGGGCGAAGACCATGACGACGAGGCCGATGGGCAGACCGACGCGACGATAGCTGAAGGTGAAGTCGATGGCGTTGCGGGCCGCGCTGTTGTAGATGAGGATGAAGGCGATGGCACAGAAGGTCGATGCGAAGAACGCCATAAAGCCTGCGGCGACGCTCATCAACAAGCTGGCGAACCATCCCATGTTGCCGAGCGGCACTCCGAAGACGTAGCCAGCGGCGAAGGTGCGTGGAGTTGTGGGCGCATTTGTGGGGGAAGAGTGCGTCATGCAGGTAGAATACCTTCTTATGGCAGAGGTTGTGGGGACGATGGCAGAGAGCATACAAAGCGGGCTGGTGCAGGCCACGCAAGTGGCGCGGGAGACGGCTGTGCGGTGCGCGGCCAACGGGCTGCACTTTGCTGCGTACGGCGAGACCGGACAGGACGATGCGGACCTGGTGCGCATGGTGCAGGCGGTGCCGATCTCTATAGCCGCGGCTCTGACCCGGAAGGCCTACTATTTTGTGCCGCTGGCGTTGGCCGAGGGACGCGGCAGCGAATCTGCCGGGCACAGGAGCGGCAACGAGGAGACGATGATCTCGCCGGTGTTCACGGCAGAGATTGCCGAGCTGGCAATATGCCATCGCAATGTGGCGCTGGGAACGGGCGGAGTCGCGGGAGAAGAGGGAAGGGATGGAGTCTTCCTCTCGACGCGGCTTCTGGGCGACCGATTCTCGCTGGCTTTTGAACTGTTCATCAATGTGGGCCACGCGTTTGTGGACGAGACTGGGGTTCCGGAGAGCTTCAGCGAGCTGGTGTGGAACCAGGCGGTGGCGGATGTGCGCGGCGAGACCAGTCAAGACGCTTGGGAGAGCCGAGCGCAAGCGCTTGGAGGAGGCCAGAATAAAGGACACGACAGCAGGCAACGCATTGACGAGAAGGCCAAGACGGATTATCTGGAGGCGGCGTTTTCCGACGCAATTGCAATCTATCTGCTGTCGCTGTCGGTGGACTTTGACTACTCTGAACTGCGCGAGCGGGAGTACCCGCTGCTGGCCCCGCAAGCCCTGGCAGATAGGCTGCGGCTGGTGGCGCAGTTGTTTCCACCAAATGCGGATTACGAGTTTTCGATACGATATCGACGGCGCATGTAAGGAGATCAGCCGTAGTTTTCGGGGAGGCCTGAGGGCCAGGTGAGGTTGGCGACCGGGGCGACGGTGGCGCGAATCTCTTCGAGCAGAGCTGGATTGTTGCGTAGTTCGAGGCACTTTAGATTGCCTTCGACGTGCTTGCGCGAGGACATCCCGACCAGAGTGCTGGCGACACCTGCGTGGTCTAGACAGAAGCGCAGGGCAACTTCTGAGGCGTCGAGGCCGTGCTGGCGGCAGAGGGCAACGATTCGCTGTCCAGCGTCGCGGACTTCTTGCGGGGCAGGATGCCAGTCAGGCGCGCCACGTTCGGTGATGATGCCCATGTGCAGCGGTGACGCGTTGATGATACCGATACCGTGCTGTTTGGCGAAGGGAATGAGCTCGGAGTCCATGTCGTCGATCATGAGGTTATAGCGGCAGTAAGTGAGGATGGAGTCGACTGGGACCTGGGCGGCGATGGCCATGAGGTTCTTGAGCGAGTAGCCGGTAATGCCGATGAAGCGGGTTTTACCCTGCGCTTGCAGTTTGCGCATAGCGGGGATGGTCTCTTCGACGATCTGGCGAGCGTCGCCGAACTCGACGTCATGGGCCTGGAGGAGATCGACGTAGTCTGTGCGCAGGCGGGCGAGCGACTCGTCGATGCTGGCGGTGATGCGGGCGGCGGAGAAGTCAAACTGGTCGGCGCCGTAGCGGCCGCACTTGGTGACGAGGATGACCTGCTGACGCAGGCCGACGAGAGCCTCGCCAAGACGGGTTTCAGCAAGGGTGAGGCCGTAGTAGGGGGAGACATCGAAGTAGTTGATGCCGCGCTCGACTGCGAGATGGACTGCGGCGGCTCCCTCGGCGGGATCGGTTACGCGAAATGCGTTGCCTAGCGGGGAAGCCCCGTATCCAAGGATTGAGACGCGGAGCGATGTGTTACCCAGTTGACGGTATTCCATGGTTGCCCTCGTGCAGGTTTGATAGCGTCTGATCAGTTAAATGTTTCCGCAGAGATGGACATCGATACCGAGCCCGGCCATCATAGCGGCTTTGGCGGCGAGCGCGCTGGCAGCCTGCTCAGCGGTGTCGGCGTATGCGACGTTGACGTGGTTTGCAGGATGGCGAGCCATGAACTGATCACGTGAGATGCCGTGCAGAAGGACATGCATGATGGGCCACTGCGGGGTGACAGAGTGCAGGCGGCGCTCGGTTTCGGCGGGGGGAAGCTCGATAGCGGTGGCGAGGCCGATGTCTGCGTGGAGTTGTCCGCCTTCGCTGAAGATGCGGCTCCAGACGATGGGGCCACGCTTGCATACACCCTTGAGAGTGCCTCCGCCGAGACGGAAGTACATGGGCGGCTGGCGCTCACTGCGGGCACCAGCGTATCCGCCGGCGATGTGCGATGCGGGGACGGCGCCGGAGATCTGGAAGACCCAGACGAAGTCGTCGATTCCGTCGCCCTTGTATTGTTCGCCCCAACGCACATCGTGGAGGGTGGAGGCGGGGTCGAGATGCATGGCCGACCAGATGCGATTGGTGATCACAAGGTCGAGCCCGGCGCACTCGTCGACTTCGTTGAAGTGGGGCAGAGGGCGACCAGGGTAGAGCTCTTTGCCAGCGATATCGAAGGCTGGAGGACGGTCGACGTTGTTGAGCAGGCCTTCGACCAAATCGGATGCAGGGACGAGATCTTTGAGGCCCTGCTGGTACTGGATGCCGATGGCATCGCAACCGAACTCATCGGCGATGCGCAGGGCGGCGATGTACATCTTGCACTGGCCGAGGATCTGCGCGTCGGTGAGGTCGGTGTCTTCGTTGGGGCCGGTGGCGAAGATGATGCCACTACGATCGAGCCAGGCGCGGACCTTGCCAGCTTCGGCGTCGGTGACGTTCTGCATGGCTGCGAAGAGTGCGGACTGACTGAGGCGCTCCTTGAAGACGCCGGTGGAGTTGAGGAGGCCGTCTTCGATGATGGCGTTGAACATGCCCATGCATCCCTCATCGAATACGCCGAGGATAGCCTTGTGGCTCTTGAGGTGGTTGGCGAGAGAGATACCGAGCTGACGTTCGGCGGCGGGTAGAGTGGAGGGATCGAGTGCTCGGACGTGGGACTGATCGTGGTCGATGTAGCCATCGCGAATCCACTTGCGCAGGCCGTTGACGAAGAAGGGATCGGTGAAGTCCTTGCTCCAGAGGGTTGAGAACTGGACGCCCGCCTTGCGCAGACAACCGTTGAGGTTGAGCATTCCGACGAGGCCCGGCCACTGGCCGCTCCAGTTGGCGACGGTGAGGATGGGGCCGCGATGGCTGATGAGGCCGGCGAGGATGTGGTGGCTGTACTGCCAGACGGACTCGACGACGACGAGGGGCGAGTCGGGATCGATGGAGGCGAAGACATCCATTCCCATGCGCTGGTTGAAGATGAATCCGTGCTTGATGTCTTCGCGGTAGGAATGGGCGCGGCGAACCTTGAGGCCCTCGGCGGCGAAGGCGGCGATGACGGCGCGCTCCGCCTCGGACTGAGCGGGCCAACAGACCTGATTAGCGGATTGACGCAGATCGCCGTTGGCGATAAGAAGGACTTCGCCGGGGACTGCTGGGATGGGGGATTCGATCTGAGGAATGGAATACGCTGACATTTTTACTCCTGTGGTGACGACGAAAGTTCTTCGAGAACGTTGTAGCGCATCTGCGCTTCGGCCCAACGGCTGGTTGGATGTGGGGAGTATGCGACGCACTCGAGCGACTCTCCGAGGGAGGCGCGACCGGCTGCAACGTCCGGCAACTCGCCGGTGGCAACCGCCTGGAGCATGACATTGCCAAGTGCGGAGGCCTCCACAGGCCCGCTGACCACAGTACAACCACAGGCGTCGGCTGTCATCTGACAGAGGAACACATTGAGACATCCGCCGCCGACTACGCGAAGAGTGTGGATGCTTCGTCCGGTCAAGGATTGCAGCGCATCGTGGGTGGATGCGTAGGAGAGACTGAGGCTCTCGAAGCAACAGCGTGCGAACTCGCCGGGTGATTCCGGCACGGGCTGAGCGGTGGATTGGCAGTAGGCGAGGATGGCCTGGAGCATGCCTGTTGGGGCGAGAAACTCTGTGGCGCCGGGATAGAGGATTGATCGGAAGAGCTGGGCTGCTGCGGCGGCGGCGATGAGGTCGTCCCAGGTGTAGGCGTGGCCGGCGATCTGCCACTGGCGGAGGCACTCCTGCAGGAGCCAGAGGCCGGTGAGATTGCGCAGGAGCAGAGTGGATCCGTTGCAGCCGCCCTCGTTGGTGAAGTGCAACTTACAGGCGCGAGGCGTGGCGATGGGAGCTTCGAGTTCGACACCCATGATGCTCCATGTGCCGCTGCTGATGAATGCGCTGTGCTGATCGAGGTTGGGAATGGAGGCGACGGCGCTGGCTGTATCGTGCGAGGCGACTGCGATGACAGGGAAGGTTTTGCTGAAGCCGCAGAGGTCGAGAAGATCGCCGGTGACTTCGGAGAGGATGGTTGCGGGGGCGACGACCGGGGGCAGAATGCGATCGGGGATGGAGAGAGTGCGGAGCAATGCTCGGTCCCATTGGCGCACGGAGAGGTTGTAGATCTGGGATGTGGAGGCTTCGGTGTACTCGACGGCTTTCACTCCGCTGAGGAAGTAGTTGAAGAGGTCGGGGATCATGAGCAGGGTCTCGGCGAAGTCGAGGTTTGGATCGCCGGCAAGCACCATGGAGTAGATCTGAAAGAGGGTGTTGTACTGAAACGACTGCACGCCGAGTACGGCGTAGAGATCGGCTTCGGGGACGCGCTGGAAGAGGCGTTGGGGAATGCCGATGGTGCGGGGATCGCGGTAATGCGAGGGATTGTCGAGCAGGCGTCCGCGGCGGTCAAGGAGGGCGAAATCGACTCCCCAGGCGTCGACGGCGATGCCGGTGGGCGGGTCTGCGAAGCATGTGCGGAACCTGGTGAGGCCGATCTGGATCTCCGACCAGATTCGCAGTGTATCCCAGTAGATGCTGCCGTGCAGGCTAACCCCGCCGTTGGGGAAACGATGCAGCTCTTGGAGCGAGAACCTGCGTCCGTCCCATTGGCCGACCATCAACCGGCCGCTGGATGCACCCAGATCGACGGCGACGTAGTGTGACATAGGACCCTCAGGGGCTAAAGCCCCAATAATATTGCTGCAATTACGGCACGGCTGAAGCCGTGCCCTTAAGCAAAACGGATTTGCAGCATTCTGCGAAGCTCTATTCTCGACTAGACATTCTACTTCCCAGTGAAGATGTTTTGCTAAACGACGAAGCGCCAGCCGCAGCCAGCGCTTCGTAATTGTGAATTGACGGTCTACTACTGGTCGTCGAAGAGGAGGATGGCGGCGGCGATGGTGGTGGTCCAGCGACCGTTTTTGTCGCCGACGGCGGACTGGGTGACGTTGGCGGTGCGGACGATTTTGTTGGAGATACGGTAGATCTCCTTCTTCTCGTCCCAGCTTTTGTCGGGGTCGAAGTCGACGTCGAGGGTGGTGGCGAGCATCTCGGCTGCGAGTTCTTCGGCGTAATCTCCAGCCTGGTCTTCGGTTTCGCCGAAGCTGTGGTGCTCGGAGAGATAGCCGTAGGTGGCCCGGTCTGTGGGGATGGCGACTCCGATGGAACTGACGACGAGGCGATGGGCCTCGCGGGTGGAGTTTTCCGCGATGACGGCGAAGACGACTTCCCCGAGGTTGAGGCATTTTAGCCCCTCTTTGCGCGTGATGAGCTTGCATCGGGGCGGGAAGATGGAGGAGACGCGGACGAGATTCTGAGCGGCGATGCCGGCGTCGCGCAGCGCGAGCTCGAAGCTTGTGAGGCGTTCTTTATGCTTGCCGACGCCTTTGGTGAAGAAGAGGCGCGTGGGAACCATGTTCATGCCCAATTTGTATGACCCTCCAGGGGAAAAGCAGGATGCGGCGCCCGGCAGTGTTGGGCGGCCGTTGTTGCGTAGACCGTGTCAAAGTTATCACAGCGGGCGGAGAAATGGGTTACTGCGTGGTTTCAAAGTGCGAGAGGAGGGAGTGGGAGGGGGGTGCGCGGAGGTGCTGCTAGCGGTCGGCTGGGGGAGATGCAGGGACAACGCATGCAGAAACGGGCGATTAGCGGAATGAGTCAGTGGAAAAGATGAAAGATTGGCATTAAGATAGATAAGACAAGGCCCCAATCCGGGTCAAGTTTCTGTTATTTTTTAAACACCACTGTTGCACTTTTCGTCTTTGGAACTCACCTGCTGCAATGCGGGGCAGGGTGAGTTGCAGACGCCGCGTCAATCCCAAGCGATTTACACGACAATCCCAAGCGATTCACTAAGGAGTCTCCAAACACTATGAAAAAATACAAACTTGAATATCTCTGGCTTGACGGTAAAAAGCCCGTCCCTGGACTGCGCGGAAAGACACAAATCAAATCGTTTGAAAAACCGCCCAAGCTAAGCGATCTTCCGTTGTGGGGCTTTGACGGGAGCTCTACGATGCAGGCCGAAGGCAAGAGTTCGGACTGTATTTTGAAGCCGGTGGCATTGTATCCGGATGCTTCACGCAAGGATGCATATCTTGTTCTGAGCGAGGTAATGCACCCGGACGGCACTCCACATCCGAGCAACGCACGCGCGACGATCAAGAACGATCCAGACCTGTGGGTAGGCTTCGAGCAGGAGTACTTTCTGTACAAAGATGGTCGGCCACTGGGCTTCCCGAAGGATGGCCACCCGAGTATTCCCCAGTTCCCGTACTACTGCGGGGTGGGCTACAAGTACATGGGAAGCATCGCTCGCCAGATTGTGGAAGAGCATTTGGATCTGTGCCTTGAGGCAGGGATCAATCACGAGGGCATCAACGCGGAGGTTGCGAAGGGGCAGTGGGAGTTCCAGATCTTTGCCAAGGGTTCTGCCAAAGCCGCGGATGACACCTGGGTAGCACGTTACCTGATGGCGCGGTTATGCGAGAAGTACGAGGTGGATCTGGAACTGTACTGCAAGCCAATCAAGGGCGACTGGAACGGCTCCGGGATGCACACCAATTTCTCAACTAAGTACATCCGCGAAGTGGGCGGTAAGAAGTACCTTGAGGCGCTGATGAATGCGTTTGAGAAGTACATTCCAGAGCACATTGCGGTGTATGGACCGGACAACCATCTGCGCTTGACGGGACTGCATGAGACACAGGCGATCGACAAGTTCAGCTATGGACTGTCTGACCGCGGGGCCTCGGTACGGTTGCCGGTGAACTTCATCAAGAACGGCTACAAGGGCTATCTGGAAGACCGCCGACCTAACTCGGAGGCCGATCCTTATCAGATCATCTCACGCATTCTGAAGACGATTGATACTGTGAAGGTGAAGTAGTCCAGCAAGCTGCGTAGAGTAACGCGTATATGAAGTGCCTCGTCGCAGTCCGTGGGCGTGGGGAGGTGGGCGGCATAACTGCTTACCATCTCTCCACGCCCCGATTTCTTATTTTGTGTGCAGGTGGTTATCCATACGCAGCCGAGCCGAACGGAGGAACGTTTATGGCGGGAAAGAAGAAGCAAAAAGGCGAAAAAACAAAGGGCAAGAAAGAAAAAGGCCAGCAGAACCATCCGCTTGACATAGCCAGCGTACCGGCAGCCTTGTGCCTGGGCAGAGATTGCGAGTACGACAAGGAACTAGCACGCCTGCAGATTGAACTGGTGAAGTTGCAGGAGTGGATTAAGCACGAAAAATTGCGTGTGGTGATTCTGTTTGAGGGCCGCGACGCCGCGGGCAAAGGGGGTGCGATCAAACGGATTACCGAGTCGATGAACCCACGCATCTGCAGGGTAGTTGCGCTGGGTACGCCGACGGAACGGGAGAAATCGCAATGGTACTTCCAGCGCTATGTTCCGCATCTGCCGGCGGCAGGCGAGTTGATACTGTTTGACCGCAGTTGGTACAACCGCGCTGGCGTGGAACGGGTAATGGGCTTCTGCACGGAGGCGGAGTACCAGGAGTTCATGCATAGCTGTCCTGAGTATGAGCTGATGCTGATCCGCAGCGGGATACTGCTGATCAAATACTGGTTCTCGGTGAGCGACGAAGAGCAGGAGCGGCGCTTCCAGGAGCGGATGAACAATCCGACCAAGCGGTGGAAGATAAGCCCGATGGACCTGGAATCGCGCAAGCACTGGGCCGACTACTCGCGGGCGAAGGACGAAATGTTCGCGGTGACGGACACGAAACAGGCACCGTGGTATGTGGTGAATTCAGAGGACAAGAAGTCTGCGCGGCTGAATGTGATCCGCCATTTGCTATCGCTGGTGCCATATCGCGATCTGACTTCGGAGTCGCTAAAGCTGCCGCCGCTGCGCAAGACCAACTATGTGCGGCCCCCGATGCAGAACCAGAATTTTATTCCGGTGATCTACCACAAGATGGTCAAGGCACCGAAGGAGAAGGCAGTGGGAGTAACGAAGAAAATTGCCAGCGAATAATGGTCAAAGACAGTTGATTTCCACTGCGGTTTGATGGGATTATTTGCATGGAATGCGCGATTGCCGCGTATCTGCAGCCATGACCTTGGGACGCATAGCTGCCCGCTGGTTTCCGGGCCCCATTCAGCCCGTTGCTTAATCGATAGAAGAGAAGGAGATCGATATGGGAAATCCCCGAGGTTTGCCGGATGGATTCAAATTTTGCAATTGCGACGATTGTTGTCCACAGCGTAAAGAGGGCCAGGAACTTCCCCCAGACCCTGATAGCACCACGCAGTGCGGAAAAACCGATACGACCAAAGGCTGCTATTGCGAGTTGTTTTATCACCATGCAGACGGATCACACAAGCATCGCAGGTATCTAGCGTTGCCGGACGCGACGGGGAAGATTGTGCCGGCTGCGGGTGAGATATACGACTACTACTGCGTGAAACCGGTGCTGGAGGAGGGGTCAGATACTTACATCGGACTTTGTAATGAGCCGACTACCCATCCTGAGGGCGGCATGTCCAGCAGTGTCTTCCTGACCTGTCCTAGTACCAGCAGTTGCACGGGACTTACCAAGTGCAAGTTGTTTTACCTGCGCGGCGGCCCGGACGGCTACGAACATAAATGGAAGCCGGTTACACCGGGTGCCTCAGGGCTGGAGAAGAAATTCACCGAAGAGAATGGGAAGATGAAGATCGATCCGGCCGATTTGAAGGACTTGAAGACCAAGTTCAAGTTCAAGTGTTTCTGCGTCATGTAGGACTGCGTTCTGTGCAGTTGAGAATCTGTTCCACGGCGAGGGGCCAAGCAAGTGCCATGGAACCAATTGGAATGCTGCCCCAGGTATGAGGAAAAAGGCCCGCCACGAGCGGGCCTTATCTTTTAGGGAAGGAGTGCGGGGTCTTTGCCATGCGTCTCCAGCGGGTGGTAGGCTTTGTATGCTGGAGTATTTTGGCAATCTCACGGGAGTAACCACTTAAATGCAAACGAGCTACAACGGAATTTCTATCCCTGCAAATGGCAAGGCTATTGAATATGCGAACGGGGTGTATACCGTTCCCGAGCATCCGATTATTCCCTTCATCGAGGGCGATGGGACGGGGCGGGACATCTGGCGGGCGTCCAAACGGGTGTTCGACGCGGCGGTGGATAAGGCATACGGCGGGAAGCGGAGTGTGGAGTGGTACGAGGTGCTGGCGGGGGAGAAGAGCTATCGCAAGAACGGGGAGTGGCTGCCGGACGATACGGTGAAGGCGACGGTGGACTTCAGGGTGTCGATCAAGGGACCGCTGACGACGCCGGTGGGTGGCGGGATACGCAGCCTGAATGTGGCACTGCGGCAGTTAATGGACCTGTATCAGTGCATTCGGCCAGTGAAGTACTACGCAGGTGTGCCTAGCCCGGTGAAGCATCCGGAGAAGCTGAACGTGGTGATCTTCCGCGAGAACACGGAGGACATCTACGCGGGAATCGAGTTCCGCGAAGGGACACCGGAGGCGGCGAAGCTGATCGCGTTTGTGAACGACGAGATGCTGAAGGGAACGAAGAAGAGCGTGCGTCTGGACTCGGGCGTGGGGATCAAGCCGATCTCGATTACGGGGTCGAAGCGGCTTGTGCGGGCGGCGATTGCGTTTGCGCTGAAGGAAGGGCGCAAGACGGTGACGCTGGTGCATAAGGGAAATATCCAGAAGTTTACCGAGGGCGCGTTCCGCGAGTGGGGGTACGAGGTCGCGGTGGAGGAGTTCCGTGAGCAGACAGTGACGGAGCGGGAGAGCTGGATTCTGGGCAACCTGGAGGCGAACCCGAAGCTGACGGCGGAGGAGAATGCGGCGCTGATTGAGCCGGGGATCGAGTTTGCGGCGAAGGAGTTTGGCGAGAAGGTAGTGGCCGAGGTGAAGAGCGT
>CAIZFH010000187.1 GCA_903932155.1 uncultured Granulicella sp. | reverse complement strand
GCGTCCCTCCTGCACCTGCTTCCAGAAGCCCTCCGAGCAGCCCGTCCTGGTGTCCATCGTCGACTGAAACCGGTCCACCACCGGAAACAGCATAGTCACCGCTCCCACCGTGTCCGCCGTCGCCGTCACATGCAACTGGTCGCCCTGCTGCTCCAGATGGAAGACTGCCGTCCCACCGGTGAATACACGCCAGTCTACGGTAAACGTCAGAGTCTGACGCGAAGGAAATACATAGCCTGCAACTGGCGGTTGCAAGGTTGGAATGGGACGCTGCACCGTCTGTGCCTGCGCCATCGGCAGCAGGGCTAACGCTTGCGCACAGGCAGGCTGCATCCAACCCTCAAACACCCCGCCCATCGTCAGCAACAGCGCTGCCAATGCAATCCGCACCAACTTAAAGCCGGATACGGGAGCCGCGGGACGATTCAGACCACTCAGATTATTCAAGAATTCGCAGCTCGCTCTAGAAAGATAGTTGCCGCTCTCAATTTAAAAGAACAGCAACTTCAGCACCAGCGCCAGGTAGAGAAACAGCGCGCCCATAGCAGAATTGTACTCGCGATGACGTAAATAAAGCTCTGTCGAGAACACTCTCTCCACCGGAACACCGCCTCGTGTTGCCAACTCTATGTCTGCGCCTGCGCCACGCGGCAACAACCTCGGGACTGCACGCGCATAGTCATCGAAGCCCGCGAAGTGCTCCCGCAGATACGCTTCCTCACTCAGAATCGTGGGAATATAAATTGCCGCGAACAGCATCGCCAGCAGTGCCAGGATCACCCAGCTCGCCGCCGCCGCTGCAAACCCGAATGCAATCAGCGTCGATCCCAGATACAGTGGGTTGCGCGTATGCGCGTAAGGTCCTGTCATAGTCAGTTCCGAGTCCTTCTTCACATAGCCAGACGCGTACCCGCGTAGCCACAAACCAGGAAATACCAGAACTAGGCTCGCCGCCATGGTTCGCCAGCTCGGATGGGCCAGCCACAGAAACAGCGCAGCAAATACAAACCCCGCCGGCACACGAATCCGCCGCGCAATCCTCTGCCATCCTATCCGTCCGCTCACACTAGCACGCAACCTCTCCCGTACTCAACAATCTTCTCATCCGCGGCGTCTCACACGCGTTCAAACGATCACCACCAGCCATTTCAACCAATAACTAACAGCCTACAACCTGCAACTGAGGACCTACCCCAGCATCTCCATCGCCGCCGCCACCACCTCGTCCACTTCGATGCGCAACATTCCCGCCTCCACGTCGCGTACCCGCTTGTGGCTTGTCACACTCCCAGCATCGCGCAGTACCCGCGAGCGCGTTCCGTAGGGGCCATTTCGCGTCGGGTCGGTCGGTCCATAGATCCCCACAACCGGCCTTTGCAGAGCAGCAGCCAGATGCAACGGCCCGGTATCGCTTGCCACCACAACGGCGGCCCGTCGCGTCAGCGCAATCAGTTGTCCCACCGAGCAGCACACCACGCGCGCTGCGCCCTCACTCGCCTGTACCACTAGGTCCGCATCGCGCGAGCCACGCGGCGACGTGTTCACCATAGTCTGTACCCCGGCCTTGGCCAACTCCGCTGCTACTCGCCCAAACCGCTCCGCTGGCCATATCTTCGCCCCCCAACCGCCTCCTGCAGAAATCAGGCAGAATCTCTCGCATCCCACCTCTTCCGTGGCCCACCGTTCGTCCATTTCATCCATCGGCAGCGTCACCCGCGCCGGATGCAACTCCTCGCTTACCGCAGCGCCCAGCAGCTCGCATCCCTGCTCCACCACATGCGCCGAGTTCATCTCCACCTGCTGCTTATAGAACCATCGTGCCAGGCGCTCCCGCGGTGCCGCCGGCCCCGCAAACACGGTGGCCCAAGCCATCCTCCCCACCATCGCCGATTTCAGTGCACCCTGCATGTCCACGCATACGTCGAACCGGTCGGTCTGAAGCACATCGCGTAGCGCGTGTATCTCCGAGCGTGTCTTCAGCGAAATAAGTCTCCGCTTCCACGCCCTGGCCGTCACGCTGTACCAGCGGTCTACTAATGCCCGCCCATCGTAGCGCCCTTCAATCTGCTGCAAATCATTAGGATCGCCGGCAATCTGCAACAGATCGCTCCATTGCGGCTCGATAGCCCACCCAATAAACCAATCCGGGTGCCTCTCGCGCAGAGCCGCCACGGCTGGCATCGCGTGCAGCACATCGCCCATCGCTCCGATCCGAACAATCAGCACTCTCACCGGCAGCGCGCCTCCAGCTCGCCCAACACGTCCGCCTCACCCACAAAACTCGTGGCAAGCCCCGCCACGCAGACCGATCCAACTACACCCAATAATTCCAGCATAGCCGTATCCAGTTTCACTGCGTCCTTCTCGGTAGTAAGAAAACCGGTCGCCTCACAGTTCTTAGCCGTTTCAACCATCCGTACCATATCGGCCATCGAGTATGCATGATGATCGCCAAATGCCACCCTATCCACTAGATCGCAGCCCGCCTCCTCCAGCATCGCCCAGAAATCCTCCGGCCGCGCAATCGCGCTGAAAGCCATTGGCGTTGCCCCTGCCCCGTCCGCCGAAAGCCGCATCACCCGCCGCACACTCCACACCACAGCGTCTGATCGCATCAGCCTTCGCACCCGTCCCTCTACCCGCTCCCGCTCCTGCTCCCGCAGCACCACCACATCAGCCCGCCGCAGCGCCACCACAGGCTCCCTCAGGTTCCCCGCCGGTAGCAATGTATCGTCCAGATCCTCCTCCGTCACCAGCACAACATCCAGCGTCCGCGCCAGTCCGAGATGCTGAAATCCATCATCCAGCAAATGCACCTGCTTCTTGTCATTCCGTAGCGCAGCAGAGGAATCTGCTTCTCCCTCATTCGCAGCCGCCTGCTCTGCCGACACTCCCGCCGCGAACCGCTCTGCCCCAACCCACACAGGCACTCCTGCCCTCTTCGCAATCATCACTGGCTCATCGCCGAAGCACGCCGCCGCATCCGCTGCAGTCACATCGACCCGCTCCACGCCACGCCCCGTCCGTCCATACCCCCGCGACAGCACATCCACGTGCCAACCCTGTGCCTTCAACAACTCCACCATCGCAATCACCACCGGAGTCTTCCCCGCCCCGCCCGCCGACAAACTCCCCACGCTAATCACAGGCCACACCAGCCGCCGCGTCCGCAGTAACCCCATTCGCCGCAGCCCATCGCGCACCGCCAGTCCCGCCGTATAGAGCGGCACCAGCGGCCACGTCCACCCCCGTCTCTTCCTATTTAGACGCGCCCTCATCGCCGCCCCTCATCCCGCACCATCCCGACCAGAGCCTCAACCGCCCGCCTCGTCGCCCCTTGCTGCTGTTCAAACACCAGCCGTCCCCGCTCACCCATCGCCTGCGCCGCCTCGCGGTCCGTCAGCAACTCAACCAGCGTCGCCTCCAACTCATCCTTGTCCTGCACAATGCGAATCCCATCCTCCGCAATCATCTTCCCCACCATATCGCGGAAGTTCTCGTACGAAGGCCCCATCACTACAGGCACACCAAACTGCGCAGGTTCCAGCGGATTATGCCCTCCCCGCCGCACCAGACTTCCCCCTATAAACGCCACGTCCGCTACGCCATACACCGCCGCCAGATCCCCAATCGTATCCAGCAGCAGAATCTCCAACCGGCTTGGTCCCCCATCCTCCGAACCGGGTGCCCCATCCTTCGCGTATTTTGCGAAGGGTGGGTTGCCTCCGTTCTCATCTCCCCAATCACTCGCCTTTACCAGATAAAACTCCATGGCAACAGCCTCTATCTCACCGAACCTCTCGGGATGTCTCGGCGCAATAACCAGCAATACGCCCTTCTCCCGTCTTACTTGTCCCTCCCACGCCTGAATCACCATCTCATCTTCGCTGAGACACTTATCGTTGATGCTATCCACCGTACTTCCCGCCACGACAATCGGCCGTCCCGCCGCCACCTGTTTGATCAACTCCGCCACGCGACTAGCCTTCGCCGCCCGCACGTCATACTTCAGATTTCCAATCGCCCGCACCGCGTCCACCCGCGCCCCCATCGCCACCAACCGCCGCGCATCCTCTTCGCTCTGGGCCAGAAACAGGCCCACCATTCTCAGCACGTTGCCCCACACCGCCCGCACCCGCATCCCCCGCGCATAGCTCCGATCCGAAACCCGGGCATTCACCACTGCAACCGGAACCCTCGTGCGCCCGCACTCCACCAGCATTCGCGGCCACAGCTCGCTCTCCATCAACACCAGAAGCTTTGGCTGCAAAGCCCGCAGATAACCCCGCACCGCCCACGCAAAGTCCAGCGGATAGAAGAAAACCCTCTCAGCCCCAAATCGCTCCTTCGCTAGCGCCTGCCCCGTAGCCGTCGTCGTCGATACCACCACCATCCATCCCGCACCCAGCGCCACCTCCAGCTCCGTTACCAGCCGACTAGCAGCCAGCACCTCGCCCACGCTCACCGCATGAATCCACACTACTTGCCGCCCCACCACCGCAGCTCGCAGCTCCGCCGGAACACGCCCCAGCCGCTGCCCCATCCCTGCTCGGTAGCGCACCATCCGCGCCAGCCACCACGGCGAGCACACCGCCAGCCCCACAACCAGTAGCAAGCTATACAGCGCCATTCCCATCGTTCGCCACTTTCTTTTGCAAGGAACCACAACCGTCCAGCTTTACCACGGCTTCCGTGATGATGATAATCAACCCAGCATGAGCATGCATTTCAACCCATCGAATCCGCGCCGATCATCCGCGCACGCCGCACTCTCCGCCGCCGTCCTTCTCGCAGCAATCCTGCTCTGCCTGCCTGCACGCGCCGCTGACAAAAAAATAATTCCGCCGCCCAGCCCCGCCGCCACATACCCTGCCAACGAGTCCCATCCCAACGAGCACCTCACCATCGCCGCCGAGCCCTGCGACGACTCGAAGCTGTGCAGCTTCTTCCGCCTCCCCTACATCGAGCACGGTCTTCTCCCCGTCCTCGTCATCTTTACCAACGACGGCGACCGCTCCCTTCAACTCGAAGACGCCCGCATCCAGTTCATCTCAGCCGCCAACGACAAGATTCCCGCCGCCACCGAGGATGAGATCAACCGCCGCCTCTTCACCTACAAAAGCACCAAGCCCATCCGCATCCCGTTGATCCCCATCCCAATCAAACGTACCCCCATCGACAAGAAGATCACCCAGGACGATCACGACTTCGGCTTTCAGGGTACCGTGGTCAAACCGCACTCCACACTCGCCGGCTACCTCTTCTACGACATCAAGGACCTCGACGATCCCGCCCTCAAAGACGCCCAGCTCTACATCAAAATGATCCACACCATCGACGGCACGCAGGAACTCTTCGACTTCAACATCCCCTTCGACAAGTGGCTCGCCGCCAATCCCAACGCCCCCTCCAACCACCCGCGGAAGTAGCCCACACCCATGTCCGACCTCAAAATTAGACCAGCAGTACCCGCCGACATCCCCGAAATCCTCGCCTTCATCCGCGAACTCGCCGAGTACGAGCGCGAGCCCGCCTCCGCCATTGCCTCCCACGAAGACCTCCTGCGCGACGGATTCGACCCCAAACCGCGTTTCCACTGCCTCATCGCCGAGTGGATCGGCCAGCCCGTTGCCTTCGCCCTTTATTTCTACAACTACTCCACCTGGCGCGGCCACGCAGGCATCTACCTGGAGGACCTCTTCGTCCGCCCGGCCTTCCGCGGTAAGGGCATCGGCAAGGCGCTCTTCTCCGCCGTCGCCGCTATCGCCGTAGCCGAAGGGTGCCCACGCTTTGAGTGGGCCGTCCTCGACTGGAACACCCCCGCTATCGACTTCTACAACTCCCTCGGTGCCTCCCCGCTCTCCGAGTGGACCTCAATGCGCATCTCCGGCGAACCCCTCGCCGCCCTCGCAAAGGCTTCACCCTCGTCATCCTAAGTTCGGCTACCCTCTCCTTTCGCGTCCTTGTCGTTTGCGAAAGGGTGGGAGTGAAGGTGTGGATGCGGTGACGGGCTGCCACCCTTTCAGTGAGTACTCTCATCCTCAACCTCAAAATATTGGGTGCCCCATCCTTCGCGTTTTTTGCGATCGGGGTCCTAACCAGTTTTGCTGGTGGGGTGAAGAAGGGTGGGACTTACCGATCTCCATATAGCAGGCTGCCCTATATCTCGCTCTTGAGATGAGGGTTCTACCCCCCAACCCACCACCGCATTTTCTTTCCCCAAATACCTCAGCAAATCCGCATGTCAAGGCCCTCGATCATCAAAAATCCCCCTAACCCTCACCGCACCAATTACTTCCAATCTATAAATAGTTGGCATAGTAGTTACCCGCGACGGCGTATAATTAAAGCAGTAGAGAGATGAGAAAAGGCTGCCAGGTTAGACACAAACTGGCAGCACGTCGCATTTAATAGGCCGCAAGCAATAGCTCAACCAGGAGAATGGCCCTTAGAAGCTCAAATCGCTTCGTAACTAGTTTTGTTTTGCTTGTTTTGCAACTAACTCTTTTAGAATGCTTATCTTGTAAAACGATGTGAGCCTAACCCCTTGTTTTTGCTTATCTTGCAAAAGCAGGGGGGAGGGGGAGGGGTTTCGCTTGCTATCAGATTATTGGAAGAATAATGCCGCAGTCCACATAGCAACAGATCCATCCCTTAGGCTGGAACCATGAAGAAGATCAAAATCATCGGCGGAGGCCTCGCTGGCCCGGAAGCCGCGCTCCACGCTGCCGCCCTCGGCTGCGAGGTCGCGCTCTACGAGATGCGCCCCACCCGCTCCACCGAGGCGCACCAGACCGCCGACTT
>CAIZFH010000186.1 GCA_903932155.1 uncultured Granulicella sp. | reverse complement strand
GCAAGCCTTACCCTCAAGAACCAATCCCGGCCTGTACAAGCGCAACCCGCCCATCGCCGGCGAGGCCGAGGCCATCGAAGCCGCGCAGAATGGCGATGCCGAGGCCTTCGCCAAACTATACAACCTGCACAAGCGCCGCGTTTACACCCTCTGCCTGCGCATGTTGGGCAACGTCTCAGAGGCAGAGGACATGACCCAGAACGCCTTCCTCCACCTCTTCCGCAAGCTTGGCAGCTTCCGTGGCGAGTCCGCTTTCTCCACCTGGCTGCATCGCCTCACCGTCAACCTCGTCCTCATGCACCTGCGAAAGAAAGGCCTCAGTCTCGTCTCGCTCGAAGAGACTGTCAACCCCTCCGACGATGACACCCCTAGGCGTGACTTCGGCAGCCGCGACCAGATCCTCGCCGGCTCGGTTGACCGCGTCACCCTGGAGCGCGCTGTCGCCGCCCTTCCCCCCGGCTACCGAATGGTCTTCGTCCTGCACGACGTCGAGGGATATGAGCATAATGAAATTGCTGTCATGCTCGACTGCTCTACCGGCAATAGTAAATCGCAACTGCACAAGGCAAGGCTCAGACTCCGCGAACTCCTGCGAAACCCAAGCCCGCCACACCCGTCTGTCTATCCGGAGTCCGAACAATGACTGTGCCGCACAATATCGACTTCGATAATCTCAAGCCAGAGGAGTTTGAACATATCCTCCCAGACCTCTTTGCCACAGGCGATGGAAAGGTTAGCCAGGACCCGCGCCTCAAGAGATTCCTCGCAGCCAACCCCGACTGCGCGGCTCTGGTCAGCGACCTCGAGACCATCGCCGAGACCGCCCGCAGCCTCTTTGAGCCTGTCGCTGAACCGAGCGACAGAGTCTGGCAGAACATCCAGGCCATGCTTCAGGAAGATTCCGTACTCGCATCCATCGACGATGATTACATCGATCCCGGTGCGCCACTCGATTAGCCGGTACGGAACCTGTCCGGCGACTTTCTATCAATTCTCTTGCAACCAATCCCCCTCCCGTGTACTCTCATAATCAGGATGAAACATAGTTCGCCCCAGTACGCCTACTTTACCTATCCCTGCCCATGGTGGCAGGGAGCGGGTCTGCTGGGCTTGCGAGCAACTCTGGATCGATAAAAAAAGATCGTACTTCAGAGCATCCGCCATCTAGCCGAGCCGCGACCCACTCAAAGGTCGCGGCTTTCGTTTGCTGCATACGCTGGTACTCCCAAGGAGCCGTTATGAACGCCCAACCCGCCACCCAGTCCGCCCCAGAGCCTCATATCGCTGCAGGGCCGCTCACCCATCTTCGCCGCCTCGTCCTCACCGGCTTCATGGGTGCTGGCAAGACGACCATTGGCCGTCTGCTGGCCACCCGCCTCAACTGGGAGTTTCTCGACCTCGACGCTTACATCGAATCGCGAACTGGCCTCACCGTTCCCGCCATCTTCTCCCTCCACGGAGAAGACCGCTTTCGCCAGCTTGAATCCACGGCCCTCGCCTCGGCTCTCGGCCGCAGCCGTCTCGTCCTTGCACTCGGCGGAGGGGCCCCTGAGGTCCTCACCAACCGCCTCCTCCTCGAACAGACCCCTGCCACCTCCACCATCTTTCTCGACGCGCCCTTCCCCACCCTCTTCGACCGCTGTATGATGCAGGCCCTCAATCCCGTCGCCACCGACCGGCCCATCCTGGCCGACCCCACCGCCGCAGAGGCTCGCTTCCTCGCACGCCAGCCCATCTACCGCCGCCTCGCGCGCCTCACCCTCGACACCGCCAATCTCACCCCCGAAGAGACCGTCGATGCGATCCTCGACCGCCTCAGCTAAACGATGCATTCGTCACTATCCTCCGCAACGCCCATGATGCACACTGGATGCATCACACAGATAGCCCCGTAGGAGAAACCCCCTGCCATCCCCGATGCCAATCCCGACTGAGCAGACCCCTAGCGACATTCGCGGCCATATCCTGTTCGCTGTCGCTGTGCTGCTTGCTCTCGCCCTTGCCTGGCGTCTGCGCGATGTCCTCACCCTCATTTACGTCAGCGCGCTCTTCGCCGTCGTGCTCATGCCGGTCGTCAACCGCATCAAGAGCTTCAGTTTACGCGGCACGCGCCACATCTCGCGCGCTGTCGCCATCGTGCTTCTGCTCACGTGCGTCTTCCTCGCACTCGCTCTGTTCTTCCTTGTCGCTCTACCCCCCGTCATCCGCGACCTCCACCAGTTTGCCGAGGATTTGCCCGCTCGCATTCCTCCCATCGTCGCCCGCCTCAAGAGCCTTCCCATGGCAGACAAACTCGGTGTAGACAACATTGCCCAGCGGGCAGAGATCGCCCAACGCTCAGAGGTTGCTCTCGCCGCCACCGCCGCCTATCTCTTTGCCTCCTTTCCAGATTGGATGGCGCGCCTCTTCGACCTGCTCACCGCCCTCGTCCTTTGCGTTTATTTCATGCTGGAGGGCGAGTACGCCTATCGCTGGCTCATGTCGCTCTTGTCCATTGAACACCGCCTCCGCCTCGCCGTCACCCTGCAAAAAGCCGAGCGGCGCGCAAGCAAGTGGCTGTTCGGTCAGTTGACGCTCATGCTCATTCTCGGCGTCTGCAGCACCCTCGTCTTCGCCCTGCTGCACGTCCGCTATTTTTTCCTGCTCGGCGTGCTTATGGGTCTAATGAACATCGTCCCTATCGCCGGCGGTGTCATCACCATCCTGCTGGTCGGTCTGGTTGCGGCCATTGATTCCTGGACCAAAATGGCTGGCGTATTCCTCTTTTACTTCCTCTACGTCAACATCGAAAACGCCTACCTCACACCGCGCATCATGCGCCAGAGCGTCAATCTCATGGGACTCACAGTCCTCATCGCCCTTATTGCCGGTACCGAACTTGCCGGCATCGTCGGGGCCCTCGTCGCCGTACCCACTGCCGCCCTCATCGCCGTCCTCATGGATGAGTATCTCGTCCAAAAAGACCTCCCGTAGCCATCATTACCCACTAATCACTAACCACTATCCACTACCCACTGCATTCGCTGTTATCCTTTCCTCCATGTCCGATCTCACCTTTGCCCAAGCTGAACGCCGCAACTTCGTGGTCCCAGCGATCATTGCCCTCGTCGTCCTCGCCATCGTCGGCGTCGTCGTCGCGCACTTCTATGTTAATAGCGCCCCGCCCCTATCCGCCGACATCACCCTCACCAAAATCGCCTACATGCCAGAGCACATCGTCTTTAATTCCCACTCCATAGTCGTCGGCCATGTGGACCCCACCGAAGACGACCTCTATGTCGTAGCCAACGTCCACGTCGTCGATCGCCTCAAAGTGCCTCTCGTCCTCAACGACATCACCGTAAGTCTCACCGCATCCGACGGTACCCAAACCACAGCCGACGCTGCCAACAAGAAGGATCTCCCCAACCTATACGTAACATTCCCAGCGCTCAAGCCCTACGTCTCCGATCCAATCCTGCGTGGCACCAGACTTCAGCCCGGAGAACAAGCCGAAGGAATGGTTCTGTTCACCTTCCCCATCACCCAGGCTGAATGGAACCAGCGCAAGTCCGCCGCTATCTCCTTCGACTTCATCAACCAGACCCCAGTCAATGTCCTCATCCCCAAAGCCTGACCTTGCCTTACTACTCACTACCAACTAGCCACTACCTACTGCCCTATGAGACGCCGCTGGATCGCCGACTCCTGGTCTCCTCAATCCGGCCACCCCACCCGCGCCGCTCTCACCGGAGAGCAGGCAGCGCATCTAGCACGCGTCCTCCGTGCACAGCCTGGCCAGATCTTCGACGTCGTAGCCAACGGCTTCCTCCATCGAGCAGAAATCACATCAGTCACTGAATCGGAGGTCCTCTTCACCCTCCACGAAGAGCTTGAAGCGGACGCAGCCCTGCCCATTCACCTCCTGCTCGCCGTCTTCAAGTTCGATCACTTCGAGTGGGCCATCGAAAAAGCCACCGAGCTCGGCGTCGCCCGCATCACGCCCATCCTCGCCAGTCGCACCGAGAAGCACCTCGCTCTGGCCTCCCTCAAGCGCGCTGAACGATGGCGCCGCATCGCCCTCGAATCCGCCAAGCAGTCCCGCCGCACAGACGTTCCCCAGATATCCGATCCCACCCCCCTCCCCACCGCCCTCCAGCACGAAGCAGCCCCCCTGCGCATCCTCCTCAGCGAAACCGAACAGTCCCTCACTCTCGCTTCTGCGTTGATCCGGGTGCCCGATTCATCGCGTAGCGATGGGTGGGAGGCAGAAAATGTCCTCGCCCTCGCCATCGGGCCCGAAGGCGGTTGGACACCCGAAGAAATCTCTCTCTTCACCACGCACGAATGGGCATCTGTCACCCTCGGCCCACGCATCCTCCGCGCTGAAACCGCAGCCATCTCCGCCATCGCCATAGCAGCCTCACACCTCATCTCATAGGACCCCCCATGCGACGAATCCAACTCGCTCTCTTGCTCGGCACCGCTCTCCTCGCAACCAACGCCCATGCGCAATCCAAACCCCTCGATGGCGTCATCGACATCCACGTCCACGCCGCCCCCGACTCAACCGCCCGCAGCATCGACGCCATCGACCTCGCCAAGCTCGCCCAAAGCCGCGGCATGCGCGCCCTCGTCCTCAAGAACCATTACGAACCCACCGCCTCCGACGCCTACTACGTCCACAAAGTCGTCCCCGGTATTCAGGTCTTCGGTGGCATCGACCTCAACCTCAGCGTCGGCGGCATGAATCCCGTCGCGGTCGAGAAGATGGCGCTCACCACCGGCAGCCTTGGCAAGTTCGTCTGGATGGCAACCTTCGACACCCGAGCCTATGTCCTCGCCTCCAAGGTCGACCGGCCCTATGTCGCCGTCTCACGCAACGGCGAGCTTCTTCCCGAGACAAAAGCAGTCATCGCCATGATCAAGAAATACGACCTCGTCATGGCCACCGGCCACAACTCTGCCGAAGACGATCTGCTCCTCATCCAGGAAGCTCGCAAGCAAAGCATCACCCACATCGTCGTCACCCACGCCATGCTCTCACCCACCTTCATGACGGTTCCCCAGATGCAGCAAGCCGCCACTCTCGGTGCCTATATCGAGTTCGTCTACAACGGCCTCGTCGGATCAAAGCAGTTCGACTTCGCGGACTACGCCAAAGCCATCCGCGCCGTCGGTCCGGAGCACTGCATCCTCTCCTCCGACATGGGACAGCCCTCCAACCCGCTCCACCCCGATGCCCTGGTGCTCTTCTTTGACGGCCTCAAAAAGCAAGGGCTCACCCAATCCGACATCGACCAGATGTCAAAGGTGAATCCCGCCCACCTACTCGGCCTTCAATAATCCACGTCCCGACATCAGCATCGCTATCGCCGCCACATATCTCAACTTGAGATATGATTTGGCTGTTCAGCAGAAGAGGTGCAAGATGCTAACTTACCTGTTCGACGCATGTGCCGCAGTGGAGTTCTATCTTCCGCGCGATCAGAGGTGCAGAAATGCGGTCCAATACATATTGGACCAAAAAACCGACAATGCGGCGGCTCTCTTCATTCCAAATATTTGCATTCCGGAAGTTTTCAATACCTTTGCGAAATGGCGCTTCGCACCAAAAGACTCAAACGAATGGATAGACGAGCAACCATACAAACAGTGCGTAGATACATTCCGCAACGACATCCACTGGGGAAAGACTCTCTATCCTTATGACCTGAACCGCTACCATATCCTAGCAACAGACAAGATAGTTCTCGCCGAACACCACCTCCATCGCCGAGAGGTCTATGACCGTCTTAGCACTTTCGATATTCTCATTATTGCCATGGCGTGCGAATTAGCATACATCGGTCAGCGAGACGATACATTTCTAGTTACGTGCGACAAGAGATTGAGTAAGGTCTGTGAAAGGCTGAGAGAGTTTGATTTTAGTGACGGGATTATCCAAGGTCCTCTTGGTGAGCCACCAGATAAAAACCGATGGAAACCTCCGACATGCCTATACCTCCCGGCGCTTAAGCGGGGAGAGTTGAGAAATGTTCCTGGTCAGACTCAGTTCAACTATTAGGTTGCCAAGCCATCGCCCAGCCGCCCTTCGCTGACTCGCTGACTTGCTGACTCGCTAGCTAAATATTTCCTTCATCTTCTCGAACAGCCCCCGGTTGGTCGGCGTATTCTCCACCGTCATCGTCTCGCTCAACTGGCGCAGCAACTCTCTTTGCGCCTTGTTCAGCTTCGACGGAGTCGCCACCCGCACCTCTACCACCAGGTCGCCCTTACCGTGCGAGTTGAGGTGAGGCACACCCTTACCCCGCAGCTTGATCTCGCGCCCACTCTGTGTTCCCTCGGGTATCTTGATCGTCGCCGGCCCTTCCAGCGTCTCAATCTGCAACTCCGTCCCCAGCGCCGCCTGCGGAAACGAGATAGGCAGCACGCAGTGCAGATCGTCGCCTTCGCGCTCAAAGAATTTGTGCGGCTTCACGCTCAGCACCACATACAGATCGCCCGCCGGCCCGCCAAAGCGTCCGCCCTCGCCTTCGCCCTGGTAACGGATTCGTGTCTCCTGCTCCACCCCCGCCGGCACCTTCACCAGCATCTCGTGCTTCTTCGCCTGCATTCCCTCGCCACGGCACACTGTGCATGGATCGCTGATCGTCGTCCCCGTCCCATTGCATCGTCCGCATGTCTTTGCCACTGAAAAGAATCCCTGCTGGAAGCGCACCTGTCCGCGCCCGCTGCACTGCGCGCACGTCGCCGGGGCTTTGCCCTTCGCGCTGCCTGTCCCGTGGCACTCCTCGCACGCCTCCAGCCGCCGGATCTCGATATACTTCTCCACTCCGAAGGCCGCCTGTTCAAACTCCAGCGTCAGTTCATAACTCAGATCGCGACCGCGCTGTACCCGCGTCGCACGCCGCCCACCGCCGCCCACGTTGAACATCTCGCCAAACAGGTCGCCGAAGATGTCTCCCAGATCTCCCTGAAATCCCGCGCCTGCAAAGGGATTGCCGCCCTGCCCGCCTCCCTGGAACGCCGCATGGCCGTAACGGTCATACGCCGCGCGCTTCTCCGCATCGCTCAGCACCTGGTACGCCTCGCTGCATGCCTTGAACTTCTCCTCAGCCTCCGGATTGTTTGGGTTCCGGTCCGGATGGAACTGCATCGCAAGTCGCCGGTAGCTGGTCTTCAGCTCCTGGTCGCTCGCGTCCCGCGATACCTGTAACACCTCATAAAAATCAGCCTTGGTCACGTTTGCCGTAGCACTCATCTTTCAGAAATTTCTCCAATATTCTCTGCTATTCCACCCTGCCCGCTAACTCGCCGACTTGCTAACTCGCTCCATCAATCACTGCACTATTGCTCGCAATCCGCACCAGGGCCGGCCGCAACAGCTTTTCGCGGATCTTGTACCCTTTCCGTATCTCCTCCAACACCTGATGATCGGGGAACTCTTTGGTTTCGATGCTTCCCAAAGCCTCGTGGACTCGCGGGTCGAACTGTGTCCCCACCGTCTCCACCGCCTGTACATGCAAGCCCTTCAACGCCTCCTCCATCTGCTTTAGGATCAGATCCACTCCGGCACGCAACTGCTCCAGCGTTCCATCCGCCTTCAGCGCCAGTTGGAAGTTGTCCATCACGCTCAGAAACGGCTCCACTGCATGTTGCACTGCATAATCCCTCAGGTCCGCACGCTCCTTCACCTCGCGCCGCCGCGTGTTCTCAAACTCCGCCTGCAACCGCGCCAGCCGTTCCATCAACTGGTCCCGTTCATCACGCACCAGTTCCAGCTCGGCCCGCGGCGCCGCAGTTCCCAGCAAAGCATCTTGCCCAGCGCTCCCGGCACCGTCCGCATCCGTTCTCTGCGTTGCGCCCGTCGCCATCCCGTCCCCTCCCTCACGGTGCAACCCGTCCTCCTTCAATTCCCCGCCTGTCGCGTCCCGGTCCTTCATCCCTCTTACCTTCAAGGCGTCCTCCTCGATTCCCTGCGCCACCACAACCAACCCGTCCGCACTACTTCTGGCACAGTCCTCCCTCTATTGTTGCCGATTCCGGCCCATCGTGCGACCCCACGCCACTCGTGGTAGTTATCCAGTCAGCAGCATCAGCCCCAGATCGGCACGAAATGTTTACGGCCGCAGCCACGCATCACGCAGATAATCAAAGTTCCCGTCGCCCCGCGACACCACCCCCTGCAGCCGACGCGTATGCACCACCTCATTGTCCGGAAACCATAGAGGAATCGCCGGCAACTCGTCGGCCAGGATATGTTGAACCTCCACATACTCCGCCCGACGTCGCTCCTGAACCTCCGCCTCCGGCCCGGTCTCGGTCGCCGCCTTTGCCAGCAACGCATCCACCCGTGCATTCACATAGTGTCCGCGGTTTGCGCCCTTCGGGGGAAACATCCCCGACGAGTCCATATAGCGATAGATGTCCGGGTCCTCGTTCGACCCGATCCACTTCAGGATATACATCTGAAACGCCCCATGCGTCACGTCCGCATAGAACGTCCCAAACTCTGCCGAGCGAATCTTCATCTCAATCCCCGCCGCCCTCAGTTGCTGTTGCAACACCGCCGCCAGCAGCCGCGTCGTCTCGTCCTGGCTGATCTTAAGCGACAGCCGCAACCGCACCCCATCTCGCCCCGCCGGAAGTCCCGCCGCCTCCAGCAATGCCGCCGCCCGCGCCGGGTCATGCGGATATTGCGCCAGCTCTGCGTCCGTCGCCGCCGCCCACTGCCCCTCCGGAAGCAGCGTGTCCGCCAGCCGCGCATGTCCCCGCCACAGCGCCGCCACAATCGCCTCCCGGTCCATCGCCAACGCCACCGCCTGCCGTACCCGCTTGTCCTTCAACGCCGAGTCCGCCACGTTGAAGTTCAGGTACCACACATTCGACCCCGGCCCGCTCGTCGTCTCCAGCCCCGGCGCATCGCGTAACGCATACACCATGTCCGGCGTCAGCACATTGCTGGCCGCGTCCGCCGACCCCTTCTGCAACTCCAGTGCGCTGGTAATCGTGTCCGGCACTACCTCAAACCGCATCCTCTCAATGCGTGACCCATTGGGTGCCCCATCGTTTCGAGTACTTTGCGAAAGGGTGGGATTCTGTGACCAGCATTCAGAGAACCTCTCCAACACAACCTCCTTGTCCTGCACCTGGCTCACAAATCGAAACGGTCCCGACCCCACCGGATGCAGCCCAAAGTCTGCTCCTGCCCCCCTCGGAACCACGCCAAACAGTCCATCGCTCATATTGAACAGCAGCCCCGCATCGGGCCGCTTCATCCGCACCACAACAGTCAGCCGGTCGCGCGCCTCCACCCGATCCACCGCCGCAAACGCTCCGCTCTTAGCTGTAATCAGCCCCGCCAGCTTCGCATCCATCAGGCTAGCGATCGTCCACACCACGTCTGCTGCCTCCAGTGGCCGCCCATCCTGAAACCGCGCCCCATCGCGCAGGTGGAAGACCCACGTCAACGCATCCGGCTGCTCCCAACTCGTCGCCAGCCACGGCTTCATGTTGTAGTTCTCATCCTTCTTCACCAGCGCGTCGAAGATCAGCCCGCCCACATGCTCCGATTGCGCATCCGTCCCCTGCCGCGGATCGAGGTTGTTCGGGCTGCTCTCCAGAATCACCACCACCGTCCCCGCCTCCCGCCTGGCCACATGGCATCCCGCCATCGACATCGCCACCGCCAGCATCAACCCGCCACACAATCGGGTGCCCCATCCTTTCGCGCTCTTTGCGAAAGGGTGGGTTATTGAGCGAAGCTCGACCGCTCTCCTCGTACCATCCTCGGGCTCTAGATCATCAGTCACTTCGATGGCGTCCCCATGGCATTCACTCCGCGCAGTATCGTCTCGAAGTCGGAACGATCCTGCTTCAGTCCCTGCATGAGAACCCGCCAGCGTCCGTCCCGCGAGAAGCAGGTTATCATTTCAATCTCTGACCGGCTTGAGCCTCTATCCATACAAACAAAGTGCGAATCGAACCACGCGTCAGGATCGAAATAATCGCCTGGACGATGAGTCAGCTTTGCGTCGAGTGCATGCATCGCGTCGATCTCCATCTGAAGATTGGCGGACGATAAGTTTTGATACGAAACTGTTATAGATGTGGGGAATACTGGGAGAAGACGATTTGCGAGAAGATGATTACGGATCAATTCAAACTCGCTGTAGCTAGTCCACTCTTCTTCACGCCAAAGCCATGGAACCTTCAAGGACTGACCACGGAAACTAACCGTACGATGATAACGAATATCCCAGGCGACATTTTCACCATCGAACCCCCATAGAACCAATCCAAACAGCACAATCCCCACGACAGAAGAGATGCGCAAGATTGGCAATGTTGGTATACGCCGATTCCACCAACGCTTTTGATCCCCAATCATCATCCGAAGCTCACCTTCCCCAGCACCACCTGCCGCCCCGCCCCCGTCGCCGACGGAACATTCCCCACCCGCCCGTTCCATGTCAGCCATGCCAGCAGCGCGAACGCTACCCCCTCCTTCGCCTGCGCCGGAACCCCCAACTCCTCCATCGCCCGCACTCGCACGCCAAGCTCCGCAAATCCCTCCCGCAGCATCCCCATCAGCGTCCCGTTCTTCGTACCACCCCCCGCCACAATAATCTCCGCTTTCTTCCCTGAACCGGTCGCCCCAAAATGTGGAACCACAAAATCCCTGTACGCCTCCACCACCGACTCCGCTGTCAACGCCGTAGCCGTCGCCACCACATCCACATCCGTCCCACCTGCCTTGCGGCACATCCCAATCAGCCGATCCGCAAATCCCGCCCCAAATTCCTCCCGCCCGCACGACTTCGGCGGCAGCGTCGCAAAGTATCCCTCCTGCATCACCCGCGCCACCACTTCGCACTGCACCCGCCCCCGCCGTGCCACAGCCCCGTTTCTATCCAACTTCTTCCCAAACAACGTGAACATGCAGCGGTCCACAACCATATTCCCCGGCCCCGTATCGAACGCCACCACCGCCTCCAGTCCCGCACCTGCCGGTATCGCCGTCAAGTTCGCAATCCCCCCAAGATTCAGCAGCATCCGGTTCAACTTCGCCGACCGAAACAGGCAATAATCCAGCATCGGGACCAATGGCGCGCCCTCCCCACGCGCCGCCACATCCGCCGGACGGAAGTCGCTCACCACCGGGCATCGCATCCTCTCGGCCACCACTGCCGCCTCGCCCATCTGCCACGTCGATCTCACCGCAGCACCCAGCGACCGCCGCGCCCGCGTCTCATGATGAACCGTCTGCCCGTGGCAACCCACCAGCCCCACCCTCACCCCAAACTTCTCCGCCGCCTTTTCCACACAATCCGCATAGATCTCCCCAAGCCGCCAGTTCAGTCGGCTCATCTCCGCCGCTGTCACCGCACCGCCCTCCATCACACGCAGCACCGCCGCGCGCACCGCCTTCGGATACCTTGTCTCCAGCAACCCTATCAGCCTCACCTGCGGCGAATCCCCCTCACCCGCGCCCCGGCGCAATCCTGCACAGCGCCACATCGACCCCATCCGCCGACGTCCCGCTCATCACCCCCGCCACCACCATCGCCCTCGCCATCCCGCCTGCCTCTCCTCTATCCGCTATCACTATCCACTGCCTTTCAGCTCCCGCTGCAGCTCTGCCAGCAGGTTCATCGCCTCCCTCGGCGTCAACCCATCCAGATCTACCTCCGCCAGCCGGTCCACAATCTTCTGAGACAGCGGAGTAAACATCGTCATCTGCAACGCCGGCGCTGCAAGCTCTCCCGCGCCTCTCGACAGCGCCGCCCCCACCTGTTGTGTCTCCGCCCGCTCGTGCAGTTTCAGCACCTCCCGAGCCCGCGCAATCACCGCACCCGGCAGCCCCGCCAGCTTTGCCACCTCGATCCCATAGCTCTTGCTTGCCGCCCCTGCCTCCACCGTATGCAGAAACACGATTCCGACCGCCGTCTCCTTCGCCGTCACCCGCAGGTTCTTCAGTCGAGCCAGCCGCTCCTCCAGCAGGGTAAGTTCGTGGTAGTGGGTCGCAAACAGCGTCCGCGCACCTATCTTTTCATGTAAATGTTCCACCGTAGCCCAGGCAAGAGAAAGTCCATCATATGTTGCAGTTCCACGCCCCATCTCATCCAATAGTACAAGACTTTTCGCCGTCGCTGTATTTAGAATGGCAGCCGTCTCCGTCATCTCCACCATAAACGTCGACCGCCCCCGCGCCACATTATCGCTGGCCCCAATCCGCGTATAAATGCGGTCCACCAACCCCAGCCGCATCCTCTCCGCCGGAACAAAACACCCCGACTGTGCCATCACCACCAGCAGCGCCGCCTGCCGCAGATACGTGCTCTTGCCCCCCATATTCGGCCCCGTAATCAGCGCAATCGACGCGCCCGAGGATTCACCGGAATCTCCTCCCATCCACGCCGTGAGCGAGATCGAATTCGGCACAAACCGTCCCCCACCCGACTCCTCCATCCGCCGCTCCACCACCGGATGCCGCCCTGCCACAAACTCCAGCACACTCGATTCATCCACTACTGGCCGCACCCACCCCCGCAGTGCAGCCAGATGTGCAAAACACGCCAGCAAGTCGATCTCTGCCACCCGCCGAGCCGTCTCCCGCATCCGGCCTGCTGCGTCCAGCAACTGCCTCCGCAGCTCGGCAAAGATCCTCCGCTCAATCTCACCCGACCGCTCCTGAGCGGTCAGAATCTTTGTCTCATACTCCTTCAACTCCGGCGTTGTAAACCGCTCCGCATTCACGAGCGTCTGCTTTCGCTCGTAATCTTCCGGAACTGCTTTACTATTAGATTTAGTAACTTCCAGGTAATACCCAAAGACTGAGTTGAATCTTACCTTCAGACTCCCAATCCCAGTCCGCTGCCTCTCCCGCTCCTCAATCGCCGCCAGCGCCTGGCGTCCGCTACGCCCCAGTTCACGCAGCTCATCCAGCTCCGCGTCCACCCCCGCACGAATCACTCCACCCTCCGCAAAGCTCACTGGAGGCTCCTCCACAATCGCCTTCACGATCAACGAGTGCAGGTCTTCCATCGCATCAAATCCTGTGGAAAACCTTGTGGATACTACTGTGGAAATCTCTGTGGATTTCGCTGTGGATGGCTGGGGCCAACCTAGATCCCGCCAGCGCTCCGCCTTGAACTTTCCCACCGCCCCCCTCAGCCCCGGCAGGCACCCCAGCGTCCCCGCCAACGCCATCACCTCCCGCGGCCCAGCCGAATCCAGAGCCACCCGCCCCAGCAGCCGTTCCATGTCCAGCAGCCCGTTCATCGCACGCCGCACCCCCTCGCGCCCCCGCAGATCGCCCGCCGCTTCACCCACCGCATCCAGGCGCGCTTCAATCTCCCCCAGTTCAGCCGCAGGCCGCAGCAGCGTCGCCCGTAGCAGCCGCTTGCCCATCGGAGTGGCACAGGCATCCAGCGTATGGAACAGCGTCGTCTGCACTGAATCACCAGAAAAAAGTGGCTCCACCAACTCCAGATTGCGCACGCTCACCGCATCCAGAGTCAGTCCTTCATCATGCGCGTAAAATCGTAGTGTATCAATATGTTCCAGACCACCCTGCATGGTCTTCTGTAAGTAATGCACCAGGGCCCCAGCCGCCACCGCTGCCGTCTCACGTCCGCCCAGCCCCATCCCGTCCAACGACAACACTCCAAGCTGTTTCCGCAGAAGCGGCACGGCATACTCCGCCGTATACACCCAATCCTCCAGCGCCGTCCTCGTCCGCACTCCCTCAAAAATACCCTCCATCGGTGCATCGGATGCCCCATCCTTCACAGCTTCACCTTGAAGGGTGCGTTGCCTTCCCTCGCGCATCTCCGACAGTCCTTCCTCCGCAACCAGCAACTCCGTCGGCCTTGCCTGCCCAAGCTCGTCAGTCAACTGTGCCCAGGCCGTTGCCCCCGCAAACTCCGTCACGCGAAACTCACCCGTCGACAGATCCAGCAGCGCCAGCCCCACGCGTGCTTGCACCCCTGCGCCGATCCCCGCGACGCTGGCCAGCCAGTTGCTCTGCTCAGCTCCCAGCGCCGCATCCACCACGGTCCCCGGCGTCAGCACCCGAGTCACCTCGCGCCGCACAATCTTCTTGGTCAGCTTGGGATCTTCCATCTGCTCGCACAGCGCCACCCGGTAGCCCTTCCGCAGTAGACGCTGGATGTACTGTTCGGCCGCGTGATAAGGCACTCCGCACATGGGCTGCTTCTTCTCGCGGTCGCGCGCGGTCAGCGTCAGTTGCAGCTCACGGGAAGCTACAATCGCGTCCTCATAAAAAAGCTCGTAAAAGTCCCCGATCCGGCAGAACATCAGGCAATCGGGATGCGCCTCCTTCGCAGCAAAGTACTGCCGCATCACAGGGGTCTGCGCGCTTGCGTCGCTCGTCTTCTCAGTCGCCATAGCCGAACCGCCAGAATACCGCACTCCCCCTTACATTCGTCGCCTGTATTACCGTCATGCGCAGAGTTCGCCTCATGCAGACAACCCGCACTACCTACATCCCATGTCTTGTGACTATCATCACATCGCTAAATGCCGATTTGTCTGACTCTATTGATAGTGGTTCGTAGCGCAGGGCCTGGCACTGCGAACTGACTATTGGCACCTCATACCTCGAACCTCGTGCCTTGTTCCCCGTATACTGCATCCTGGCCCTATGACTCTCTTCTGGCTACAAATCGCGGCAGTACTATACGCAGGCGGCAGTGTTGCTGTGTTTCCCACCGTGCTCTATAAGAACGAGCGCTGGCGCAGTATCTGCGTACATCTGGCTGGCATGGGCTTCTTTTTCCACTTCGTCTCGGTTGTTGAAATGCTCGCGCTGGCCCATCGCTGGATGCCGGTGGGTATGCGCGAAACCGAGTCGATGCTTGGTCTTCTCCTGGCTGGTCTCTTCTTCCTCGCCTGGTGGTTCTATGGAGCCATCTCCCTTGGAATCTTTGCGTTGCCAGTTACATTTTTCCTCGTCTTTGTGCCAGCTCTGGGACTAACAAGCTATACCTTTCCCTCTGAGGGTGTACGTTCCGGTTGGCTTATTGCCCACATCGCCGCATTGCTCGCCGCCTCTGCCGCGTTATGTTTCAGCCTGCTCGCCTCCTTCCTCTACCTCGCCCAGGAGCGCCGCATCAAGCGTAAGAGGAAGGCTGGCGAAGACTCCTGGAAGGCACCGCTCGATTG
>CAIZFH010000185.1 GCA_903932155.1 uncultured Granulicella sp. | reverse complement strand
GGTGGACGGAACTACCCATGCAGCGCTCGGCCAGGGTGTTTGTCATGCTGGGCAGTGTGACTTTCTGGTTGCTGTGGCCGTCAAGTCCTTCGACTCGGGAGATAGCAATCGCGACCTGCACATGATTCAGACCACACGTGGTGCGCAATTTCCCATCGTCCAGGTTCGCTTTCGCCTGGCGCAGTCCAGTCTCGATTCGTCCACCCTGGACTGCGACCTTGATGTGCAGTTTGCAGGCAACACAATGCACTATGCGCATGTGCCGTTCCAGCAGACCATCCAGGGCACGTCGCATCACATTACAGGAGTTGTGCCCTCGACGGTGAAAGACTTCAAGATCGATCCCCCTACATTCCTCACCATTCCTATCAAGAATGAGATTCCTGTCCGCGTGGACATGGTGTGGCATGCACAGCCGTAGACGCTGAACTTACCTCCTGGCCGGTTGTAAGATCGAGTAATATCGTTCGACAACCATGACAATAATGACTGATGTGGATGTATTAATCCTCGGTGCTGGGGCCGCGGGGCTAATTTGCGCTATCGAGGCTGGGCGACGTGGGCGACGTGTGCTTGTGATCGAGCATGCCGATGGACCCGGCAAAAAGATTCTTATCTCTGGCGGCGGACGCTGCAACTTCACCAACCGCAATGCCGCGCCGGAGAATTTTCTGAGTGCCAATCCTCACTTTGCCAAGTCTGCACTCGCACGCTTTACGCCCCAGGATTTCATCGCGCTGGTGGAGAAGCACGGCATTGCATACCACGAAAAAACTCTTGGTCAGCTCTTCTGCGATCGCTCCGCACACGACATCCTCAATCTGCTGCTGCATGAGTGCGGTGCCGCAAGCGTGCGCATCCAGACCGCAACACGCATTCTTTCGGCAATGTCTTACTCGAGCGCTTTGTCCAGTAACGGCGCGCGTTTTCGGGTGGAAACCTCTGCCGGTTCGGTTGTAGCCGGCTCTCTTGTGGTCGCTACTGGCGGACTGTCGATTCCGAAGATGGGGGCAACTTCATTCGGCTATGAATTGGCAAAGCAGTTTGGCCATCGTCTCGCTGAGACGCGTCCGGGGCTTGTTCCACTACTCTTCAGTGCACAGGACCAGGCGGCTTGGTGCGATCTAACGGGCGTCTCTACTGAAGTTGTTGCTTCCCTCGCTATACAAAAGGGTCGAAAGAGAATGACTGCTCGAAGCTCTTTTCGCGAGAAGATGCTGTTGACTCACCGCGGCCTAAGTGGGCCTGCCATACTGCAAATCTCTTCCTATTGGCAACCAGGCGAAGCGATCAAACTAGACCTGGCACCGAATCATGCGTCGAGTATAACTTCGTTGATCCGTCAGAATGATCGTCGCGATGTTGCTGCCGTTGCTTTAGCTGTACGCAGAATATTGCCTGCGCGCATGGCGGATCGATGGATTGCGCTGCACGCGCCTGTTGGCCACAGCAAGACACAATTGGATGCACTGTCCAATGCCGCTCTGGAAGAGATGGAGCGCACACTCCACGGCTGGAGCATTACTCCAGCAGGGACTGAGGGATACACCAAGGCCGAGGTCACCGTGGGCGGCGTCGATACCGACGAGCTGGACGCAAAGACGATGCAGAGCCGCAAGGTTGCCGGCCTCTACTTTGTCGGCGAGGTGGTCGATGTTACTGGATGGCTCGGAGGCTACAACTTTCAATGGGCGTGGGCCTCTGGAGTCAGCGCTGGCCGCTCCGCATGAACTGACTTTACGCACAATCAAAATGTGCTGACTACAGGATCAACGCGCACTACTGCACAATCAGTGTCAGATTGACGTTTCGTACAAGTCCCACGCTGCTTCCTGAAACCACCAGAGTGTAGATTCCGCTTGGCGTTGGAGTCACAGGAGTAACCGGTGACGAACCGTTTGCCTGCGGTATCAAACGCGAGGCGCCGCATCCGGAGATCAGCACAACGCAGCATATCATCAATATCACGCTCAGTCGCCACGTGCGACGCCGTCCCAATCCAAGCAATCCCAGTGGCAACAGCAGCGCAAGCCAGGCAATATGCTGCATCCCTCTTAGCATTGGAACCTGCAACGACGCCACGGACGTCGCCAGCGTCACTGTAATCGTCGTGGTGCCACCCAGCGCCGGCGCAGAAGGGTTCACCACGCAGGCAGCATTCGCCGGTACGCCCGTGCAGGTGAATGCGACGGTTCCAGGTACGCCCGCCGCCGACGACAGCAGCAGCGGATACACTGCTTCGGAGCCTGCGGCAATCGTTTGCGTACTGCTTCCATTCGCCGTGAGCGTGAAGTCAACACCGGTGCCAGTCAACTGCAAACTTTGTGGCGACGACGCTGCATTGTCGACTACCGTGAAACTCCCAGTGCGTGCTGCTGGTGCGCACGGTGCGAAAACAACCTGCGCTGTACACGAGGCACCCACAGCCAGGCTCGTTCCACAGGTATTACTGCCCTGTACGATAGTGAAATCTCCAGTCACGGCGATGCTTTGGATCAGTAGTGGAAGTCCGCCATTGTTGGTCAGAGTCACTGTCTGTGCCGTTGCGGTCAAACCTACTCCCGTGGGCGCGAACGCTATGGTCGAGATCGGAGAGAGCGATACGCCAGGTGGCGCTACTCCAGTTCCGCTCAACGTCACAGTCTGGCTGCGGTACTGGTCCGAAACGATCAACACACCTGTCTCCGGGCCCACATTCTTCGGCACAAAAGTCACCAGCAGTGAACAGGAAGAGTGCCCGCTCAGCGAGTTGCCACAACTATTCACCACGGTAAAGTCGCCGCCGATAAGCTGACCTGCGATCAGCAGCAGGGAAGTATCGCCGGAGTTGGTCAGGGTCACCTGCTGGATCGCGCTTGTGGTGTTCAACTGCTGTGCCGCAAAAGAGAGGCTCAGTGGCATCAGCGCATCTGTCGCCGGCAACACGCCCAATCCGGTCAGCGATGCGGTCTGCGTGCCTACGCTGTCTGTAATGCTAAAGCTGCCGTTCAGCGTGCCGGAAGACGTCGGCTTGAAGGCGACAGCGACTGTGCATCCCACGTTCGATGCAAGCGTCGGGCCGCATGTATTCGCGGTGATGGCGAAATTAGCCGACACAGTTGGAGTTTGCAGCGTGGCTGTTACGCCGCCCGTGTTGGAGATCGTAATATTCTGCACGGCGCTGACTGCACCAACGTTAGTTCCCGCAAAGGTTACTGTAATCGGGTTCAAAATAATCGTTGCCGCGGTTGTGCCAGTGCCGCTCAAGGATGCAGTGGCTTGCCCGCCAGCGACGTTGCCGTAGACCGTCAGTACGCCTATGCGTGCGCCCAGTGCGGATGGCAGGAGCATCACCTGTACGCTACAGCTTGCGCCAACAGCGATCGTCGGTCCGGCACAGTTGTCCGTCTCGTTGAAGTCGCCAGACGTTACCACTTGTGTAATCGTCAACGGTGCATTGCCGGTATTCGTCACTTGTATGGACTGTGTAGTACTGGCGGTCGATATCGCCTGCGACGGGAAGCTTAGACTGACCGGAATCAGTGTCATTACGGGTGCGGCGGGGTATGCAGCGGTCAGCAGCGGAATCTGCCAGATGCCGCGCCCGTAGGTCGCAGCACGCAGCTCCCCTGTGCGTCCATCGCCGGTGGTCATGCCCGCAGCTGCGGCTAGGACGACGACTGGAGAGTTGGGCAGACCCGTACCATACAAGCTCCAGCAGTTAGACGTTGTGCAGGTACCTGCCGCCGTAGTCACATATATCCCCGCGTCCATCGCCACATACAGCGTGTTGGCGTCGTTGGGATCGACCAGTACGGCATTGGCTGGCGTATTCGGCAGATTGCTGCTGATGTTGCTCCAACTCGCTCCTCCATTGCTGGACTGATAGACATGCGGCGCGTTGACCCCGTTGCCGGCAAAGCCCATCACCGTGGCGTAGACCGTCTTTCCCGTGGCGTCGTGCGGATCAGCCACGATCGACGATATGTCAAACCCGCCGGGATTGAAGACATGTGCATCCGCCACATCGTTGGTTACCGTAGACTTGGCCACGTCTGTCCAGTTGGAGCTGCTGTTAGCCGTTGCTGCCGCATAGTTGGCAAAGATATGGCCGCCAAAGTTACCCCCTCCATCCAGTGATCCGGCCAACCCTGCGTACAACACCGTCGAGCCTGCGTCCTGCACTGCTACGGCACCGCTTGCTGGGCCGCCTGCGGCAAGCGATCGTACAACAGGGTTGGTCGTTCCATTGCACGCTGCATTCTGCGGCCCGCCAAGCATTGTGCTGATCGTGTTCGACCCGGGCCACGCAGAGCCGCTATCGGCCAGACCGCGCCACACTCTGCATGTGCCAATCAAAATGTCCATGGTCAGCGCTGGATCCAGCAGGAACGGCGTGTCGATCAGAGATGTGTCATTCGCCACCTGCGCGTACCCGATGGTAGGCGATCCGGTAAAGTTCGTCGCTGCGCACGCATTACCGTTGCCGCAAGTATGAATGCTCACGCCCGCCTCGGTGGATACATACCAATTCTGCGGACTGTTCTGATCGATGGCCACCGTTCCTCCCTCGCCCGCGGCAATCTGAGGCCAGGCGAGCGTCGTCGTTGCGGTGCCCGTAGCGGCTGTACCGTTTGCGCCCAATCCCGTAAGCAGTGTCATCGGATCGGTGGGATGTTGCGCGAAGCTCACCACCTCGGCCAGCGATCCCAGTCCGGAGTTGAGATTCTGAAAGTGCGTAGCGTCGTCAGCCGAGCAGGGTGTCTGCTGCTGGTTCACTCCATCCAGCGATCTCCAAAGACCGCCGTCATTGCCTGTATACAGCAATGGTTGTGTGCCTCCCGTTCCTGTATTCGCCACCACGGCTATCGCATGTTGAGCCGGCGACACCTTCGCCGGGGCATTGCATCCATTCTGTGCATTGGTCGTATTGCGTAGTACGCATCCAGAGGCAAGCGAACAGCGATAGAGGTCTACGGTCCCAGCAAACAGCAGCGTATCTAAGGTCGTGGCTGAGCCCGTCTGCACAGCCGCCAGCGACAGGTTGTAGTCTCCCTGCGCAATCGCAGTTGATCCGCTGCCAACCTCAAGCGGAGTGGATGCAAGCTTCTTGCCGAACGTAATCGAAGCGCTGGAACAGCTCAATCCTGTCAACGCGCACACATCCTGATACAAACCCTGGTCAAGATTTTTCGCATCCACCGTCAGCGCGAAGGTGTCTCCTGATACCGGTTGCACTGCAAGCGCGCCGCGGTAAATGGGACATGTTGTACTGCCAACGCTATTCGGATTGGCCGGACAAGCCGTTGTTGTCAAGCCTGTGCCCGGCTGCTGGGTCAGTCGCGTCCAAGAGATGCCGTCGGGAGATGAGTAGTATCCGTGAAATCGCAGAGCCGCATAAAACATCTTGCGTACCGGATTCCATACCACCGCAGTTGCGGCGTTTCCCGGACCGCCGCCCGGGATGGGGCGTTGCACCACCTGGCTACCGTCCAGTACCAGTCCCATTTGCCACGTTACGCCCGCGCTCGTGGAGTAGTAGAGCCCCATCACGCTGTAATTGGCATCTGCGGCGTTCACCAGCACACCCTCCGCGGATTGAGAGAGTGCCGCCACCACCAGCCCCGGCGTCGTGCTGCTCCACGCAAACCCCGCCACGCTGAGCCCTGTGAACGAATGGTTCCCAGCTACGCCGTCGTTGGCCTGTTGCGCCAACGTCCAGGTGTTGCCTCCATCGGCGGATCGTAGAATCCCAGTACCATAGTAAGAATCCGCCGCGTCGTTGGGATCGCCGGTCCCGGCCAGCAGTACATCGGTTCCACTCGCATTGCTCATGCTCAATGCGCCAATGCTCAAGGATGGAATCGCTGCCGTGCCTGCATTTGCGCTGAAGACTGGCAACGTGTCGGTCAGCGGTGTGAAGGTGACGCTGGCCGCTGCCCCCGCTGCGTTGGTCGACTTCCACACCCCGCCGCCAGTCGTTCCCAAATAGACCGTGTTTCCGGTCGTATCCGCTGGGTCGATCGCAATCGAGGTAACGCGTCCAGTCACTGTGCCGTAGCTCTGGCTTGCAATCTGGGCAGGTCCAACCGCTTGCCAGGCGGTATTCAGTGGGTTCGAGTGCGCAGTGGTCAGGGGATGCTCGCGCGCTCCCACATTCGCTCCACTTGCTGCCTGCTGCGCGAACATTGGATAGAGATTAGGCAGAGTCTCCAGTGCCAGCAAAACCACCAGAGTACACAGTCCTGCCCGTAACGCAACTCGCAGCTTGTGCTGTACTCGATATATCGCTGCGGAATACTCTGCGCGCATGGCATGGGCCCGAAGCCAGCCGCATCCTTCCTGGATGAAGCCAGCGAATGCTGGTTGAATCATGCAGAGAAGGACTACAAATTCTGCCGATTCAGATAAAGATGAGGAATCTCCGGAGCTTACTCTGCGGTGGATCCGGGAGACCTCTTGAGTCTTTATCGGCAGTGGTCCGATGCCGCAATAGCAAACAGCGATCGGTGTCGCGACGGCAATGGATTCCGCGAGAAATTACCTGCGCGTGGCGAACTACCAATTTACACCCGGACGTATCATCGCAACAGCCCAAAGATGTCTGGCACTCTGTGAGTAGACGAAGCAACCCTCAGGCGTTTACTCTGGTGACCCTGACGGTCTGGAAATAATAGGCAAAATCCAAACCACCTTCCAGCCGCTACGAAAGAGTCAATTATGCCAGCAAAACCGACACTTACCAGCCACTCACTGATCGCCGCAGCAATCACCTGCCTCCTCCCACTGCTTGCCCTGGCCGCGCAACAGGCACCTCCAGCCGGGCCTCCGCCCGACGCTACAGCCCAGGAGAAAGGTCTCGGCCTCACAGGCCCCGCCAATCCCAAACTTCCAAGCCTGATCCTGGTTGGCGACTCCACCGTTCGAAACGGTCATGGCGCCGGTTCCGACGGCCTCTGGGGATGGGGCGCACCCATTGCCGACCTCTTCGATCCTGCCAAAATCAATGTAGTGAACCGTGCCATCGGCGGTCTCTCCAGCCACACCTACATCTCGCAGGGGCACTGGGCTAACACCCTCGCCCTCATCAAGCCGGGCGACATCGTCCTCATCCAGTTTGGTCATAACGACGGCGGCATCAACCTTCCCGGCCAACCGCCCGTCCCAGACCAGGGGCTCCAGCCTGGGGCGCCTGCTCCCCCTCCACGCGCGCCCAACGCCCGTGGCAGCCTCCCCGGAATTGGCGAAGAGACCCTCGACGTACAGGATCCGCGTACCCAGGCCACTGAAACCGTCCACACCTTCGGCTGGTATATGCGCAAGTACGTCGACGATACGAAGGCCAAGGGGGCCACACCCATCCTCTGCTCGCTTGTACCGCGCAAGATATGGGCCGACGGCCACATCCACCGCAGCACAGACACCTATCGCGGTTGGACCCAGCAGGTCGCTGCTCAGGAACATATTGGCTTCGACGATCTCAACGAGATCATCGCCCGTCGCTACGACGCATTGGGTCAGACTGCCGTAGACGCTCTCTTCGGCGATCCGCACACCCACACCACGCTTGTCGGGGCGCAACTCAACGCCGAGTGCGTCGTTGCAGGGCTGCGTGCTCTGCCTCGCGATCCGCTAGCCCCATATCTCTCCGAGAAAGGCAAAGCCATCAAACCCTACTCCGCGGGGTGAGGTAGCACGCCCAGATCGGCCAGTCCGTTGACGAAGTACTGTGCGGCCAGGGCCACCAGCAACAGCCCCATCACCCGTACCAGGATACGTATGCCACTGTCGCCCAGCAGACGCACCACCCGGTCCGAGTGTCCCAGCACCAGGTAGCAAACCATCGCCGTGATGGCGATGGAAATCAGGATCGCCGCCATCTGCCAGCGCGTCTGCGCCTGCCCCACCAGCACCATCACCGACGTGATGGCTCCGGGGCCGGCCAGCATGGGGATTCCCAGGGGAACAATACCGGCGTCTTCCTTCTGCGCGGCGGCCACCGTGTCACCCGCAACCTCCTGCGTCGCCGAGCGCTTCGCCTGAAGCATATCCAGGCCGATCAGCATCAGGATGACTCCGCCTGCAATTTCAAACGCGGGCAGGGTAATGCCCAGCACGCGGAAGATGGCCTCGCCCGCAAACGCGAAGGCAGCCAGCACGATCAGTGTGGTCAGGGCTCCCTTGCGTGCAATACGCCGCCGGCGCGCGGCATCTGATCCTTCAGTGATGGCCAGAAACGTGGGCAGCGCGGCGAACGGGTCCACTAGGAAAAAGATCGAACTCAGCGCCAGCAAGGAGAAGCGCACATACACGGAATGCTGAAGTCCGTACAGACTCACGAAATGGGAATCGAAGCTCACAAATCTATTCTTTCACTTAACCCGCACGCTGCTTTACTTCAAATAGGCCCGTACCAGATCGATCAAATCCTCGGCCAGCTCATAGGGCTTATCCACGGACTTCTCAGGCGACAGCAGGTGCAGCCGGATGTGGTCTTCCAGCACCTCGGCCATCAGGCTGTTGACGCCTCCCCGCACGTTGGCCAACAGCATCAACACGTCCGCGCAGTCGTCTCCGGTGGTCAGCGAACGCTCGATGGTGTCAACCTGCCCGCGGATGCGCTTGATCCGTGCGATCAATTTTTGCTTTTCTTTATCAATATGCGTCATTGGGCTCCTCGACTGGTTCACGGATGTGAAGTGTTCCAAACAATCGTCTTCCACCAGACTGATCTATTCTCGCACTGCTCATTCCAGCATACGACGCGCAGCTCGGTTCTGTAGAACGCCCGTGTTGGAAGGCTGCTACTGTTGACAGTCGCGGTACGCTGTCACGAGATAAAGATGTTCCCCGGTATAATTAATGTTTCAGCGGGTGGCGACGGCTGGGATTTCTCTTTAAGTAGGCGAAGGAGCGGCTATGGCATTGGAGACGACAAAGAATATCTGGCACAACGGGCAGATGATTCCCTGGGAGAAGGCGCAGATCCATGTGATGTCGCATGTCATCCACTATGGCTCCTCGGTCTTCGAAGGAATTCGCTGTTATGCGCAGGCGAATGGCGCGGGGATATTCCGCCTGCAGGATCACATGCGCCGCATGTTGGACTCGGCCAAGATCTATCGCATGCCGCTTGGCTATTCGCTGGACGAGTTGTGCGCCGCGGCGGTGGACGTCGTGGAGGCCAATGGCGTAACGCCCTGCTACATCCGGCCCATCGCGTTTCGCGGATACGGCGAGATTGGCGTCAATCCGCTGTTGTCCCCGATGGAGGTGTATATCGCGAACTTTCCCTGGGGCAAGTACGT
>CAIZFH010000184.1 GCA_903932155.1 uncultured Granulicella sp. | reverse complement strand
TGTCGCGGCGCTTCTCGTTAAAGCCGGGGACAAGAGACGGCTCAGCGCGGCAGGACCTCCTTGACTATATAAACATTATTGTTTATATTTGAGTCCGTGAAGAGTAGTGAGTTCAAGCGGTGGCTTACCGGCTTGGGTGCGACCTTTGAACCCGCAAAAGGATCGCATTTCAAAGTCCGGCTGAACGGCAAGAGTTCCATCCTGCCCATGCACGGCAAGGAACTCAAGAAGGGAACGGCCGAAGCTATCAAGAAGCAGCTAGGCCTGAAATAAGGGAGAAACACATGCTCGCATACCCGGCTACTTTGAAGCCCGAGAAGGGAGTTGGCGGCTATGTCGTCACCTTCCGCGACATTCCCGAAGCGATCACTCAGGGCGAGACCGTGGAAGAGGCGCTGGCTATGGCCGCCGAAGCACTCGAGTTGGCGATGGACTTCTACTTCGAGGACAAGCGGGCTGTACCCATGCCATCGCCCGCGAAACGCCGCCAGCATCTTGTAGAGCTTCCCCTCAGCCTCTCCGCGAAGGTCCTGCTGCTGAATGAGATGATCCGCCAAAAGGTTCGTCCCGCCGAGCTCGCGCGCCGATTGCTTACAACGCCGCAAGAGGTTAACAGGCTTACTAACATCCATCACACATCGAAGATTGACGGGATCGCCGAGGCAATGAAGGCGCTGGGAAAAACGCTGGAGATACGCGCAGTTTAGTCGTCCCAAGGCAGCGATCCGAATAGCAGGACCGATCAGTCTGCGACTAAGGCGTGTCCGTAGCGCTTCTCCACGTAGTCGTCCAGAATCACCTGGAACTCCTCAACGATCCGATCGCCCTTCAGCGTGGTGAAGAGTTGGCCGTCCACATACACCGGAGCCTTCGGCTCCTCGAATGTGCCCGGCAGCGAGATGCCGATGTTGGCGTGTTTCGACTCGCCTGGCCCGTTGACCACGCAACCCATCACGGCCAGCTTCAGCTCCTCGACGCCCGCATACTGCTTCTTCCACTCCGGCATCTGCTCGACGAGGTAGCTTTGAATCCGCTCCGCCAGCTCCTGGAAGTAGGTCGAAGTCGTTCGCCCGCAGCCGGGGCAGCTTGTCACCTGCGGCATGAAGCTGCGAATCCCCAGCGACTGCAGTACCTGCTGCGCGCAGCGCACTTCCTCCGAGCGATCGCCGCCTGGAGTCGGCGTTAGCGAGACGCGTATCGTATCGCCGATGCCGGCAAGCAGAAGCGGAGCAAGCCCTGCGGTCGAGGCCACTACGCCCTTCATTCCCATCCCCGCCTCGGTCAGCCCCAGATGCAGCGCGTAGTCGCAGCGGCCAGCCAGCACGCGGTAGACGTCCAGCAGGTCGCGCACGCCGGAGACCTTCGCGCTCAGAATAATCTGATCGCGGCGCAGTCCGTAGCGCTCCGCAGCCGCCGCGTTGTCCAGCGCGGAGACCACCATAGCCTCCATCATCACGTCGCGCGCGGGTAGGGGATTGGCGCTCTTCGAGTTCTCGTCCATCATCTTGGTCAGCAGCGCCTGGTCCAGCGAACCCCAGTTCACGCCAATACGCACCGGCTTCTGGTGTTCCACCGCAACCTCGACCATGGTGCGGAAGTTGTCGTCGTCCTTGCGCCCGATCGAGCAGTTGCCCGGGTTGATGCGGTACTTCGCCAGCGCATGCGCCGTCGCGGGATACTTCTTCAGCAGTTGGTGCCCGTTGTAGTGGAAGTCACCGATGATCGGAGTCTCCCAACCTTTGGCGTGTATTCCGTCGACGATATACGGCACAGCCTTCGCCGCTGCATCGTTGTTCACTGTCACCCGCACCAGCTCGGAGCCGGCACGCGCCAGCGCCGCAATCTGTTGCACCGTCGATTCCACATCCGCCGTGTCGGTGTTGGTCATCGACTGCACCACCACGGGCGCATCGGGGCCAACCACTACCCCGCCAACATTCACGGATACCGCACGACGACGCTCGATCTGGGCCATAGACGCTCCAACCCCAGTTTACCAGTTACACTGGCAGAGAGGCCCGGTAGCTCAGTTGCATAGAGCAGCGCACTCCTAACGCGAAGGTCGGCAGTTGGACTCTGCCCCGGGCCACCATATCTCAGTCGTTGTCTATTGCCCCAGCGAAGCACGCTCTGTCGCCACGTGCGTCCCGCTCAAACCGCCGTCGTAGCGTGCAATGCCCTTGTAAAGGCTTTCTGCCACGCGCTCGCGGTACTCCGGGTCGCGTAGTTGCTCCGCGTCCTTTGGATTGGTAACAAACGAGATCTCCGCCAGGATCGACGGCATGTTTGCCCCTATCAGCACTACAAACGGAGCCTTCTTCACGCCTCGATCTTTTAGCCCGGTATTGCCCTTCTGCAATCCGGCGTAGAGCGAACCTTCCACGTCGCCGGCAAACTCCCGGCTCTCCGCGATCTTGTCCTTGAGCGCGATCTTCTTCACCAGGTCGCTCAACTGATGGATCGACTGGTCGCTCACCGCGTTTTCTCGCGCCGCCACATCCAGTGCTGTCGGGTCGGAGGTGAAATTCAGGTAGTAAGTCTCCACTCCGCGCGCACTCTCATCCACCGATGAGTTCGCATGGATAGAGAGAAACAAGTCCGCCTGCGCCTTGTTGGCGATCGCCGTACGCGTCTCCAGCGGTACAAACGTATCGTCCGACCGCGTATAGATGATCTGTGCGCCCAGCCGGTCGTGCAGCAGCTTGCCCAGGCGCAACGCCACGTCCAGCACCACGTCCTTTTCCTCGATGCCGTCTACACCCAGAGTCCCTGAGTCGTGCCCGCCATGTCCCGCGTCGATCACGATTCGCCCAATCTTCAACCCCAGTGCGCGCACCAGCGAGGTCTCGCCATCGGCCGTCGGCACCGCGGCCCGTGCCGGCGTCGCATCCGCCACTGAGGGCAAAGCATCCGCCGACTTCACTTTGCTTCTGCGCGTCTTCTTGACCGAACTTGACGCGGTATTTGTGTCCGCAGCGTCTCCCCTCGAACCTTGAACCTCGGGCCTTGAACCTGTACCTGTCTCCACTACGGCGGAGATGGGCTTCGAGGTCGGCTTGCGCGTCGCCTCGACTCTGCCCGGCAACTCGCTCAAGTCGGCAACATCGCTGGTAGCGTTCTTTGTGGCAACACTGTTAGGAACCGGCCGCGCCGTCGTTGGCTTAACCGTGACCGCCGTACGCGGAGCGGGAACATCGGGTGCAGTCGTCACCGGTACAGCGTTCGCCGATCCCTGTTCGCTGTTTCCCGTTTCCCCATGGATGTCGATGATCAGCCGGTAAGGATTCGGCAGCAGGAACGCCGAGTACTCCGTTACATCGCTCACGTCCAGAACTACGCGTGTCACGTCATCCGAGTACTGCGCCGCGCGCACCTTCTTCAGAAATCCATCGTCGGTCACGGTAAAGCTCTTGCCCACCAGCTCCGGCGCCAGTCGCGTGCCATGCAGATCGAAATATATCCGGTCCGGATTCGGCACTCGCGCCGCCTCATAGGTCACGTTGTCGCCCAGGTCGATGGCCACTCGCGTATAGGTCGCAGTAGACCAATGGCGAATCCCCGTAACCAGCGCCGGTTTCCCGCTTCGTGCCCCGTCGCCCGCGGATGCCCCATTCATCGTAGACAGATCGCGAATCGGAATCCCCATCAGCTTGGCTGGAGCAGGTGAAGTGAGCGCGGCGGTCATTCCAGACGTCTGCGTAGTGGCCGGCAGTGACGAGGCGCCGCTCTTCGTTGACCTCACAACGCTAGGCGCTTCGTTTATCGCAGATGGATCGCGTGCCGGACTCCCCGCAGGCTTTGTCTGTGGAGTTGGATGAGTGGGTTGGACAGCTGAAGCCTTCTGCCCGGCCGTCTTTCCTTGAACCTTGACGCTCGAACCTTGAACCTCCAACGAAGCCAGCCCCGCCCTTGCCTCTTCTGCCTGCTCACTCCTGGCGTGTTCCTTCAGCAGCAGCTTGTATCTCTCGCGTGCCGCGGCCGCATCCTTCAGGTCATTCTGCTCAATCTGGCCCTCGGCCAGCAGCGCCTGCACCCCCAGCGAAGACGCCGGATACTGCGTCCGTAAAAATTCATATTGGCCAACCGCCGCCTGCAGGCTCTTCTCATCGTGCTGCGCGCGCCCCTGTTCGGCCAGCAGTTCTGCCACTGCGTTCACCGCAGCCGGGGCATGAACGTCCGCCGGATTGGAATGGTAGATCGCGCGATAGGCGTCCATCGCATGCGTGGTATCCGCCTGCGTACGTTTTTCCGCAGGAATCGCCTCCAGCGCATTGCGTCCTTGCTCCGCCTGCTCCCATGGAGTCAGAGGCACGCTCTTCTTCGCCACATGAGTCCGCGCCGCGGTCGTTGGCTCCGACCGCACCCGGGCCGTGGCACCGCACACTGTCGCAACACTGCTCAGCGCGGCCACGCACGCCGCACACCGCACCCACCGCATCTGTTTGGCGAGAGACATCTCCCCACAGTTTAAGTCGCGCCGCACCGCATCCCGGTGTGAAAACCAACCCAGTACACCCCGCGATACCCCCGTGCATCAGGTTGCCACTAAATTGGATGCCCCATTCATGCGGTCGCATCGCATGAGTGGGTGTTGAGCTAACCGCCTTACCCGATCAATCCCCCCACCACCTCCGCCGCTTTCGCCAGCGCGCCGTCCAGAGCGCCCGCATCGCTTCCGCCCGCCTCCGCCAGGTCAGGCCGTCCGCCGCCCTTGCCGCCCACCATCGACGCCAGCGTACCCACTATCTTCCCCGCGTGTACCTTGCCGGTCAGGTCCTTCGTCACGCCCACGATCAGAGAAACCTTGCCGTCGGACGCTGCGCCCAGCACCACCACGCCGCTGCCCAGCTTGCCGCGCATCTGGTCCACCAGGTCGCGCATGGGCCCGCGCTCCAGCCCGTCTACTCTCTGGACCAACAGCTTGATCCCCTTGACCTCGACCGCGGTAGCATCTCCCGCCGCAGCACTCGCAGACTTCATGCGCGCCGCATCCAGCTCGCGCCGCAGCTTCTTCATCTCCTCTTCCTGCGCGGCCACTCGCGCCCGCAAAGCATCCGCCAGCGCCGATGTCTCCGCCCCGCCGACGATCTGCCCCACCACGCGCGCAACCTCGTAGTCGCGCCGGAACTCGCCCAGTGAGCCCATCCCGCTCACCGCCTCCACGCGACGCACGCCGCTGGAGACGCTGCCTTCTCCGACCAACTTGATCAGCCCGATCTCGCCCGTCGCGCGCGTATGCGTTCCGCCGCAAAGTTCCGTCGAAAAATCGCCGATCTTCACCACGCGCACCTTGTCGCCGTACTTCTCGCCGAACAGCGCCATCGCGTGATACTCATTCACGGCAACATCAATCGGTACATCCACCAGCGTCTCCACCGCCGTGTTGGCCAGCACCTGCCGGTTCACAATCTCTTCCACCTGCGCCAGTTCCTCCTCGGCGACTCCCGCAAAGTGCGAGAAGTCGAAGCGCAAGCGTGCGCGATCCACCGACGAACCAGCCTGCTTCACATGCCGCCCCAGAACCTCCCTCAGCGCCGCATGCAGCAGATGCGTCCCCGTATGATTGCGCGTTACGGCAGCGCGCACCTCACCATCTACGAGAGTGTCTACGGTATCGCCCACCGCAATTCGCTCCCGTGCCACCACCCGATGCGCCCACACTCCCTGCACCGGCTTCGACGCCCCACTCACATCGGCCACCGTCGTCGAGTGCCCCGCGCCCATCAGCCAACCCACATCGCCCACCTGCCCGCCGGAGTCGGCATAGAAGCTGGTCGCATCCAGCACCACCTCGCCTGCCTCGCCCGCGCGCAACTCCGCCACGCCCACGCCGTCCTTCACCAGCGCAAGAACCTGCACACCATCCACGCGCAGCGCCGAGTAGCCCGCAAACTCCGTCTTCGCTAGCTCGCGATAGACGGGCGCGGCGGACTTCTGAGAGCCACCCTTCCACGAAGCCCGCGCCCGCGCCTGCTCCTCTTCCTTAGCTATCTCAAATCCCACTATGTCGAACTGGAAGCCCGCATCGCGAGTGGCATCAACTATGAAATCCAAAGGAAGCCCGAAGGTTTCATAAAGGTGAAACGCCCGCTTGCCGCTGTAAGGAAGCAGGCGAGGAGTCCAATCAGCGTCTTCAGTACCTCCCTGTTCAACGGCTAGATTTTGGAGGTCCGTCGTCAGCACTTCCAATCCTCGTGACATTACCCTCGCAAACTGCTGCTCTTCCGCGAGCACCACTTTCGAGACCCGCTCTGCAGCTTCCCTCAACTCCGGATAGGCCGCCTGCATCTCATCCCGGACGGCGAAGACCATCTCGTGCATGAACGGCTTTTCCTGGCCCAGCAGCCGTCCATGGCGAATTCCGCGCCGCAGAATCTTCCGAAGCACATAGCCGCGCCCTTCGTTCGCCGGAACCACGCCATCGGAGATCAGGAACGTAGCCGCGCGCGCGTGGTCCGCGATAATCCGCAGACTCGCCGCACCCTTCTCATCGCTGATTCCCGACTCGCCAACTCGCTGACTTGCTGACTCGCTAACTAGCTGACTCGCTCGCCTTATCAGCGGCACAAACAGGTCCGTCTCGAAGTTCGACAGCACGCCCTGCATCACTGCCGCCACCCGCTCCAGCCCCATGCCCGTGTCGATCGACGGTTTGGGCAGCGGAGTCAGTACGCCGTCCGATCCGCGGTCGAACTGCATGAACACCAGGTTCCATATCTCGACATATCTCTGCTCGTCTTCGCCAAACGGCTTGTCTTCACCCGTCTCGCTCGCCTTCACGCCAAAGTCGTAAAAGATCTCGGAGCATGGCCCGCACGGCCCGGTGTCGCCCATCTGCCAGAAGTTGTCCTTCAGGCCCATCTCAAAGATGCGCTCCGCAGGCACGCCCACCTCGCGCCAGAAGCCATACGCCTCCTCGTCGCGCGGCACCGCCGCGTCGCCCTCGAAGATAGTGATGTAGAGCTTCGCCGGATCGATGCCGAACCACTCCTTCGAGGTCAGCAGCTCCCACGCATAGGCAATCGCGTCCTTCTTGAAATAATCCCCAAAAGAAAAGTTGCCCAGCATCTCGAAGAAGGTGTGGTGACGCCGCGTGAAGCCGACGTTCTCCAGGTCGTTGTGCTTTCCGCCCGCGCGCACGCACTTCTGGCTGGTCGTCGCGCGCGTGTACTCGCGCCGCTCCGCGCCCAAAAAGACGTCCTTGAACTGGTTCATCCCCGCGTTGGTGAAGAGCAGCGTCGGGTCGTTGGCCGGCACCAGCGACGACGAATGGACGCGCCGGTGTCCTTGCCCCGTGGCAGCCGAAATCTTGCCCTCAAAAAACCGCAGAAAATCTTCGCGAATCTGGCTTCCCGACCTGAATCCCATAGGCTTAAGTCTATCAGCGGGTGCCCCATTCATCGCGGCTTTATCGCGATGAGTGGGATGGAAGACCTCAGCTTTACTTGAATTCCACTGCTGCCACGTCGCCCGCCATCGCCCGCCCTACCGGTCGCACCTTCGCGCCATCCTCCGCGAATGCCTGGTCCGTCCAGTCCCATCCCGTGTGATACAGCACGAACAGGTGCTCTCCAGTCTGCGCGCGCAGCGCCTCATACGACACCACTGGCAGCCCGGTAATTCGTGCGATGTGCGTCGCCGTCAGCGCCATGGTGTCGTGCCGGTTCCAGCGCAACTCTTCCGCCGGCGAGTACACCAGCGTCATGCGCGCGCGCACATCCGCGTCCGGCTCGTAGATGCGGTTCTCCTCGAACGCGCCCATATCCTGCACGTACACCCGCCCATCTGGATTCGCGTCCAGAGCTGCCTTCACCTCCGCGGGCAGCACCAAACTCGCCAGCCGCGCCGCCGTCTTCTTTTGTTCAGCATGTATCCGCACCGCGCCCGCGCCCACAATCGCCACGCCCAGCACAACCAACACCGCGTTGAACACGGCATCGCGCCGCAGCCACGGGCTCATCGCCACCGCCAGCATAGCGCTGATTGCCACCACCGCGCCCAGCACATAGCGCACCTCAATAGAGTGGGTTACGAACCGAGCCAGCAGATATCCGCAGAAGGGAAGCGACGCCAGCACAAGCAGCAGCGCCCACTCCGCCGCTGGAATCCGCAGCCCAGACCCGTCCCGCATAGCGAGAACGCAACCCCACACCAGCGCCACCGCAAACGCGATCAGCACAACCACCCACAGATGCTGCGCAGGCATCGACATGCGGGTATAGTCCACGAAGATCGACCGGTAGGCCCGCGTAATATCGCGCAGCCCCACCGCTCCCTCGTTGTAGTAGTTCTTCCTGAACTCGCCCGCAGCCTGCAAAAATGGACTCGTGGCCGCGAATCCCGCAATCCCCACGCAGATTGCCGCGCACATCGGCCAATCCATCCGCCGGCGCTGCAAGCTGCGAAACCCCTCCGCCGCGCATATCGGAACCAGAAGTAGTATGCCGAAGTAGTGTGAATTGATCGTCGCCGCAATCGCCACCGTCAGCCCCACCAGGGCCCAGGTTCTTCGCTCTGTTCCCTGTTCCCTGGTTCTTGTCTCCTGTCTTTCCGCCACCTGCCAACACCACAGAGCCAGCGTATACAGCCCAAGCATCAACCCATAGGGCCGTCCCTCAGCCGAATAAAACAGCGTCGCGGTCAACGCCGGGAACGCGGCCGCCACCATGCCCGCGCGCTCACCCGCCAGGTTCCGCACGAAGAAGAAAAGGCAGGCCTGCATCAGCAGGAATCCCAACAGTGCAGGCAGCCGCAGCGCAAACGCGCTGGCTCCGAACGCTTTCATCGCCCCATGCGATAGCAGAGGATACAGCAGCGGGTCCAGCGAGATCGGCCACGTCCGTTGCACCTGCACCATGTCCGCCACCGTCGGCACGCTGTAGGTCTGGTACGCGTACACCTCATCCTGCGACATCAGCTTGTGATGCGACCACGCCAGCGACAGCGCCGCCGTCAACAGCACAAATACCACCGCCATCGTCCGTGCCAGCCTGCACTTCATGGGTGCCCCATTCACGACAGTCTCACCGTCGTAAGTGGGATCACTACCGACGACGTCGCAGTTCCACTCACAGGCTGCACCACCGGCAGCGTCGGCATAAAAATATTCTCCAGCCACGGCAGCCGCACAAACAGCAACAGTACCATCACCGCTACGGTCGCCGTAAACCATAACATCAGCCCCGGCTCGCGATACAGCTTCTCCGGGTTCTGCACCGCGCTATTGCGCTGGAACGCCAGCTTGAAGTAGATCGCCATCACGAGTGCCACCAGCGGAAAACCCAGCAGCAGCTCAATCCGGTAGCGAATCACAAACGCTCCGAAGAACAGCATCGCCGTCGACGCATAGAAGACCACGCTCACCAGCAGCGACTCCTGTGTATAGCGCTTGAAGCTCGCCCGGTAAGCTCCCGCCACGCTGCGGTCGCCAATCTCGCGTAGCTCGCTGAAGCGCTTCAGCGCCATGAAGTAGCAGCCAATCATCCAATAGCACATCAGCAGGCTTAGCGGAGGCACCAGCCAGGCAGCCACCGCGTACCATCCCAGCAACATGCGCAGCGGATTGTTCACGCTCTCCGTCAGTACATCCAGATACGGCACGTCCTTGGTCCGCAGCGGCTTAATGTTGTATACGCAGCCCATCACCCACAGCGCCAGAGCCGTAATCGCAAATGGCCGCGAGATCGTCCAGCCGATTGCCACGCCCGCCTGCATCATGATTATCCACTGGGCATAAGCGAGAGTAATATTGACCTGCCCAAGCGCAGCCGGCCGGTTCTTCTTGGTCGGATGCAGCCGGTCGAATGGCGCATCCAGCACCTCGTTCAGCACATAGTTGCTGCACGCCACCAGTGTGATCGCCACAAACGCCCACACCAGCGTCTCCACCAGTCGCCAGGTAAGCAGTTTTGGATAGATGCTCAGCGGAACAATAATGCCGGGCAGCACAAACAGGTTTTTGATCGAGTGGTCCAGCCGCGCAATCGCAAGATGCGCCCGCAACCGCTGCGATAAACTCACCGTCGTCTGCGCTGCATCGCTCATACCGAACCCATCATCCCTGGCCGCCGATAGCGTTAGTATAGCGGCGAAACTACAGACGGTTGAGAATCCTTCCTCAAACGCCCGGCGCCCATGTCCAGCCCTCCACCTTATACTCCGGGTCCAACGGCATCGCCAGCCCCGCAAACTCCCCGCGCCGAGCCGTCATCGCCATGCAGCTCACCAGCGCGTCGAAGGCGTCCTCGCTCGATCGCGCCCGCTTCATCACGCCGTGTGGCAGCGCCGCATAAGCCCCATCCTCCCTGCTCTTCCTCCGCAAGTATTCCGCCCGTGCCGCAGCATTCGACTTGCGCACCGGCCCCGTATTCAGCCGCGTATACATCTCCACCACCATCGGCAGTCCCGCCGGGTCGAACGGCCACACGCTGAAGCCCGCATCGCGCAGCCGCTCCAGCACTGGCATCCCGCGCAGCGACGCCGTCCCCACGCTGCCCGCGCCGCCGATCTGGAAGACGCTCTTCGGGCCAATTCCCCGTACCCGCTCCGCGCGCTCGGCTTCTGGAATCCGCGCCGCCAGTTTGCAGTCGATGTCGGTTGCGCGCAGCATGCGGTGCAACCCGTCGCCGCGGAACTCCACAGGCTTGGGATGCTTCCCCCAGAACCGCTGGTCCTCACACTCCGCCGCCAACCATCGCTCGCCGTGCCCGCTCGTCACCAGCTCCCAAAACTCGAATGCCGTCCTCGCCCCGCACTCGCGCACAAACCACGCCGGAAAGCTGAAGCAGAAGTCCAGCCCCACCACCATCCGCGGCGTCTCCCGCGCCATCTCGATCAGCCACTCGCCAACCTCCGCCCGCGTCCGCCCACCCTCCAGCGTGACGCGCCCACCATCTACCTTCCCCGCCACCGAAGCAGTCCACACCCCCGCCCAGATCTTTCTCCGTTGCCCCGCCGCGCTACGGTCGCCAGACCAGTCCACCGCCGCCACGCGCTGCACCCGAGACTTACTCACGGAACCTTCCTCACTCATCCGGCGTATCCTTCTTCTGACGGTCGAACTCTCAGACGCATCCGTCGAAAGGGCCCTCATGATCAAACTCCTTCTCTTCTGCATCCTCATGGTTCTCTGCTGGCCGCTCGCCTTGGTCGCGCTTATCCTCTACCCGTTCATCTGGCTTGTCTGCCTCCCTTTCCGCATCGCCGGCATCGCGGTCACTGGAGTCTTCGCGCTTGTCACCGCCATCTTCCTCTTTCCCGTCCGCGTCCTCCGCTCCGCTTAGGACGAGCTCTACTCCCCATCGCCGACCACATCCACCTCTTCCACCGGGATGCCCCACGCGTGTAGCACCTTGTACACCGCACTCGCCGAAAATCCCGCCCGCAGCAGCCGCCCCATCACCCGCGCCGCCTCCTGCTTCGCCTTATCGCCCGCAGGCTGCTTCATCCGCTTGCGCGCGATGTACTCCCGCGCCAGCTTGACCTCGTCCACGCCCTCATACGCCAAGCTGACCGCCGCGCCCACCGTCTCAGACGCCACGCCCTTGGCCGCCAGGTCCTGTTGCACGCGTCGCCGCCCAAACTTCTCGCCCTCCTTGCGCAGCCGCGTGTACTCCGCCGCAAAGCGTGTGTCGCTCAGGTAGTTCAGCTCCTTCAGCCGGGCCACCACCGCGTCCATCGCGCGCTCGCCTTCGTCGCCCTCCATGGCACGCCGCTGCATCAGCCGCCGCAGTTCGCGCTCGCTGCGCATCTGCGACGCCAGCATGCGCACGGCGTACTCCATCAACCCCGCTTCACCCACCGGCTCCCGTCGCTTCGCCCGCTTAAACGCCATCGCCTACCTGATCCCTGTTCCCTGATCCCTGTTCCCTGTCTCCACGTACTTCCCCGTCTTCGTCCACCGGTCGCACCAATCGTCCACCGTCTCATACCAGAGCTGCGAATTCTGCGGCTTCAGCACCCAGTGGCCTTCATCCGGGAAGTAGAGAAACCGCGCAGGCACATTCCGCCGCTGAAGCGAGGTATACAGTTCAAAGCCTTGCGACACATCCAGCCGGTAGTCCCTCTGCGAATGGATAATCAGCGTAGGCGTCTTCGCGTTCTCGATAAACCGCATCGGCGACCACTTGCGGAACGGGTCCTGGTCCGCCGCCAGGTTCTGGTATCGCCACGGCTCGGCGGCATGTCCACCTCCCTGTAGAACTTCACTCTTCTGTTTGTCATTCTGAGCAGAGCGAAGAATCCCCGTATTTTGTTTTTGTTCGTCATTCTGACCTCTGGTCAGAATCTCTGTCGTTGTCTTTGTTGTAGCGGGTGCCCCATTCACGCGCGCACTTTGCGCGTGGGTGGGGTCTGTGAAACCATCCCAACCCTTCGGGAAATCCTCCGGCCTGCGGAACTCCCACTCGTTGAACCACATCTCCTCGGTCGATCCATACGCGCTCACCGGATCGAACATCCCGTCGTGCGTCACAATGCACTTGAAGCGGTCGGTATGCGTCAGCACCCAGTCCGCCATATACCCGCCATAGCTCGCACCCAGCGCGCACTCCCGCGTCTTGTCGATAAAGGGAAACGTCGCCTCCGCATAATCCAGCCCCTTCATCAGGTCTTCGTACGCGCGCCCGCCCCAGTCGCCGCTGACTTCATCTACGAATTTTTGCCCATACCCCGTAGACCCGCGCCGATTGATGCCCACCACCACATATCCATCAGCCGCCAGCAGCTCCCAGTTCCAGCGATAGCTCCATGAGTCGCCCAACGCCGTCTGCGGCCCTCCGTGCATCACAAACTTCACCGGATACTTCTTCGCCGGATCAAACCCCGGCGGCCGCAGAATGAACCCCTCAACCTTTGTCCCCTCCGCACCGGTAAACCAGAACGGCTCAAGTGAGCCTAGATCTAGTTGGCCAAGCGTCAGGTCGTTCAAATGGGTCAAAACCTCATCACTTGCGTTCTGCTGAAAGTGTGAGTTCGTTACACCCACCCGCCCTATGCTCGCACCTGTACTCACCCAATCATCTGGCGTTTGACCTCTGGTGTCTGAAAGCGAAACTGCGACAATCGTAGACGGTGCGTCAACGGACATCCGCACAGCGACCATCCTTGGACGAAAGTCGAGCATCGTTGATGTCGCCAGTTTCGGCGGCGTGAAAACATGAAGATCGCTGTATTCACCTTTGCCGCCGATAAGCGTTTCCTCGCCCGCCAACGAGACTCCATAGAGTCTTTCTTCACCTCTTCTTGGGCTGATGAAATCGATAAAAGCAGAATTGGGCGTCCAAGTGAATTCATCTACCCAGTTATCAAACTTCGGCATCAAGTCCTTGATTGCCTTCGTCTCGCGATCCATCACCACCAGCCGAAACTTATCCGACTCAAACCCGTTCCGAGCCTGCGACCTGAACGCCAGCCATTTCCCATCCGGCGAATACTCCGGCTCATCATCGCTCCCCGGACTCGTACTCACCTTCACCGCCTTCGCCCTTGTACCATCAGGACCAGCCTCATCCAGCCTGAGCGTAAACACGTCGTTGTTGGTAGAAGCCGCCGGCACCGCATCCAGGTTCGTCACATACGCAATCTCCTTCCCGTCCGGAGCCCACGCGTACTGCAACGGCGCGCCCAGAAACCACGTCGGCGTCTCCGCATCCCCCACCGCGCTCGCCGGTGTCAGATCGCGAACATTCTTTCCATCCCCATCCACCACCAGAATGTGGCTCCGCTTCTCGCCCGTGTACTGGTCCCAGTGCCGATACAGCAGCGAATCCCACACCTGCCCCTTAGAACTCGCTGCCGCAGCATCGTCCTTAGCCTTATCGCAGGCATCCTCTTCGGCCCACTTAATTTCGGGTGCCCCATCCATCGCAACAATATCGCGATGGGTGGGATCGAACACAGTTCGCGCTCCCGCCTTCACGCTGCACTCTGGATAAACATCCGCCGTAAACATCAGCCGCTTGGAGTCCGGCGACCAGATCGCCCCATCAGCACTGCTGTCTGACACATATGTCACCAGACTAAGGTCGATAATCTCGCCCACCCCCGGATGCCCCTGCGCATCATTCCACGCAGCCTTGGCAATCTGCCCTCCCTGTGTGAATGAGACCCACTTGCCATCCGGCGAAAACCGCGCAAAGCTCTCTCCCGGCCCGCCCGTCACCTGTCGCGCCGGCGCGCTGCCATCAATCGCCACCACCCAAAGATGGTTCACCTTCGTGTTCTTCTCCAGCGACACATCCGTCACCGAGAACATCACCCACTTCCCGCTCGGCGAGATCTGCGGATCGCTCACCCGCTTCATCGCCATCAAATCGGCAAATGTCATCGGTCTTTTGGCACTTGGGTGCCCCATGTCTCGATTTTGAGACATGGGTTCCTGCCCCGAAACCTGTCCATTCACCACCCCCACCGCACCCAATCCAACCCAACCCGCCCCCAGCAACACCGTCTTTAGCCCATAAATCCTCATCGCGCCAGTCT
>CAIZFH010000183.1 GCA_903932155.1 uncultured Granulicella sp. | reverse complement strand
GGTTGCCGCGGTGAGCCTCACATTGAATTATCCATTGATGCTGCCGGGCGAGTCGCCATACCGCGCATCGATTGAGCCGGGCTATGGCGGGATGACTAAGTTTTTCTCGCAGCATCCGAATCCTTGGGGATGGAACCCGTTCGCCTATTGCGGGCTGTCGGCGCAGTTCCTCTATCTTCCGTTAGTACACTACGCCTCCGTAGTCGTCGCATGGCTTATGAAGCTTCCCGCGACATTCACCTACGAATGGGTCACGGGTTTTGCGATGTGCATGGGTCCGGTTACCGTCTTCGCAATGGTCTTCTACTTTACGCGCAGCCGCAAATGGGCGCTGATCGTGGCGTTGACGTACCTGTTTTTCTCACCATCCTACAGCCTCTTTCTAAAGGTCGATCATGACCGCGGGTTCGCTCAACTACCGTGGCGCATCAATGCTGCCGTTGAGTACGGAGAGCGGCCACACAACTTCGGCCTAGCGCTAATGCCTCTGGCAGTTATAGCGCTTCATGCAGCAAGCGTGCGGCGGCGCTTCGGCTACGTGTTTCTTGCCGCGATACTATTGGCTGCGGTGACATTGACAAATTGGATCGCGGGATTGGGCTTGGCGATGATTTGCATCGCGATGTTACTGTCGCAGCGCGGCGCGGCAGATTCATACGACTTTCGTGTGGGCCGCACACTAGGAACGGCCTTGTTGGCTTATCTGCTTGCCAGTTTCTGGTTGACACCTTCGTTTGTCGGTACGGTTATGTTCAACTGGCCGAAGGATAGTTACAATTTCAAAGTGCAAGTGCTGCAGTGGCTGTCGATGGGAGGATGGCTGGCGGTGGTGTATGCGACTAACTACTTCCTGCGCCAATCGAACTGGAGTTTCTACGCCCGCTTCGTTACTCTGTGCGTCGCGATATTCGGCGGGCTGATGTTCTCAGTGTATTGGATGAACGTACACGCGATCCCGGAGTCGCATCGGTATCTATGTGAGTTCGATCTGTTTCTTGTCCTCGCCGGATGGGAATGGTTCCGCATCGCCCGCCAAAGCGAGAATTTGAAAGTCCGCAGATGCGCGGCAGTCGTTTGCGCTATGGTCTTCCTTTGGGGATCGTCGCAGCCATACAAATACCTGACGCAGGGGTGGGAGAACTGGAGGCCTGTAGCTGCTGAGTTGACCCCTGAATACAGAGTGGCCAAGTGGGTTGAGTCGCAAAGTCCGCGTGGACGTGTAATGGCATCAGGCGGCACTCGATACCGGCTGAACAATGTTACGTCGATGGAACAAATCGGCGGCACTTTTGAGACGGGTCTTCGCAACCGGACACCAGTGCACTACGACTACCAGATCCGCACCGGAGTCGGTACTGAGTACGGATCGGAAGGGGCGGAAGCAGTATTGCAGTTGAAAGCCATGGGCGTCGAATACGTTGTAGTGCACGGCCCGGGATCGAAAGAGTACTATCGCGACTATGAGCAACCCTATAAATTCGAAACGGTGCTGGATCGCGTGTACGCCGACCGAGGCGATCTGGTGTATCGGGTGCCATTCAAGAGTTACGCGAACCTGATTCGGCCCGATGAGGTTCCAAAATATGCGCGGCCTACCAAGTTCATCTACAAGTATGTCGCGGCAATCGAGGATAACAACAGGCCGGCACTTACGACCAGGTGGCTGAATGTGAACGAGCTCGAAATCAAGGGGCCAGTTGAGAAGGACATGTTGGTCGCGGTGCGAGTAAGTTGGGATCCGGGTTGGGAAGCCTTTCAGGATGGAGCGCCGGTTGAACTGACGCCAGACGCGCTGGGCTTCATGCTTGTCAAAGCGCACACTGCCGGGAACAGCACGATGCTGCTACGCTTTGTGGGAGCAACGGAACAGAAGGTGATGGCGGGCGTGAGCGGCTTGGCGTGGCTTCTGGCGCTGGGGTATCTGGTCAAGTCGTGGAGCAAACGAGCCGGGATGGATAAAGGGCATCAATAAAGGCGTCACCACAATCACTTGCCATTTCGTCCCATGCTGGAAGCGTGCGAAATGCCGGTCCGACTTTACTGCTGGTGGCGCTGTGCCTGTTTTTTGTTCTGGCAGGAAGCCTGTTTATTTCGCGATTGGGACTTCAGGACGATGAAGTCCTGTTCTCTTCGGGGCGATACCAGCCGTATGGCGCGCCCGATAGGTGACTCAGTTCGAATGCG
>CAIZFH010000182.1 GCA_903932155.1 uncultured Granulicella sp. | reverse complement strand
GCTTACAACAAACAAGATCAACTCGATCTCCAATAAGTTCAAAGAACAAGCTTAACGTTCCCCCCCCAAAAAAAATCATACCTGTCTGATTTGAGACAATACTATAAATGAAAGACGATAAAGAGTAGAGGTAATTGCGATCCACCCTCATAAATATAAGTGTACAACATTATAGGAAAGACTATTAATATGATTGATGTTATTAAGAGGCTTCGTCTATATTCAAAATATATTCTATACAAAATAGGATTATATGGAGTATTAGATCGATGCCGGGACTTAGTTAATCTGACGAAAATTACCAGAGGGCAGAGCGTATCTCAGTTTGGTGAAGACTTATTCTTACAGGAATATTTCGGTGATCGTCAGGGTCTATACATCGAAGTCGGTGGAAACGAGCCATTCAATCTGAGTAATACATATATGCTTTATCGTCGGGGATGGAGCGGTCTGGTTATTGAACCGATCCTCAGACTTTATAACAAGCATCAACGGTTTCGACCAAGGGATATTCAAATAAACGCCGTGGCTAGCGAGAAAACTGGAATGTTAACTTTTTATGAGATGATCCCTTTTGGACTTTCAACCTGCGATCAACATGAACTAGAGTGTATGTTATCTGCGGGGTCAGCCTATCTATTACGAGAGTATTCAGTCCCATCGATGACAGTTGCAGATCTATATCGCAAATACCTTGCTCCTCGCCCTGTAATGTTACTTACAATCGATACTGAGGGGCATGACATGTCAGTATTACGCGGGGTTGATTGGAATGAGATGCATCCTGAGATTATTATTTGCGAGGCTAATGACAAATCACATAAAATAGAACTCTGTCAGTATCTTGCTGATTATCAGTATAAGTGTATTAAGACCCTCGGTTGCAACCTAATATTCTCAATACACAATGGAGAAGGTGATCCCATCACAACCCATTAATATCCATGATCGACACAGAAGGAAGCGATATCTACGAAAATGTCCGCATTGACGACGATCTCCTATAAAGAGGAACCAGAATCTTCCGTCAAACACAAGAGATCTTGTTTGCTCATACTCAGCAGGCAAACTAGGTTGTAATTGTGCCGTACGTTCTACACAATGATGTTCCCGATCCCGACATCCAGTCGGTGTTGATCAACTTATGAGTGTTGAGTTCATGTGAAACGGAAAATGCAAAATGGATTGGTTTCGATCATCATGCCGGCATACAATGCCGAGAGTTTATTAAGCGACTCGGTTGCATCTGTTATGGCGCAGACGTACAAGGACTGGGAGTTGCTGATAGTCGACGACATGTCCACTGATGCAACTCTGTCACATGCCCAACTCATGGCGAGGGGAGACGAACGAATACGGGTCATTCATCTTGCCGTGAATGGGGGTGTATCGAATGCACGAAACGTCGGTATCGAGGCGGCACTTGGACAGTATTTGGCGTTCCTGGACAGCGACGACCTTTGGTTGCCGAAAAAACTTGCAATTCAAGTGGAATTTATGAAATGCCATAATGCCAGCTTTTCTTTTACGAGTTATAGGCGTATTGCAAAGGATGGACGACTAGGTGGCTTGGTAAAAGTCCCAAATAAGGTAAGTTATCGGCAACTGCTGAGGGGAAATGTAATTGGATGTTTAACGGTACTGATCGACAGGCAAATCATATCTTCATTTACCATGCCAAAGGTCGGGCATGAAGATTATGCTACCTGGCTTCAAATATTGAAAATGGGCAACATCGCATGGGGTATTCAAGAAGACCTTGCTAGATACAGGATATCTTGGACGTCGGTCTCTAGGGACAAAAAGCGCAGTTCCTTATGGACATGGAATATCTACCGGCATGAGCAGAAGCTGTCAATTATTAAGTCTTTTTGGTATTTTATCCACCAATCAATAAGGGCGGCCTACCTTAGCATTGCCAAATGATGAGCTGGTGCAAGTGAAAACAAAACGTTTGTCGACTGGAATGCTCAGCATCGGCCTGTATGCCGTCGTCAGTCATCAAGTTGATCGAACACTCCTGTGGATTAGGATTTTACGGCAATAGCAAGAACGCAGTGAAGACACAGATTTGGATCGAGATGAGTGTGCATGTACCGGTGCCAACGTATGCAAGCGACTGGGGATGGAGTCCGTCTTGTAGCAATTCATACAGATTCTCAACCTCACACTTTACGAGAAAACGCCCATATTATAGGCACTTCAGGCTACCGACTCCCAATCTGATTTTGTATGATTCCAGCAATCATCTGATTCTGGATGATTTCTAACCGTACTGTAGTGAGTAAGATGCGTTTGCCCTGGATCGAGACGGCGACACGGGGGCAGCGCTATCCCGACAGACGGGCCAGGGAGGATGCGGATAGGATGAAAGGGAATTGCACAAGGGGTGACAGCATGACGCGGGATGCATTGATCGGCTATTCGGGGTTTGTCGGCACAACCTTGATGAAACAGGCAAGGTTTTCGGATTTGTACCGCTCCTCCAACATCTCTTCCATCGACGGAGAGCAGTTCCAAACCGTTGTTTGCAGCGCCGCTCCGGCCCAGAGGTGGATCGCTAACAAGGAGCCGGAGGCGGACCGCAAGAACATCGACTCCCTCGTCGCCCATCTGGCGACGGTCCGCTGCCAGACATTCCTTCTGATCAGCACGGTCGATGTCTTTGCCGACCCCAACGGAGTGGACGAGGATACGGCCGTGGAAAAGACCGGACTGCACGCGTACGGATTGCATCGGCGTCTGCTTGAGGAATTCGTCGAGGAGCACTTTGCACGTCGCCTCATCGTCAGGCTTTCCGGACTTGTGGGGCCCGGACTGAGAAAGAACGTGATCTTCGATTTCCAGAACAACAATAACCTGGCCGTCGTCGAAAGCCGGGCGAGTTATCAGTTTTATCCCATGGTGAACCTCTGGTACGACATCCAGACGGCGCTCCGGGCCGGTCTTTCGCTGGTACACCTGACCGCCGAGCCGATCCGGGTTGACGAAGTGGCCACGCTGGGATTCGGCCGCGAAAGCTTCGACAATCCCGTGTCCGCAACCCCGGCGCATTACGATTTTCAATCCAAGTACGCCGTCTTGTTCCACCAGGCGGGGCGCTACCAGTACAGCAAGAACGAGACCTTGCTGGCCATTCGCGCCTATGCGCAGTCCGAGCCGCTTACTATCAAGAGCTAGGACGGTACCGCATTGAGAATCGCCATCTCCAATCTTGCCTGGAACGTCGATCAGGATCCGCAAATCGCCGAACTGCTGAAGTCCAAAGGGGTATCCGCCATCGACGTTGCCCCCGGAAAATACTTCTCTGACATCGCCGGAGTGAGCACGGAACAAGTAGAAGCGGTGCGGCGTTGGTGGAACGACCGCGGTATCGAGATTACTGGCATGCAGTCGCTGCTCTACGGCACCACCGGCCTGAATGTCTTTGGCGGCGAGGATGCGCGGCAGGCGATGCTCGCCCATCTGGACACAATCTGCCGGATCGGCAAGACGCTCGGCGCCACGCGGCTGGTTTTCGGTTCGCCGAAGAATCGCGACCGATCCGGGCTCACCGACGAGGAAACGCGGGCAGTGGCCGAGAAGTTCTTTCGCCGTCTGGGCGATCTGGCCGCTGGCCACGGCGTAGTCATCTGCCTGGAACCGAACCCTCCCTGCTATGGCGCCAACTTCATGATCGACAGCACGGAGACAGCGGAGGTCGTGCGCTGGGTGGATCATCCCGCCATCCGCATGCAATTGGATACCGGAGCGCTGACCATCAACAGCGAGAATGCCGTCGAGATCCTGCAACTGCACGCCTCCTTGGTGGGTCACATTCACCTCAGCGAGCCGAACCTGATTCCTCTGGGCGATTCGGATGCCAACCATGGCATTATCGCCGCAGCGCTCCGCCAGTTCCTTCCCGAACACCTAGGGACCATCGAGATGCTGGCAACCAACGGCGAGGCGCATGAGTTCTCAATCGCCCGCGCGGTGGATGCCGCCCAGCGTTATTACGGCACCAGCCGGTGTAGCGAGGCTGGGAGAGTTTGAAACCCAGCAAAGAAAGCGCGCAAACGAAGATGAAAGAGAGAGTTGCAATTGATCCGACATTGCGTGGCGGCTGGCAGGTTCCATCCTTTGACACAGTCTTCTGGCTGGACCGCCGCCACGATTATTGTGTTGTCATTCCGGTCATCAACGAAGGTGACAGAATCCTCAATCTGCTGATGCGCATGGAGGCGCTGAAGATCGACGGACTCGCGGATATTCTGCTGGTCGACGGCGGCAGTACGGATGGATCCCTGCGGCAGGAGTGGTTGAAGAAAAAGGGCGTCTCCGGTTTGCTGCTCAAGACAGGACCGGGCAAGCTCGGCTCCCAGTTGCGCTGCGCCTACGCCTTTGCGCTGGACCAGGGCTATGAAGGAATTGTCACCATCGACGGGAACGACAAGGACGATCCCAAGGCCATTCCCAGCTTTCTGGAGGCGCTGCGCAGCGGAGAGGATTTCGTGCAAGCCTCTCGCTTCATCGCCCAAGGCGAAGCGGAGAACACGCCGTTGTCGCGAAACCTGGCCATCCGCCTGATCCATGCGCCGGTGTTGAGCTTCTTTTCCGGGTTTAAGTGGACAGACACGACCCAGGGTTTCCGCGCCTACAGCCGAAAGTTGCTCTTAGACGAGAAGGTGGCGCCTTTCCGCCAGGTCTTCCTCACCTACGAGCTGCTGGCCTACCTCTCCTACCGGGTTCCACGGCTGGGTTACCGGTGCATCGAGCTGCCCACCTTGCGCCGCTACCCCAAAGGAAAAACGCCCACCAAGATCAGCGGCATCCGGGGAAATCTTTCCCTTCTTTCGGCACTCTTCCGAGCCTGCCTGGGAGTCTACAACCCGAAAACTTATCCCGCTCCGGATGCGCACCGCTGAGCCGCACCCAGTAGACGGTTGCCCATGCCCGCTGAATTTCTAACGGTCGCGGCCGGTCTGTACGCGATTGCTCTCTGAACTAACCGAGCTGTCCAAGACGTTGATGCGATCCTGGTTCACCATGACCAGACTGTTCTTCTCGAAGACGACAGAATATAGTTGCCGGTTGCTGCTCTCGTCCAGCAGGCGACCAAGGTACTCTCCGAAAAACGACATCATTAAAAACTGCAGCATGAATAAAGCGGATATAAACAGAATCGTGGTTGTCCATCCCTCGATCACGTGGCCGCGCACAAACCGGATCAAAATGCTGTAGAAGGCAATCAGAAACGCCAGAACGCTTCCGATCATCCCCATCTCGGATATCCAGCGAAGAGGCCGCGAAGAGTTGAAGACTATCAGCCGTACCAGGCGCCGCACGCCGCTCAGCAAGGAGTACGACTCGCTGCCTGGATGCGCAAGGTGTTGGTAGGAATAAACCGTCTCCGGATACCCGGTCTTCTGAATGCGCATGATGAGCTGATGGTGCAGGCGACCGGTCTGCGTTACCGAGTTGACTGCCCGGCGGCTCAGACAGCGCAAGGACGTGGCGTTGTCGGGAAGGCAATAGTCGACGGAGCGAAGAATGCGGCCCGACAGTCTGCGTAAGAAGCGGTAGATCACGGAATGGCGCTCCGCGGCCACGCCTACCACTACGTCTGATCCAGCCTTGCAGACGGCGACCGTTTCATGAATCGCTTTCACCGGGTCGCATCCCTGGCTAAACAGAACTATAAAGTCCCCGATGGCGTTTTCCAGCGCTGCCGCCCACGCCACTTCTTCCTGTACCCAGGACGCCAGTTGTATGTAACGAATTCCGGGAAGCCGCTGTAATATTTCGCTGTCAGCAGCCGAGAATTGCGTATTTGCGCCCCTGCCCACCACCACTACCTCATAATCCGTGTAATGCTCGTTCAGTTCCTGCTGAATCTCTAGTGTGCTGTCCCAGAAATACGGTTGCATAGTTTGGCGAGTTTTTGGAAGATGGAGTCTGCCGTGGCTGTCCATGCGAAGGGGCGGCAGCGTTGGTTGTAGTTTTCAGTGAAGCGGTCG
>CAIZFH010000181.1 GCA_903932155.1 uncultured Granulicella sp. | reverse complement strand
CTACCTGCGGACAGCGGGCCTAAAGCGGCCCGGCATCTCCAATCATGCGTTGCGCCACACGGCGGGAACGCTCGGTTACCTTCACACCGGCGACTTGCGCGCGGTGCAGGACTTCCTGGGCCACGCCGACCCGCGCATGACGGCGAAGTATGCGCACGTGGTGGACATGGCCAAGAAGAATCCGGCGCTGTTCATCCCGTCGAAGATGGGGTAGGTCGGTTAACCCGACTTTCGCACTTCGCGGGTTTTGCGAGGGCTAAACCATTCAGAATCAGTGCAGGCTAGACAAAGGTCTTCACTACGGAAAGGGGGACCGGCGAACTATTCTGGTGGGATCTGGGATGCCTTAATCCGCGGCGGTGGTTGCGAGGGAAGTGTGATCCGGATTTGGTGCAGTAATGCTTGCACGTCTTTCTCCGGCTGCGTGTGGCGCGGCATCACCAGCCAACGGCCGTCCACCATGGGAATCCGAACCTCGACCATCTGGATCGTCGCCAGTTTCTCGAACACTGCGGCAGGCGTCAATCCCGGTGCGTGCAGCATCAGGCGGTTCTTCAACGTGACTTGCAGACAGTAAGCTAGGAACGCAATCAGCACGTGCGCGTCGGCCCGATGCTCCAGTTGATGACGAATGGGCCGGATACTCAATTCGCTTTTCAGCGAGCGGAACACACTCTCGATCTGCGTCAGTTGCACGTAGCGTGTCCACAATACCGCGGGATCCTCGCCGGTGAGGTTGCTGCGCAGTAAATAGTGTCCGTCGCGTTGTTCGGCGGCTTTGAGCTTGGCCTTGTCCACTTGAAACGAGAACGTCTCGCGAGTGACCGCCTGATCTGCTGACGGCGTCTGAATCTTCACGAACCCGAAAGCCCGGCCGGCTTCCTTCTTGGCGGCGCCGATACGCAGCAGCAGTTGATCGCGCTTGGGCAGGCTCTTGCGCATCGCCCGCAGTTTGCGCAACAGCCGGGTCAGCCGCTTGCGCCGCATGGCGTTCTCTTTCGCCTGCCGCCCTCCGCTTTTGGCCAGCACGTAGAGTTCGCCCTCGTGCTCATACAACTTCACCTCCACGGAGTCGCGCACCTTTTGCCACGGCAGATCCAGCCACTTCTTTTCATGCTGATTGATCCTGCTTTTGGGTGTGCCCACCAAATAGAAGGTCTGCCGTTGCGGATCGCGCATGTCTTTCAGAATGGCTTCGGTGGGAACGCCACGATCCATTACCCATACCCGCCGCGCTTTGCCGTAGGTGTCCTCAATCTTTTTGAGAAAACCCGGCAGCGTGGTGCGATCCGATGTATTGCCCTGCATCACTTCATAGGCCAAGGGAAGCCCATCGGTGGTCACCACCAACGCGATCACCAATTGCAGACAGTCCGGTCTCTTATCCCGGCTGTAACCGCGCTTGGCCTTCGGGTTCTGCTCCATCTCTCCTTCGAAGTACGAACTGGTTAGATCATAGAGCAGCACTTCGAAATCCGAGTGGAACAAGTCGGCCCACTTCTGCCTTAACCAGACAAACAGCTCCTGTTTGTGCGGCAGCACCCGATCCAGACAGCGATACAAGCGGTCCTTGGCGGCCACCGCGAAGTCTGTCTCCAGCAATTCGTCCATCGCACTATCGACGAACCACTGCCGGTGCAGGCGAAACTCACTGCCGGGGTCGAGCAGGCAGTTCACCACTTCTAACTGCAACACCTTCTCCCAACTCACCGCCTCGCGTGCTTCCGGCAGGCGCTGTTGCCAAAACTCATCCAGTCCGAGTTGCTGCCATAACTCGCAGCCCAACCAACACGCACCGAAGTTCCGTGGCCGCCGCAGTTCCAGACCGCTCAGTTTCACCTGTATGCTGTCCAGCACGTCGGCGGGCACTTCCCGGTCGTCCGGGAACAGGCTCATGGTGCGGTAGTCTTGTTCGTCTTCGTCGAAGACCTTCAACGTATTGCGCCAGGCCGCTTGTTGCTGGTCGTTGATCTCTCCCAAATACAATACGGTTCGCTGCACGATCCGGGAGCCAGGCAAGCGGCGATTCTCCACCACGCTGAAGTAGCGGTGTGTCTTGCCGTCCTTCTTTCGTAGGGTGCTGCGCAGGAACATCGGAAGCAGCAGAATGCCAGAAGTCGAGGCGAAAGAAAAGAGGGCAGGTCTTCACTCAGGCCTTTTCAGGCTTTTTAGCAGGGGTCGGTGTTGCAGGCAAACCAAATATAGTTTGGCCGAGCCGCAAAAACTCGGCGAAGTGCGAAAGTCGGGTTAGCATAGAGAAACGGATGCGTCAGATAATCGTACGACACAGACCACCGGTGCGCGCCGATGTGCGATGTTATATGTTTCAGACTCGTACATCTGGAATATGCTCCTGCGCAACTTGTCCCATCTCTTCGTCACCCTCGCGGAGTTCCTGGGTAGGCTGGCCGCCTATTTGTTCTGGGCGGCCCTTCCGAAGAACGT
>CAIZFH010000180.1 GCA_903932155.1 uncultured Granulicella sp. | reverse complement strand
CGGCAAGCGTGGGCCTCGGCTACTAACGCAGTTCATATCTGAGTAAAAAGACAAAGCGGCGGATTGGTCGCTTTTGTATAAGCGCAATGCGCTTTCATGTCCCAGAAAAATCCCTTGTCAACACCCTCTCGTTCAGGAAGAATAATTGAGCACTAGATGTTCACCTCAGCAAAAGAGGACTTCCCCAATGAGCACAGTCAGGGTGTTGGTCGGCACCAAAAAGGGCGCATTCCTTCTCACCGCGGATGGCAAGCGCAAAGACTGGAAAGTCGCCGGGCCATTCTTTGCCGGCTGGGAGATCTACCACGTAAAAGGCAGCCCGGTCCATCCCAACCGGCTTTATGCATCGCAATCCAGCGGATGGTTTGGCCAGGTCATGCAGCGCTCGGATGACGGCGGCGCAACCTGGGCCCCCGTCGGAAACAAATTTGCTTACGACGGCGTCCCCGGCACCCATCAGTGGTACGACGGCACTCCGCATCCCTGGGAGTTCAAGCGCGTCTGGCACATCGAGCCCTCGCTCACCGACGCTGAAACCGTCTACGCGGGCATCGAAGATGCCGCGCTCTTCAAGTCAACTGACGGTGGCGCAACATGGAACGAGCTTGCCGGCCTGCGCGGTCACGGCAGCGGTCCTCACTGGCAGCCCGGCGCCGGCGGCATGTGTCTGCACACCATCATCCTCGACCCCGTAAACCCCGAGCGCATATTCATCGCTATCTCCGCCGCAGGCTCGTTCCGCACCGACGACGGCGGCAAAAGTTGGAAGCCCATCAACAAGGGCCTGGTCTCGAACATGATGCCCAATCCGACCGCTGAGGTGGGCCACTGCGTGCATCACATCGCCATGCATCGCTCGCGCCCCAATGTGCTCTTCATGCAAAAACATTGGGACGTCATGCGCTCCGATGACGCCGGCGAAAATTGGCGCGAGGTCAGCGGAAACCTGCCCACCGACTTCGGCTTCGTCATCGACGTCCACGCGCATCAGCCCGAGACTCTCTACGTCGTCCCCATCAAGAGCGACTCCGAACACTTCGTCCCCGAGGGAAAACTCCGCGTCTTCCGCAGCAAGACCGGCGGCAACGAGTGGGAGCCGCTGACCGTCGGCCTGCCCCAGCAGAACTGCTATGTAAATGTGCTGCGCGACGCCATGGCCGTGGACACTCTCGACGATTGCGGCATCTACTTCGGCACATCCGGCGGACAGGTGTATGCCTCCTCCAATGCAGGCGACACCTGGGCTCCCATCGTGCACGATCTCCCCGCGGTGCTCAGCGTCGAGGTGCAGACGCTTGCCTGAAGCAACGCGGCTAATCCGAATCGAGCTCCCGCAACATCTGCGCACGCTCGCGGGTGTTGGCTACGAGATTTCACTGGAGGTCACCGCGCCCGTAACGCTGCGGCGCGTCCTGGACGCGCTCGAAGCAAACTACCTCGCACTCGGCGGCACCATTCGCGATTACGCCACCGGAGAGCGGCGTGCTTTTCTTCGCTTCTTCGTCTGCGAGCAGGACTGGTCGCACGAACCGCTGGACGCCGAACTGCCTCCGCCAATCGCAGAGGGCCGCGAGCCATTGCTGATCATTGGAGCCATAGCCGGCGGCTAGTCCGTCATACATCTCAGTTGATTGCGCCCCGTACTTCGCGCACTGTGCGATGTGTCGTCTTACTTCGCCTCGTCCGGACTGTGCCGCACTTCATCAAACGCCATAAACAACACCGCAACCAGCGCCAGCACCATTCCCGCCAAATTGAACTTGCTCGGCAGCTCCTTGTACAACAGCAGCGACACAACAATGGTCACCAGCGGGAACATTCCG